>JABDRL010000068.1 GCA_013041765.1 Dactylosporangium sp. | reverse complement strand
CCCGGCCGCCGTCCCAGCCGCGCCACCGGCCGCTCAATCGGGCGTAGCCAGGGCCTCGGCCGCGGTCGCGCAGGTCCCGCAGCTGCCCGAAGCCGCACCGGCCGTCGCGCCGAGGACCCCGAGCGAGCTGCGCATCCGCCTCCCCCAGGTGCTGTGCTGGCAGGCGGCGACGCTACTGGTGCTGCTGGCCATGGGGCGAGGCCCGGTGGAGACCGCCGTTGCCGCGACGGTGGCGGGTGCCGTTCTCCTCGCGACCGTCGTGCCGTGGCGCGGCCACTGGCTCTACTGGTGGCTGTGGCTACGGCTGGGGTACCTCGCCCGGCGACGGCACTTCGCTCCCGGTGACGACACCGCCGACCCCCGCCGGTTCCTGATCGGGGTGTTGGAGCCGGCGGTCGTGCTCGGCGCGGTGACGGTCAACGACGAGACCGGAGCGACCATCGCACACCCGGCCGGGTTGACGGCCGTGCTGGAGGTGCGGGCCGGTGACCACACGCTGTTCGCCCCGGTGCCGCGCCCGCTACCGATGCCGTGGTCCGTGCTGCCGGTGGCGGAGTCCGGGTCGCCGCCGACCGTCGTTCAGCTGATCGTCCAGATCGGGTCTCCCCCGGTCGTGCTGGGCGACGCCGGTTGCACGGTGGAGTCCTACCGGACACTGACCGGCGGCGCCGTACCGGCCCGGCGGCGTTCCTGGATCGCCGTCCAGGTCCGGCGAACGCCGGAGGCGTTTCACGACACGCAGCTGCGACCGGCGCTGGTCGGTGCGGTCAAGCGGGTCCGCCGCCGGCTCCGGCAGAAGAACCTGCCCGCCCGGCTGCTCACCGAGGACAACCTGCTCACCGCCTCGGCGATAGCGGCCTGCTTCGACGAGCGCCGCCCGGGCCAGGCGGGGGTGTACGGCCGGGGACACGGCCACGGTGAGGCCCACGAGACCTGGCGCGGCTGGACGACCGGCCAGCTGCCGCAGACGTCGTACCGCATCAGCCGCTGGCCCGACGGCGGCTTCCCGCTGGATCAGCTACTGCGCCAGGTGCCGGCAACCGCCGTCACGCTGGGGATGGCGGCATTGCGGGACCCCGCGCAGAGCGCCCGCGAGGACGATGTCGAGCTGGAGATGGTCATCCGGCTCGCGGCGACGAACGAGGCGGCGCTGAAGGTTGCGGGGACGCGGCTGGCCGCGCTGCTGCACGCCGTCGGTGGAGCGGCCGAACGGCTGGACGGCCGGCACCGGGCCGCGCTGCTCGCGACCGTGCCCTTCGGCGGGTTTCTCGGATGAGCCGGTATCCCCTGGTCCGTAGCCGCGTGGCAGCGCACGTCGTCGACCCCGGGGCCGCGCCGGACCTCGCGCTCGCCGATGGCGGCGGTGGCCTGATGATCGGCCGGAACCGCCACGGAACCCCGGTCCTCCTGCACGCCCTGCGTCAGGAGCCGACCCGGATCGCCTTCTTCGGCGGGCTCGCCTGTGCCCAGCTGCTGGTGTTCCGCATGATCGCGCTGGGTGCCAGGGTCGTGGTGCAGACCCTGCGGCCGGCGGAGTGGACGGCGTTCGCCCAGCGCATCGGTCTCGGGCCAGGCGCCCTGCTGTTCGCCCAGCCGGGCGAGCGGATCCCACCGGCTGGCAGCGTTGCCCGGGCCGAGGTGGTGGTGGCCGATGTCGGCCCGATCGGTTGGAGCCTGCTCGACCCCGCCGTGGCCTGGCGGACGACCTTCGTGGTCCGCGGCGAGGTCATGGTCGGCGACGAGGAACTGCTCGGCGGCGCCGACGCGGTCCTGCTCCAGCCCCTGACGGCGGAGGAGGCCACCGTGACGGTGCGGGCGCTGGGCACCAGCCAGGCGGAGTCCTGGCTGGTGCGAATCAGCCCGGCGCTCATCACCATCGTGAGTCGGCGGGTGGCCCGCTGGGCGGCGCTCAGCCCGACCGACCTGGAGCTGCGCACCATCGGCCCGCCGGTCCGGCATACCTGAGCGTTCCGGCGAGGAACCCCGGCCCGCCCGGTGCGGGAGGGCGGGCCATCGGCTCGCGGCGAAGCGGCCGGTACCCGCGCAGCGGTCGTGCCGCGGCTGATTCTGGTGGTATGCCTCGGAGCTAGAGCAGGTGGTCCCGCACCCTGGTCCACAGCCGGCGGATGTCCCCGGCCGCGATACCGGTCTCCTGATCCACCACGGTGGCCTGCCGCAGCTGTGCGGTGGTGACGGCCTCGTCGTAGCGCACCCGACCGAGGACCGGGAAGCCCAGGGCAGCGGCCTCGATCTCGACCCGGGCGGCCAGTTCCGGGTTGATGTCGGCCTTGTTGACGCAGACGCCGGCCCGCAGCTGGAACTGCTTGACGAGTTCGGCCACCCGGCGCAGGTCGTGCAGTCCCGACAGGGTGGGCTCCGCCACGATCAGCACGGCGCTGGCGCCGGTGAGGGACGCGGTGACCGGGCATCCGATCCCCGGCGAGCCGTCGGTGATCATAATTTGGGCGCCGACGCGGACCGCCTCGACCCCGGCCTCCCGGCGAATGAGCGAGACCAGCTTGCCGCTGTTCTTGCGCCCCGGTTCCAGCCGCGCATGGGCCAGTGTTCCGGTGCTGGCGTCGGAGACGAACCAGTTGCCGTCCATCGCGGGTACCAGCTCGACGGCCACCGTCGGGCAGACATCGACGCAGACCCCGCACCCCTCGCAGGACACCGGGTCGACGACGTACTCGTGGCCGTCCCCGGTGGTGAGCGCCACGACGGCCCCGAATCGGCAGGCGCTCGCGCACACCCCGCACCCGATGCATTTCGCCTGGTCGATCAGGGCGATCTCGCCACCGGTGAACAGCCAGGTGTCCCGGACGGCCGGTTGCAGCACGAGGTGGAGGTTGGCCGCGTCAACGTCGCAGTCGGCCGCGATCGGCCGGTCGGCCAAGGCCAGCAGGGACGCGGCGATGCTGGTCTTTCCGGTGCCGCCCTTGCCACTGATCACCACCAGCTCGCGGACGGAACGGTCCGCGTCGGCCCCGTCGCGTTGCGACGGCCACGGTGGGGCCGGGATGGTGGCGGTCACGCCCAGCGCACCCGGACCGCCCCGGTGGCCCCGGCCGCCGACCGGCACGCACGTGCTCAGCCCCGCCGCGAGTGCGGCAAACCGCGACCGCAGGGCCGGAAATGCCTCGATGAGCACCTCGCCCCGGGAGCAGGCCGCCGCGATGCTGCGGTCGTCTGGAAGCTCCAGCAGGATGGGGATGCCCTCGTCCCGGCAGTAGACCTCGACCCGGTCGTCGCCAATCCCCACCCGGTTGAGGGCCACGCCGAAGGGAATTCCGAGGTACCGGACGACCTCCACGGCCAGGGCGAGGTCGTTGAGACCGAACGGCGTCGGCTCCGTGACCAGCAGGACCACATCAGCGGTCTTCATCGTCTCGACGGCGGGGCAGGATGTGCCGGGGGGCGCGTCCAGCACCAGCGAGTTCCCACCCGCCGCCGCGAGGGCCGCGCGGATGACCTCCGGCGCAAGGACCTGGCCGACCCACATTTCGCCCCGTACCGTCGAAAGCCGCTTCTCCGTGTCCCCGACGGCCGCGGTGCCAATGTCGATCGTGCCCACCGACCGGGGGACTTCCCGGATCGCGTGCTCCGGGCAGGCTGATACACATCCGCCGCAGCCGTTGCACTGCGAGTCGACAACCGCGATCCGGTCCGGCAGGGCGAGCAGCGCCGCGGAGCGGCATGCGGTCACGCACGCGCCGCACCTCGTGCACCGGTCGGGGTCGATTTCCGGCACGGATACCAGCACCTCGCGCCGCTGGCAGCGGGTGGATTTCAGGAAGATCTGGCCGTTGGGCTCCTCCACGTCGCAGTCGACGTAGGTGACGGTGTCGCTCTCGGCCAAGAGCAGCGCGAGGCTTGTTGCGATGGTGGTTTTGCCGACGCCGCCCTTCCCGCTGGCAACCGCGATCCGCCTGGCCGCGCCCACGCCAGCCACCCCCGTTCCAGTCCCGCCCATGACAAACCCCATCGAGAACACGTTAACGATATATCGCTAACCCATCGGATTCCAAACGACCCGCTGAGCATCCCACCGGCCCGACGGACCCGCGCACCCCGCCCCGCAGACGCGGGGACACCGGGAGTACCGCAACTGCGGTACCGGCGATGACCGCACGCGGACGACGACGACAGGCATACCCCGGCCGAGGCTGAAGGCGTTCGATGCTCCTGGTCTGAAGGGTTCGTGCCATGGTCCCCCTCGCGCGCTGGTGCTCCCGGTGGCGATTCGCCGTCCTCGGCGGCTGGCTCGTCGTACTCCTCCTGCTGGCCGCTCAGGCGGTCCGAATCGGATCGGCGTTCACCGATTCCTCCTCGATCCCCAGCAGCGAATCCGCCACCGCGCACAGCCTGCTCGCCCAGGCCGAGCACAGCGGTGCGTCCGCGCCATCCGGATCCACCGTGACCGGGAACATCGCCTGGCACACCGACGGGGTCGCGGTCACCGACGCGGCGGTCCGCACGGATCTCCTCGCCATGCTGGGTACGGTGGCGACCCTGCCCGGGGTGAAACAGGTCGTCAGCCCCTACGACGCTGGCGGCGGGCGGCAGCTGAACACGGCCGCGAACACGGCCTACGCGACCGTCCTCCTCGCCGAGGACGCCGATGTCACGCCGGTCATCCAGGCGGCGGAACAGGTGCGCAGCGCAACGGTCGACGTGCGGGTCGGGGGGCAGGCCTTCGACACGATGCCGGAATCCTCGACCGGCGCGGAGGTGATCGGGCTACTGGCCGCGCTGGCGGTCCTGCTGCTGGTCTTCCGCTCGGTGTGGGCGGCGGCGCTGCCGATCATCACGGGGGTCGCCGGAGTGGTGGCCTCGCTGCTGGTGGTCATGCTGGCCTCGCACGTACTCGACCTCGCGGACACCAGCCTGACGATGGGTGCCCTCATCGGTCTGGGAGTCGGCATCGACTACGCGCTGTTCATCGTCAATCGGCACCGCAAGGCGCTGATCGCCGGGGCACCCGTCCCGGAAGCGATCGCGCAGGCGCTACAGACCTCTGGCCGCGCCGTCGTCTTCGCCGGGCTGACGGTCGTCATGGCCCTGCTGGGGATGATCGTCGTCAACCTCGATGTCCTCACCGGGATGGCACAGGTCGCAGGCCTGACCGTGCTGTTCACCGTGGCCGCCGCGATCACCCTCCTGCCGGCGCTGCTGGCCGCCCTGGGGTACCGGGTCCTCTCCCGCCGCCAGCGCCGGACGCTGGCCCACGCCCGCGAGGCGCGCACCGCTGCGGTCCCGCACGCCCACGGCCGTCATCGCCGGAGCGGCCCGGCCCCGCGCTGGACCCGGTTGCTGCTGCAACAAGCGCCCCGCCGGATCGGCGCCGCCGCCCTACTGGTGATTGTCGTACTGGCGTGGCCGGTGACCAGCATGCGGGTGGGGGCGGCCGATGCCAGCAGCGACCCGGTGGGCTCAACCACCCGCGCCTACCATGATCTCATGTCCGACGCCTTCGGCCAGGGGTTCGACGCCGCCCTTCTCCTGGTCGCCCGCACCCCCGACACCGCGTCGGCGACGGCCTTCGGCTCCCTGGTGGATCGCCTGCCCTCGATCACGAATGTGGCCGCCGTGCACGCCGCCCCGGTCCCGGCCGGGCAGCCGATCGCGGTCGCCACCGTCATGCCGGCCGCCAGCGCCCAGACCGAGCAGACCGCGGACCTGGTCACCACCCTGCGCGACCGCGTCATCCCCGCCGCCGAGTCCGGCACCCAGCTGCGGGTCTACGTCGGCGGTAGCACCGCCACGAACATCGACCTGTCCCAAGCCCTGATCGGGAAGCTGCCGCTGTACCTGGGACTGATCGCGGTGCTGGGGTTCCTGCTGCTGGCGATGGCGTTCCGCAGCGTGCTGGTTCCGCTGATCGGTGCGGTGAGCAACGTGGCCACCATCGTCGTGGGGCTCGGAGCGATCACCGCGATCTTCCAGTTCGGCTGGGGTTCCAGCCTGCTCGGAGTCGGCTCTGCCGCACCGATCATGTACATCGTCCCGGTGCTCGTCGTCGGGGTGATGTTCGGCCTGTCCATGGACTACCAGGTGTTCCTGGTCAGCCGGATGCACGAGGAGTGGACGCGCACCGGGGACAACGCCCGCTCGGTGCGGATCGGGGTGGCCGAGACCGCGCAGGTCATCGCAACCGCCGCGGCCATCATGCTGTGCGTGTTCGCCTCGTTCGGGTTCAGCGGCGAGCGGATCGTGTCCGCGATCGGCATCGGGCTGGCCAGCGCCGTCCTCGTTGACGCCATCGTGGTGCGCCTCACCCTGGTCCCGGCGCTGATGAGCCTCATCGGGCGGCACAACTGGTCCTACCCGCGCTGGGCCGACCGGCTCACCCCCCGGCTGTCCATCGAGGGTTCCGCAGAACCGCCGCAGACGATCTCCGTTCCGGCTGCCGCCGCCGGTGCCGCTGTTGCCGCGGCTCCTGCCGACAGGCTGGTGGCCAGTGGTGCGGCGGCCCCAGCGATGGCGCGGAAGTGAGGGTGGGCTTCACGAGGCGGACGGCGCAGGCCGGGTTCACCGCCATGATCCTGGTGGTCACACTCACCACGGCCACCGTGCGGCAGGGCCACCCGGCCTTTCCCGGGTCCACCCTGTTGGTCTTCAGCGTCCTCGCCTGGCTGCCACTGCTCCTGCGCACCCGGTGGCCCCTGGTCGCCCTCGTCGGCGTCGTCGCCATCGAATGTCGTCACCTCGCGGTACTGCCGTTCATCGACGCCCACCCGACGGCGCAGGTCGCCATGGGGGCGTACCAGCCGGTACCCCTCGCAACGATGGCGGCGGCCTGGACCGTGGCGAGCCGCCGGCCATGGCCGGTCGCGTGGGCCGCAGGGGGCACCTCGGCCGCCGCGCTCCTCATCACCAGCCACTCACCCTCCTCGCCACGGACGTGGTGATGTTCAACCTGGTGATCATCGCTACCGGTGCCGGGGTCCTGGTCACCACGCGCAGGGAGCGTGCCGCCCGCGAGGCACGCGACCGGTTGGCGGAAACCCGCAGGGCGGTCGTGGCCGAGCGGCTGCGCATCGCCAGGGACCTGCACGACGTCCTGGCCCACCATCTGACCCTGGTCAACGCCCAGGCAAGCGTCGCGGACTACCTGCTGCGCACCGACCCGCAAGCGGCCTCGACCGCCCTGCACGACATCAGCCTGAACACCCGCCAGGCCCTCGACGAGCTGCGCGCCACGGTCGGCCTGCTCCGCCAGGACGACGACACACCGGACCGCGCCACCAACAACGTCGAGGCGCTGCACCCCGTACCCGGCATCGACCGGCTGACCGGCCTGCTCGCCGGCTTCCGCTCCGCCGGGACGACGATCTCCCTCGCCGCGACCGGGCCACCCCGGGCCCTCGCCCCAAGCGGAGACCCGGCCGCCTATCGCATCGTGCAGGAGGCCCTGACCAATGCCACCAAGCACGCCCCGGGCGCACCGGTGGACGTCACGCTGCACTGGCTGCCACGCCATCTCGACCTGCGCATCACCAACGGTCCCGCCCCCGGTCTCCCGCCCGGACACCACGGACCGGGCACCGGGAACGGGCTCATCGGCATGCGGGAACGGACCCTGGCCTGCGGGGGTACCCTGACCGCCGGGGCAGCACCGGACGGCGGCTTCGTCGTCCACGCCACCATCCCGATACGTGACGACCCGGACTCCGCGGCCGGCCCGGTGCGCCCCGGTGAGGTGACCTCATGACCATTCGCGTGCTGCTAGCCGATGATCAGGCGCTGCTGCGCGCCACGTTCCGGTTGCTGCTCAATTCCGCCCCCGACATCGAGGTGGTGGCCGAGGCCTCGACCGGTGCGGAGGCCGTGACCCAGGCCCGCACCGCGCTGGTCGACGTCGTCCTGATGGACATCCGGATGCCGGATATGGACGGTATCGAGGCCACCGGCCGGATCACCGCCGACGAGGCCCTCGCCGGCGTGAAGGTTCTCGTGCTGACGACCTTCGAGACCGATGAGTTGGTGGTGGCCGCCCTCCGTGCCGGGGCCAGCGGCTATCTCGGCAAGGGCGTCGACCCCGCCAGCCTGCTCCAGGCCATCCACACGGTCGCCGCGGGCGAGTCACTGCTGTCCCCCGCCGCCACGACGGCGCTCATCGGGCGGTTCCTGGCCCAGCCTGATCCGACTCGGGGCGGTCTCGTCGTCGGCCTGTCCGAGCTGACCGCCCGCGAACGCGAGATCACCACGCTGGTGGGTGCCGGCCTGTCGAACACCGAGATCGCCCAGCGCCTGTTCATCAGCCCCGCAACGGCCAAGACCCACGTCAACCGCGCCATGATGAAGATCGGTGCACGCGACCGGGCGCAACTCGTCGTGTTCGCCTACGAGATCGGGCTCGTGGTGCCCCGTAGCGAGCCGTCGTGGCTGTCCGAGCGCGCGGACGGGAACCCGCCCGGGTGAGGCCACCCGGATCCTGGCGGGTTCGGCGCCCCCGGATCAGCTGTTCAGGGGCATCACCCGGGCGATCCGGATCGACGTGTTGCCGCTGCCGGCGGCCGGATAGGCGGCGCTACCGTCGGGGTAGGCCTTGAACGCCTGGTAGTTGTGGTCCTTCACGGTGATCGCGAACTGGCTCCCCACGGCCTTGCCACTGCCGGCGTCGTACACCAGCCCGGCCATCGCGGAGCCTGACGCCCAGGTCAGCAGCATCCGGCCGGCCCCGTAGCCCACCAGGTGTGGATGACTCGATTTCGCGGCCGTGGTGATGGTGGTGTCGGACGGGCCATTCTTGAAGTGCTCCAGCCGCGCCCGGCCGCCCTGGCTCCACGCGGTCCAGTAGCCCGGGGTGCTGGCCAGCACGAGGTCACCACCGAACAGGGTGCCGTCGCAGGTGCCGGCGGCCACGGTGCGGTAGGGATCCGGCTGGGCGATGCGGCACCCATTGTCCGTGGCACAGACCATCACGAAGTGACTGGTGCGCGGATCCCACACGATGCGGGTATTCCAGCTGTGACTACATCCCACCGCGAAGCTGTCGTGTCCGGAGACCAGCGACCCGGTGGTGGCGTTGACCACCTGCATCCGGTCGCCCTCATGGATGTCCACGCAGTTGCCGTTCTTGACGGTGATGGCGACGCTGAAGTACGCCGCGTAGTTGGTGCCGTCGGAGGCGAGGCGGCCGTGGTGCTGGTACCACCACACGAACCGGGCACCGTCGTCGTAGCCTCCCCGGTTCCCGCTCAGGTTCGTGACCTGCCGCTCCCAGACCTGGTTGCCCGAATTGTCGAAACGGACCATGTGCATGGTGTTGCACGGGCTGGACGTTCCGCCGCACAGTGTTCCGCTGCCGCAGCTACCCCGGCGGGTGAGCAGCACGACGGCGCCACCGCTGTCGGCCTGGACATCCTGAAGGTCGATTCCCGCAACGCTGGTGGGCGTCCCGACCAGCTGATCGTCGCAGTCGAGCCGGCCCAGATAGACCCGTTTGTCGGTGCCCAACCACGCCAGCCAGGAATCGCCCGAAGGCGTGGCCGCGATCGCCGTGGGCAGCGGTTCGGTGTCCCCCTCTGATCCATAGCCGGTCACCCGCACCCCCACGTTGACCTCGGTGACCTTGACCACCGGAGCCGCGCCGGCCGGTCTCCCGCAGTGGGCTTCCGCCGGTGGCGAAGACGAGGTCGCGACGATGGACGGGGAAGCCGTGGCGGTCGGGGTCTCCGCAGGGGTGGATGCGCTGTGGTGTTGCATCGAGGACTGCGAACTCGGCCCGGACCAGTCGTCCCACAGGCCGACGCCCGCGGAAAGGGCCGCGGCGGCGATGAGGGCCGCGGCAACGCCAACCGCGACCCGCCGACGAGTCGACGGGCGCCTCCTATGGCTGGCCGGAGATACCGGAGTGGTACTCATCTCCGCTTGCCTCCACATGTCCAGTTGTCGTCATGGATGCAGCCCGGGTGCCCGCAGGCCGGCCGACGGTGCACCCGGGGCCGGCAGCGATGCAAGCAGTCAATATGCTGAAAACATTCTCGGCAACCGTCCATCGACATGCGATAGCGGCCAATGGCGTAATTGTCTGGGCAAATTGCGTGGCCTGGCTTCAAGAATTCGACATATCTTGAAGATTACGAAAGCGTAAGGAAAGACACTAGATCGTCACGACGACGAACATCGCTCCGAGCCGGCCGAACCGCCACGTGCGTCACCGCATCACCGCCGCCAGGTCATGACCGCGGCGTCAGTTCTGCCAGAGCAGCGCCGGCTGAGACCGGCTGGATGGGGATAGCAGGCGAAGCGGAACCGCGAGTCGGCGTCGTTCACGGCGTCGCCCAGCTTCTTGCCGAGGTAGAGGTTGGACTGGACTTGCTGTCCCTGCTGTTCCAGGCCGACGGTGAGGTTGCGGTCGCTGACCTTGAGGATCAGGTCGTCGTCCCAGGTGATGTAGGCGTGGAGCAGCGAGTTCGGGTGTTCCTCGGCGTAGTCCCGACACGTAGACCTCGATTGTTCGAGGTTACTCGCTGCCAGCACGGCCCGGGTGTCCGTCGGTGCCGCCTGGAACCGGCAAAAAATGCACCAAAAAATGTGCCGGCACACCGCCACGAATAACGGTATGCGATTTCATGCCGCTACACCAACGAGCAATCATCGACAGCGTTCCGTTGCGCATGCTTCCAGAAACGTGCGGCCGGTCGGCACCCACGACGAGCCTCCTCGACAGCAGACGCAACGTCACGAGCCACAGCTGAACCGAAGATCCGGCAGTGACCAATGCCCTCGGCAGCCGTTGAGGTCTGCGGCTGAGCAGGTCATGGTTGGCATCCTCTCCGCCCTGAAGGACTGAGGTTCCCTCCACGCTGCGCGTGGAACACGCGGCGTCCGGGTGGGTTACCGCTTCGCCGCGCGGTGCCGGAACGAATCCCGGTCTTACCCGTGCTCCACGGTCGTTTGAGTTGTCCGCCTGCCCGGCGGCCAACACGTTCAGCGCCGCGTTCACGTCCCGGTCGTGGGCTGCTCCGCACGGGCAGTCCCAC
>JABDRL010000217.1 GCA_013041765.1 Dactylosporangium sp. | reverse complement strand
GCAGGCTCTGGCCGCTGCCAAGGTTGATGCTGACGGTCCAGTCGCTGCTGCCGGAGACCGCGTAGGTCACGTTGAACCGGTCGTCCCACTCGTCACCACGGGTGGCGGTGACGGTGCAACTGCCGGTACCGCCGGGTGCGGTGGTGGTCGGGTTGGTGACGCCGCCGGAGCCTTCACTCACGGTGATGTTCGAGCTGCCGCTGCTCTGGTAGCCCTCGGTGGCCATGATCTGGTAGTCGTGGGATCCGAGCTGCAGGCCGGCGCTCTGCCAGGCGTTGAAGTGGTTGGCGACGGTGATGGTGCCGCCGGTGCGCTTGGACTGCCGGATGCTCCAGTACTGGTAGAACGTGGCGGTGCCCTGGATGGAGGGCTGGTTGACCCGCTGGGTGCGGTAGAGGTCGTAGGTGCTGCCGTCGGAGGTCACCGAGCCGAAGTGGGTGGCGCCGCTGCTCGGGTTGTAGCTGCCGAAGTTCTCCACCACGTAGTACTCGACCAGCGGGTTGGTCGTCCAGCCGTAGAGGGCCAGGTAGCCGTTGCCGTTGACGTTGAAACTGCCGGAGTAGTTGACTACCCGGGTCGATGAGCCGGGCTTCCAGCCCTTGCCACCGACGTGGTTGTTGATGTTGTTCCAGGTGTAGCTGTAGTTGCCTGCGGCGCCCAACGTCATGGTGACGTTGCCGCTGTCCTTCCAGTACGAGTAGAAGAACCCGTTGTGGGTGCCGGTCTCGTTGGAGGTGACGGTCCTGTCGGCCTCGGCGTAGGCGTTGGTGGCTACCAACGCGCCGGTCGCGACGAGGGCCGCGGCGGAGATGCCACCGATGATCAGTCTGAGGCGGCCGCGTCTGCGGCTGTCCGGGCGGGCTGGGGTGTCGGTCATGTGGGTCGTCCTCCTCGTGGGGGCTGGCGGAGAGATCAGGCAGGGCGATCCGACCCCGCGGGGGCTGCCGGCGGCCGGAGGGTCGGCCACCACCGGCGCGTGGCCGGGTTCCCCGCCGGGGACCGCGCTGTGGGCGTTCCTGTCCTCGGCTCGACGATTTCGATAAGTGACTAAAAGTTTTCGGCCATCCAGTCATCGCCGTCAATGGTCGACGTCGGTAACTGTGGCGACCTGAGTCGACTGTCGTGTCGCGAGGCTCCCGGCAAGCCATACTTGACCTGCTTTTTATGCGGAGAGTGACACTTCGGGGGGAGGATCGGATGTGTGAAACTTCTCGCGATACTTGCGAAAATAGCCGCCATGTTCACCTCCTTGGTGTCCCCGCCCGACGAAGCCCGACGCTCGTGATCCGGACAGCGCCGACGGTCTCGCGGCGCCGCGACACCGATCCAATGCACCGACGGGACCTGCCAGTACGGTGGCCGCCGTGCCCGCTCAGATCAATGGGGTCACAAGTTCAGGTAGGTGAGGACCGCGAGCACCCGTCGGTTGACGTCGTCGGCCGGGGGCAGGTCCAGCTTGCTGAGGATGCTGTTGATGTGCTTGCTAACCGCCTTCTCGGTGACGAACAGCCGGCCGGCGATCGCCGCATTGGAGCAGCCCTCGGCCATGAGGCCGAGGACCTCCCGTTCCCGCGCGGTCAGTGCCGCCAGCGGCTCGTCGTGGCCGCGTCGGGCCAGCAACTGGGTGACGACCTCCTGATCGATCACCGTGCCTCCGGCGGCGACCCGACGGACCGCATCGACGAACTGCCGCACGTGGGAGATCCGGTCCTTGAGGAGGTAGCCGATCCCACCAGCGCGGTCGGACAGCAGCTCGCGCGCGTACAACTGCTCGACATGCTGCGACAGCACGAGTACTGGCAGGCCGGGTAGTGCCGCCCGGGCGGCGATGGCGGCCCGGAGCCCTTCGTCGGTGAAGGTCGGGGGAAGCCGGACGTCAACGACGGCGATGTCCGGCCGGTGCCGGGTCAGTGCCGGCAGGAGCGCCGGGCCGTTGTCGACGGCATCGACGACCTCGCAGTCAAAGGCCGTGAGCAGGCGGGTCAGGCCGTCTCGGAGGAGGGCGAGGTCTTCGGCGATGACAACTCGCACGGCAGCTCCATCATCACGACGGTTGGCCCGCCTGGCGGGCTGGTCACTCCCATCGTTCCATCGAACGCGGCGAGCCGGCGCTCGATGCCCCGCAGGCCGGTCCCGGCCGCGGGATCGGCGCCGCCGCAACCGTTGTCGCCGACCATGATGGTCAGCCGGCCGGGGGTGTGCCGGAGGATGATCCATACGCGTCGGGCGCCGCTGTGCCGGGTGATGTTGGCAAGTGTCTCGGCGACTGCGAAGTAGGCCGTCGATTCGATCGGGGGGAGTAGCCGGCCCGGCAGATCGAGGTCGACCTCCACCGGCACCGTGATGGTGAGGGCCAGTGCCTCGACGGCGCCGGCCAGGCCACGCTCGACGAGGACCGGGGGATGGATGCCGCGGACCAGGGCGCGTAGCTCGGTCAGGGCTTCGCCGCTGGTCTGGCGGGCATCGGCCAGCAGCCGCTGCGCCGCGGCCGGGTCCCGCCGCAGTAGTTCCTCCGCCAGGCCGATGTTCATGCCGAGGGCGACGATCCGGGCCTGCGCCCCGTCGTGCAGGTCGCGCTCGATCCGCCGCAGCTCCGCCGCCTGGGCATCGAGGGTGTCTGACCGGGTGGTGGCCAGGTGTGTCACCCGCAGCGCCAGCTCGGCGGCCTTGGTCGGCCGGAGGAACGGCCTCGTGAACGAGGCGTGCAGCCACATGAACCACCGGGCGATGACCAGTGCCGGGATGAGGATCAGCAGGCCCTGCGGTATCGACAGCAGCGCCTGGCCGAGACTCTCCGTCGGCCAGATGGCGCCGTAGCCGTGCCAGTGGCCGGAGAGATAGAGCAGGACCGGCACACCGAGGAGTCCCTCCAAGCCGTAGCCGGACGGGCCGCTGGCGGCCAGGCCCAGCACGGCTCCGGCCACGGTGCCCGGCAGTAACCAGGCGAGGTCGCGCCAGGTCGCCGGGTCTCCGACCGTGCACCGGAAGCGGCGCCAGGTTCCGAAGCCGGCTCCGGCTGGCAGCGGCCGGTACGGCACCGGGATCTCGACGCCGGAGTGCCGTGCCAGGCGTCGATGGACGTTCGCGACCGCGCGGACCAGCGTCATCACCATGGGGAACAGGGCGAATCCGATGCCGAGCACCGGGACGAGCAGTAGCGACGCCAGGGCCAGCACGATCAGGACGGGGCCGGTGGCCAGCGACAGCGTGGCGACGACCAGCCCGCACCCGGCGGCCACCGCACCGGGGCGCACGACCGGCGACAGGACCGCCAGCACCCGGCGGCGCGCCGCCGCGACGGTGTCGGTGAATGATGGCCAGCCCACCCGCTCATTATGACCAGGAACCACGATGCGGAAAGGAGTGCTACCACCACCGCGATCCGGGACCTGGCACCCCTGACTGGACCGGTTTCAGCCGATGTCATCGAATCCATGACGACGACAATCGAATCCCGCTCGCGGGGACCCGAGCCGGGAAGGATCTCCTCCACAGCGACCCGCCTGCTGGCCCGGCTGCCGTCCGGGCGGCGTGGCAAGTACCTGACCGTGGGGCTCTGGCTGGTCCTGGTGGCGGTCTGCGTGCCACTGGCGGCGGATCTTGCCCAGATGGAGGACAACGAGCAACTGGGTTCCCTGCCGGCCGCGGCGGAGGTGGAGCGCGCCCAGACCCGGCTCGACCAGGCGTTCCCGGAAAGTGACGCCCTGGTGGCCATCGCTGTCTACGCGCGGGACGGCGGGCTGACCCCGGCGGACCAGACGAAGGTCTCGGCGGACCGGGCGGCGTTCACCCGGTACGCCGAGGGCGGCACGGTCGGCCAGCCCACGGTCAGTGCGGACGGTGCGGCGCTGCTGGTGTCCTTCCGGGTACCCGGGGACGAAGACGAGCAGGAGGAGACGACCGGAAAGATCCGAGACCGGCTGGCCGCCGACGTCCCCGCGGGGCTGCGGACCGCGCTGACCGGTTCGGCCGGCGCCGAGGCCGACGTGTCCGACGCGTTTTCCGGCATGGACAGTGCGCTGCTGCTGGCGACCGCCCTCACCGTGACCCTGCTGCTGGTCGTGATCTACCGCAGCCCGTTGCTGTGGCTGGTACCGCTGGTGGCCGCCGCCGTCGCCAACCAAGTAGCCAACGCGGTGGTGTACGGGCTGGCGAAATCCGGGGGGCTGACGGTCGACTTCCAGAGCCGCAGCATCCTGACCGTCCTGGTGTTCGGCGTCGGGGTGGACTACGCCCTGCTGATCATTTCCCGGTACCGGGAACAGCTGCGACTGACCATCGACCGGCACACCGCGATGGCCACCGCACTGCGCGGGGTGTTTCCGGCGCTTGCCGCGTCCGCAGGGACCGTCATTGTCGGCCTGCTCTGCCTGACCGCCGCGGATCTGCCGGCGACCAGGGGGCTGGGCGCGGTTGGGGCTGCCGGTATCGCCACCACCTTCCTGGCGATGGTGACCCTGCTCCCGGCCCTCCTGGTGCTCTGCGGGCGGCCGCTGTTCTGGCCGTTCGTCCCCCGGGCCGGTGCCGGCGTTGAGCGGCACGGGATCTGGCGGCGTATCGCCGACGGCGTCGCCGGGCGTCCCCGGACCGTCTGGATCGCCGCGGTCCTGGTTCTGTGCGCGCTGAGCCTCGGCGTCACCCGGCTGGGCATCGGCATGCCCGACGACGAGTACTTCACCACCGAGGTCGGCTCCGTGACCGGGCAGCACCTCATGGAGCAGCATTTTCCCGCGGGGATGATCCAACCTGCCGAGATCGTCGCAGCGGCCGGCAGCGGTGACCGGGTCGTCGAGGCGGCCCGGGACGTGTCCGGGGTCGCGACCGTCGAGCCGGCCGAGACCTCGGCCGACGGGCGGTGGGTGCGGGTGCGGGCCATCCTGGATGACGACTCGGGCTCGGCGGCGCAGGCGACGGTCGAGCGGCTACGCACGGCGGTGCACGCGGTGCCGGGCGCGCGGGCGCTGGTGGCCGGTGAGGCGGCGGAGACCCTGGACACCGAGCGCATCACGGCCCGCGACAACTGGGTGGTGATGCCGCTGATTCTCGGTGTGGTCCTGCTGGTCCTGGCCCTCCTGCTCCGGTCGCTGGTCGCCCCGGTGCTGCTTCTGGCCAGCGTCGTGCTGTCGTACGTTGCCGCGATGGGTGCCGGAGGTCTGGTGCTGGAAGCCCTGGGACATCCGAGGCTGTGGGAGGCCCTCCCGCTGCTGGCGTTCCTGTTCCTGGTCGCCCTCGGGGTGGATTACACGATCTTCCTGATGGCCAGGGCCCGCGAGGAGACCGTGCGGTGGGGCCACCGGGCCGGGATGCTGCGCGCGCTGATGGTGACCGGTGGGGTCATCACCAGTGCCGGCATCGTGCTCGCCGCGACGTTCGCGTCGCTGGGGGTGCTACCGCTGGTGCCCTCGGTGCAGACCGGGGTCATCATCGCGCTCGGGGTGCTGCTCGACACCATGGTCGTGCGCACGCTGCTGGTCCCGGCACTGACCCTCGACCTCGGCCCCGTTACCTGGTGGCCGACCAGAATCAGCGTCCCTGAAGTGCGTCCAGGGCGACCGCTATCGCGATGATCAGGCGACGGTCAATCCGGTCATCCTGAATGTCGATGGTGTACCGGTCTCGCAGGCCCCATTTCTTCACCACGGAGAACGCCGGCCGCCCGTCGATGATGAAATCGAAATGGTATGGCAGCCAGGACACGATGAACCGGCGCAGGAGCGCAACCGCCATGTTGCGCTCCTGGCCGGTCATGATGCCCAGACCGGGCTGCTCCAGGTACCAGGTTGAGGACAGCAGCGACCGTTTGAAGTCCTTGCGAAACAGACCGACTGGTTGTCCCGAGGCATCCACGACGTCGTAGGTGGCTCCGAGGTCGATGACCTGACGCGCCTTGAACCCGAGCACCGCCTGTTGCTTGGTGTCATCGGTGTAGAGCGTCACCTGCTCCTTCATCGCCAGCCGTTTCTGCTGGGCGAAGGCGAGAAGCGCCCCTTCGGCGCCGTCCGGCGTTGCCGCGTGCACCTCGTACTGGTTCACCATGATTCTGACGCGCTGCCGGATGAGCAGGTGTCGCTGGTCTTGAATCTGCATCGTTTCCTGTCCCGCTTCCGTGACGGCCTGGGGCGGACCGCAACGTACCAAAGACGGGCGAGTCATCGGACGCCATGGTCTTTCGGCAGCTGTCCGGTGCGGAGCAGGAACGGACGCGCCTCGGTTCAGCCGCCGACCGCGAGGCCGATCGGGCGGACGGTGGTATCCACGATGAGGCTGGCCCGGGCGTAGGGGTCGTCGAGCAGCAACCGGCGCACGGCGTATGCGTCCTCGGCTCGGACGATCAGGATGGCGGTGTCCACCGGGTCGCGGGTGGCGCCGGCGAGGACCAGCCGGTCCGTCTCGGCCAGTTCGCGCAGCCAGCGGAGATGGTCCTGGCGGTGCGGCGTGCGCCGGTGTTCCATTTCGGGGACGTAGCGGTAGGTCACCACGAAGGTAGACAGGTTCTCAGCCATGCCTACGATCATGCAGCGGCCGCTGCCAGCCGAATGCCCCAGGGTCCGCAGCGGGCCGGCCGTTGGTCGCGGGCGGCACCGCCGATGCTGGAAGTCTCGGTTCGGGACAGCGCTCTTCCGGAAAGTTTCCGGTATATTCACGACACTTGCTGTCCTGCTGGCCGTGACCTGGAGGCCGCTCATGAGCAGACGTCCGTCCCGGGCCGATACCCCGGACGATGCCACGCCGTACCCCCCGGACCACACCCGGAGTCACCCCCCGGACCACACCTCCCGGTATGTCGTGACCGCCTGGCAGTCCGGAGCATTCGCGCTGGTAGCGGGAGGGAAGGCTACCCCGCTGAGAGTCAGCGAGGGCGACTGGCCGGGAGTCGTCCGCGCCGTTCGTGATCTTCGAGGTGATCTTGCCCGCGTCACCGGTGCCGAACCGACCGTCGCGATGGCCGCGGTGCCGGACCTGGAAGCTCGGGCCCACCCGGAGGTTGTGCTCATCGGGACGATCAACCGCAGTCCACTGATCGATAGCCTGATCGCCGAGGGCAAGCTGGACGTCACGGGCGTGGCGGGGGAGTGGGAGACCTCCCTGGAACAGATCGTCGAGGACCCCCTGCCGGGGATCGCCCGAGCGCTCGTGCTCGCGGGCAGCGATCAGCGTGGCACCATCTTCGCCGTCTACGACGTCTGCCGCCAGCTGGGCGTTTCCCCCTGGTACTGGTGGCTCGACATCTCCCCGCGCCATCAGGACGAGGTGTACGTCCTGCCCGGACGGCATACCCAGGGCACTCCGGCGGTGAAATACCGCGGGTTCTTCATCAACGACGAGAACCCGGTCCTCGGCACCTGGGCCCCGGGCCATTTCGGCCCCGGCCTGGCTCCGGGATTCCCGAACGGCTTCAACGCCGCGTTCTACGCCCGAGTCTTCGAGACGATCCTGCGGCTGAAGGCCAACTACCTGTGGCCCGCGGTCTGGGGCCGGGCGTTCGCCGAAGACGACCCGACCAACCACGCGACGGCCAAGGACTACGGCGTCATCATGGGCACCTCGCACGAGGCGCCGATGATGCGTGGCATCGAGGAGTGGAACCGGCATGCGGTTCCAGCGGTGCGTGACGCCGGCGGCACCATCGTCGTTCCGGGACATGACCCCTACGGCGGCACCGGGGAGTGGAGTTTCCGGCACAACGCCGAGGCCATCAAGGCGTACTGGACCGAGGGCATCCGCAGGATGACTGCGGAGGACTTCGAGGGTGTCGTGACCCTCGGCATGCGGGGTAACGGGGATCTCTGTCTGTCCGATGGCGACGGCATCGAGTTGATGCGGGACATCATCGCGACCCAGCGCGAGATCCTGACTCGGGAGATCGGCCGGGACGTGACGAAGCTCCCGCAGGCCTGGGCGCTGTACAAGGAGGTTCAGCGGTACGCCGACCAGGGGCTGTCGGCCCCGGACGACGTCACCCTCATCCTCAGCGACGACAACTGGGGCAATCTGCGCAAGCTGCCCGACCCGGACCTGCCGCGACGGGCCGGCGGATGGGGGCTGTACTACCACTTCGACTATGTCGGCGACGGGCGCAACTACAAGTGGGTGGACACCACGCTGCTCGCCAACGCCTGGGACCAGTTGCATCAGGCCTACCGCTACGGGGTCGACCGGCTGTGGGTGGTGAACGTCGGTGACCTGAAGGGCCAGGAACTGCCGCTGTCGTTCTTCCTCGACTATGCCTGGGACCCCGACCGCTGGCCGGTCGAACGCCTGCCCGAGTGGGAACGCCGGTTCGCCGAGCAACAGTTCGGCCCGGAACCGGCGGCCAACATCGCCGACGTGCTGCACACGTACGGGCGGTTGCAGTCTCGCCGCAAGCCCGAACTGCTCAACCGGCGGATCAGCCTCGACGAGTCCAAGGACCTGACCACCGATGCGACCGCCGTGGTCTACGACGATCAGGCCAGCCCGTTCAGTCTGACCGACTACCAGGAGATCGAGCAGGTCACCGAGGAATGGCGGTGCCTGGCCCGGCGGGTCGAGCGGCTCGGCCAGAGCCTGCCGCCGCGCTGCCAGGACACGTACTACCACCTGGTGCGCTATCCGGTCGAGGCGACCGCCAACCTCTACGCCCTGCGCCTGGCGCAGTTCACCAACCTGCACTACGCCCGGCAGGGACGGGCGGCCACCAATGATCTCGCCGCGGTCGCCGAGGCGCGACTCGCCGATGACCAGCGGATGTCCGAGTACTACAACACGGTGCTCGCGGGCGGGAAGTGGCGCGGCTTCCAGACCCAGCCGAAGATCGGGTACGGAGATGTGGAGCGCTACGGCCCCGACGCGTCCTGGCAGCAGCCCGAGCTGGACAACGTCGCCATCACCGATGAGATCTTTCCACCGGTCCGGCGGATCGCGGTGCCGCCCGTCGAGGCGATGGGGGTGGCGATCGACGGATCCGAGGCGTGCTGGCCGGGCGGGCGGACCGCGCCGGTACTGCCGGCGTTCAGCCCGTTCCAGCGTCAGCCTCGGCAGTACATCGAGGTGTTCAACCGCGGCCAGAAGGCCTTCCACGTTGACGTGGTCCCCGGCGTGCCGTGGGTCATCGCCGATCCGCCGACGATCCGGGTCGAGCAACAGGTCCGGGTCGCGCTGCGGATCGACTGGGCCAGGGTGCCGAGCGGAACGACCACTGTGCCGATCACCATCGCCGGATCCGAGGGCACCACGGTGGTCGTTGCCGCCGTCGTGGAACGCCCCGAGGCACCCGCCGCGGGATTCTGCGGGTTTGTCGAGGCCAACGGGTATGTCGCCGTTGAGGCAGAGCACGCCAGCACCATTGTCGACACCCCGGACGTCCGCTGGCGGCGCATTCCCGACATCGGGCGCACCGGCGCGGGGATGGAACCGTTCCCGGTCACCGCGCGGCCGGTGCGACCCGGAGCGGACGGCCCCCGGCTGGAGTACGAGCTGACCCTGCTGACCGCGGGGACGGTGACGGTCTGGGGGTACCTGTCCCCGCGCAACGACACCCGTTCCAGCGGTGGGCCGCGGTACGCGGTCTCCTTCGACGACGATGCGCCCCAGACGGTGGCGATCGCGGCCAGGACCGGAGCCGAGGACCTGACCATGAATCGGCAGTGGGAGCGGAACACCTCCGACAACATCAACCGCACCGCGACGGTGCACCAGATCGGCAGCCCGGGTGTGCACCGGTTGAAGTTCTGGATGGTCGATCCGACCGTCGTCGTACAACGGATCATCGTGGACACCGGTGGTCTGCGGCCGAGCTGTCTCGGCCCACCGGAAAGCCACCACGTGGAGGGGAACCTGGGATGAGGATCGCTGAGGCTCGGGTCATCGTTACCTGTCCCGGACGGAACTTCGTCACTTTGAAGATCATTACTGACGAGGGGGCCACCGGCGTGGGGGACGCGACCCTCAACGGCCGGGAACTCGCGGTGGCCAGCTACCTGCGCGAGCATGTCGTGCCCGCGCTCCTCGGCCGCGATCCGGCGATGATCGAGGACACCTGGCAGTACCTCTACCAGGGGGCGTACTGGCGCCGGGGGCCGGTGACGATGAGTGCGATCGCGGCGGTCGACATGGCCCTGTGGGACATCAAGGGCAAGGTGGCTGGCCTGCCCGTCTACCAGTTGCTGGGGGGTAGGTCCAGGGCGGGCGTCACCGTGTACGGGCACGCCAACGCCGAGACGGTCGACGAGGTCCTGGTCGAGGTCGGTCGCTACGTCGACATGGGATACCGGGCGGTACGGGTACAGACCGGTGTACCGGGGCTGACGACCACCTACGGGGTCGGCGGGGACCGGATGTTCTACGAGCCGGCCGACGCGGCCATCGCCACCGAGGTCGAGTGGTCCACCGAGCGCTACCTGGCGGCCGTTCCGCCGGTCTTCGCCCGGGTCCGCGACGAGTTCGGACCGCACCTTCGACTGCTGCACGATGTCCACCACCGGCTGACGCCGATCGAGGCGGCCCGGCTGGGCAGAAGCCTCGAACCGTACGCGCTGACCTGGCTGGAGGATCCGGTCCGCGCGGAACTCCAGGAGGGGTTCAGGCTGATCCGGCAGCATACGACGACGCCTCTGGCCGTCGGCGAGGTCTTCAACACGATCTGGGACTGCCAGCGGCTCATCAGCGAACAACTGATTGACTACATCCGTACGTCGGTGGTGCACGCCGGCGGCCTCACCCACCTGCGCCGGATCTTCGATTTCGCCTCGCTGTACCACGTGCGCAGCGGCTCCCACGGCGCGACGGACCTGTCGCCGGTCTCCCTGGCCGCAGCCCTGCACCTGGACATCAGCATCCCCAACTTCGGGTTGCAGGAGTACATGCGGCATACCCGGGCCACGGACACGGCGTTCCCGCACACCTACCGGTTCGAGGCCGGCTACCTGCATCCCGCGGAGGAACCGGGGCTCGGGGTGGACCTCGACGAGCAGGTGGCGGCCCAGTACCCGTACCAGCCGGCGGCGTTGCCGGTGAACCGCCTGGAGGATCGGACTATCCACAGCTGGTAGGTCTGTAGACCCAGCGGGTTGTCCACAGGTCGATCAAGTTATCCACAGAGTGAAGCTGTTTGTGAACAACTCTGTGGATAACCTTGTGCATAGTGGTGGATGGTTACTTTCTGATATGTAGTTGACCACTCTGCGTGTTTGGCTGGAGCGGTCGGCGCGAGGGCGGGAGTGCATCTCGCCGCCGGTGTCGTCGTCGACACCTCGTGCGGTTCGTCTCGAACGAGCTACTGGCCGCCGTGGATGGGCGCCAGTATCTTGTTATTGCCAACGAGTTGCATCAGTGTGGCGGCCGTGATGGCGCGACCCAGGGCAAGGGGGCGGCAGTGCATATTCCCGATGGCTACATCAGCCCGCAGACCAGTGCGGTGCTTGGGGTTGCCATGCTGCCGCTCTGGTGGCAGGCGTCACGCAAGGTTCAGGACGTGGTCAAGGGGCAGCACGTTCCGCTGCTGGCGCTTGGCTCGGCCTTCACCTTCGTCGTGATGATGTTCAATATTCCCATCCCTGACGGCACCACGGCCCACGCCGTCGGGGCCGCCCTGGTGGCGATCCTCTTGGGTCCGTGGGCGGCGAGTATCGCGGTGACGATCTCGCTGCTGATCCAGGCGCTGTTCTTCGGAGACGGTGGATTACTGGCGTTTCCAGCAAATGCCTTTAATATGGCGATATTAATCCCATTCGTGGCCTATGGCGTGTATCGCCTGATAGCCCGGAACGCGGCACTGACCGCGAGACGCCGGGTGGTGGCGGCGGCCATCAGCGGGTATCTCTCCCTCAACGTCGCGGCCCTGGCGACGGCCATTGAGTTCGGTATCCAGCCCTCGCTGTTCGCCAAGGCCGATGGCACCCCGCTCTACGCGCCCTTCGACCTCGGCGAGGCCATCCCCGCGATGATGATTCCCCACCTGCTGATCGCCGGGATCGTGGAGGGCGCGATCACCGCGGCGGTCATCGGGTACCTCCAGCGAGCCAACCTGCCCCTGCTGCGGCTGGCCGACCCGCAGGCACCGGCCAGCGAGGACGATGTCCGGCGCCGGCCGGTCAATCCGGTCAAGGCCGGACTGGTCGCGCTGGGCATCATGGCGGTGATCAGCCCACTCGGTCTGCTCGCGCCAGGAGGCGCGTTCGGGGAGGACGCCCCCGAGGATCTGGATCTGGCGAAGTACCACCTGGGGGCCATCCCGGAAGGGCTGCACCGGTACTCGGACTTCTGGGGCAACACGTTGCTGCCCGACTACGGCAACGGCAGCGCCTGGCAGTACATCCTGTCCGCATTCATCGGGGTGCTGGTGGTCGGGGCGCTGGTCGGGGGCGTCGCGTGGGTGGTGCGCAAGCTCAGACCGGTGTCGGCATGACGGTCATGACGCCCCGGCGGGCCTGGCCGTCCTGGCTGCTGGAGACCGGGGAAACCGAACGGGCCGCCGGGGGATTCGCCGGCGGCCCGGCACCCGGCGGCAAGCGCCGGCGTCGGGGATTCCTCGCCAAGACCCTGACCGGAATCTCCAGAGTCTTCCGGCAAACGATCTTCGCTGAGGAGATCGCGGCGCGCCGGGGACCGGCTCAGCGCCTGGACCCTCGGGTCAAACTGGTGACCATCCTGGGACTGCTGATCGTGGTCGGGCTGGTCCGGTCCTTGCCCGTGCTGGCGGCGTGCTATCTGGCGACGGTGGGGCTGGCCGTGGTCTCCGGCCTGCCCCTCGGGCAGTTTCTGACCCGGGTCTGGCTGTTCGTCCCGGCCTTCACCGGTCTGGTGGTGCTGCCGGCGACGCTGTCGGTGGTGACGCCCGGCGAGGTCGTGGTGCCGCTGTGGCACTGGAACGGCGCGCCGCACGGCTTGACGGCCCAGGGCCTGTATTCCGCCGGTCTCGTCCTCAGCCGGGTCGCGACCTCCGTCTCCCTGGTCGTGCTGCTCACCCTGACCACGCGATGGGCCAGGCTGCTGGCGGCACTGCGGTCGTTGGGCGTTCCGAAGATCTTCGTGCTGACGATCGCGATGGCGTACCGCTATCTCTTCCTCCTCCTGGAACACGTCGAGGAGTTGTACACGGCGCGGAAGGCGCGGGGCGCCGGACTCGGAATCCGGCAGAGCGACGGTGGGAAACCCGACCGCCGGGTCGTCGCGGCCAGCATTGGCGCGCTGTTCGCACGCACCCACCAGCTGTCCGTCGAGATCTACCAGGCGATGGTGGCCAGGGGCTTCACCGGAAGCGTGCGGACCCTGACCCAGCCGAAGCCGGGAGTGCCGGATGTGGTGTGGACGGCGCTGTCGATCATTGCCGCCGTCGGTATTCTCCTCGCGGACCAGAGACTCGGAGGCTGACGACATGGTGGCCGTGCCGGCCTTCGACTGCCGCGGGCTTTCCTACTCCTACCTCGAACGGTTCGTGGCACTGGACCGGGTCGACCTTCGGGTCGAGCGCGGCGAATCGGTCGCTCTGGTGGGGGCGAACGGCTGCGGGAAGTCGACCCTGCTGAAGATTCTTGATGGCCTGCTGGTCGCGGAGGGCGGATCGGTCCTGGCGTTCGGTACGCCGATGACGGCGGCGACGCTGGAGGACCAGCGATTCAACCGTGAATTTCGGGCACGCGTCGGCTTCGTGTTCCAGAACGCCGACGCGCAGGTCTTCTCTCCGACGGTCAGGGAAGAGATCGCGTTTGGCTGCCTCCAACTCGGCTGGGACCGCCGGACCACCGTTCGCCGGGTCGACGAGGTGCTGTCCATGCTCGACATCGCCGAACTGGCCGAACGCGCACCCTTTCAACTGTCCGGGGGGCAGAAGAAACGGGTGGCGATCGCCTCGGTGCTGGTGATGAACCCGGAGGTGCTGCTGTTCGACGAGCCGACCGCCGCTCTGGACCCCCGCACCCAGTACTGGCTGACAGAGCTGATCGACCAGCTGCGCGCCGCGGGCAAGACCCTGGTACTCGCCACGCACGACCTGCGCAGCCTGCCGGCCATGGCGGATCGGTGTGTGGTCTTCTCCGAGGCGCATCAGGTCGTCGCCGACGTTCCAGCGAGCAAGATCTTGAATGATCGGCAGCTACTGCTCGACGTCAACCTGATCCACGAGGGCAGTGCGCTGTAGCCGGGCGCTGGCCCGAGTCCTCAGGAAGACGTCTCGACCACCGCGACTGGGCAGCTGGCCGAGGACAGCAGGGTGCTCGGAAGCCGTCCCAACCTCATGCCTCTCCCGTGTCCCGTGCCGGGGGTTCCGACAACGAGCAGGCCAGCATGTTGTGTCGCGGTGAGCAGGCGATCCACCGCTTGCGTCCTGGCCACACACTGTCCCTCGGCCTGGACCGCCGGGTACCTACCCTGCCACTCCGAGAGCAGGCCGCTGAACGTCTCGTCGGGCAGCTCGTCGCTCAGCGCCGTGTCGGCGGACAGCTGGAAGGCATACAGCGCGACCTCCCGCCGGGAGGCTTCGGCAAACGCGAATCGCATGGCGTCGGCGACGTCCGGAGAATCCGCCGGCCCGGCGGGTTCCCGCTTGGCGGGCTCGACGATGCGAAGGATCCCGTTCGCCGCATCGCCCTCGGGGCCGGTCGTGACGACGACCGGTCCGTCGGGCCGCTCCGCGTTCCGGGTGACCACCACGGGGCAGGAGGCCTGGTTGGCGACCTGGCGGCTGACCGCCCCGGTATGCAGGCCGCCAAAGGTTCCCATGCCCTGATACCCCACGACGAGCATCTCCGCGGCGAGGGACTCCCCGATCAGCGCGATCGCCGGTGACTTCGACAGCACGATCGGTTCCAGCTGGAGACCTGGATAGCGGGGCTCAAGAACCTCGCACAACTCGGCCAGCATGCGCCCCGCCGCGGTGAATACCGCGGTCTGCGCATCTGACCAGGCACAGCAGTGGACTACCCGAAGCGGCAGACCAAGGTCACGAGCGGCTGCCGCCGCGTACTCGACGGCGGCCCGACTATCGGATGATCCGTCATAACCAGCAACGACAGCATGCGGTGCGTGCATGGTGACCGCGTCCTCCCTGGGGGGTTGGGCGTTCGTTCAGCGTCAGCCGGACAGCAGATGGGCAACGGCAGATGGCACGGCAACGCCTGAAAGGCGGTATGCATCAACAGTCCGGAATCGTGGTTATCAAACTGGTTTGCCGGTCGGTGTCAGCAAGGGTGCTTCGTCCGGGTCGCTGATCACGGACGCCCCACTCGTCCAGGGGCGCCAGTGCTGTGGCGGCACCGGCAGAGCTGAAAGTTTCGATGGGGAATCGCAGGTCAACGAGGGGACCGCCGGGTGAGGCGGGACGGGCGGCGGATTCGTGTCCGCCCGGTGGCATTATGACCGTCGATTCTCAGGAGACCTGACGCTGGCGCGGGCTGCCCGCCCGCGAGCGTGCACCGACGCGAGCGCCGCGAGGAGCAGAGATGAGTCCATCCACGTATCCGCAGGCAGCCCCGCCGCCGCCCCGGCCCAGCGCCCATCCCGACGGGCCCGAACCAGCGGGAACTCCCCGCAAGTCCGGAAACTCCAGAACCCGGTTGATACTCGCTGTCGGGGCGGTGGCCGTGATCGGATTGCTGATCCTGACGGTGGCTGTCATCGCGGGCGGTGGAGATAGCCCGGCAGCCAGTGGCGGGGGCAGCGCCGGGGGAGCGGGGTCCGCGCATGCCGTGACCGCACCGCTGGAGGGCCGGCAGAAGGCGACGTTCGAGGTGGTCACCGGGGCCGAGTCGCTGACAGTCCGGAGCGACGACCTCGGGGACGACCTCTACCGCATCTCGACGCCCGAGGACGGCAACCTTGTTCCCAACGCCGTGGTGACGGGCGACAACGTCCTGCTGGCCCTGGACGGCAGCGGGAAGGTCGGCGGGGCCGCCTCTGTGGAGGTGCTGCTCAATGACCAGGTGATCTGGCAGCTCAAGCTTGCCGGTGGCGGGCTGAAGGAGACCATCGACTTCGGGACGGGCAAGCTGTCCGGCGTTGACCTCGCCTCCGGGGCCGGCGAGATCGAACTGTCCCTGCCCAAGGCCACGGGGACCCTCGCGGTCAAGCTCACCGGCGGAGCCGGCAAGTTCACCGTGCATCTGGCGAAGGACCTCCCGGTGCAGGTGAAGATCGATGGCGCCGGGGCCGGCGTGGTCACCATCGACGGGCAGACCAAGAACGCCGTGAAGGCCGGGACCGAACTCGCGCCCTCGGAATGGGCCAGCGCGACCGACCGGTACACGGTCGAAGCCTCAGCCGGGGTCTCGAACCTGGTGGTCGACCGGACCACCTAGAAGTCTCCCGGACCGGATCCGCGCGGGACGGGCCGCTGGCCCGTCCCGCCGCGATGCGCCGGGCCGCGGCATCGGCATGTGGTGATGTTGTTGCACGTGAAACACGGCACCGAGATCCGCCCGGCCGCCTGGTGGCAGGATGCGCACTGGGAGGACGCATGACCACGCGCAGCTTTGTTGCCATAGGGGACAGTTTCACGGAGGGTCTGGACGACCCGTACCCCGATGGGGCCTCCTTCTGCGGCTGGGCGGACCTGGTGGCGAGGAGCCTCGCCACTGAAGCCTCGGCCGCCGGGGGCGGGCCCCTCCACTACGCCAACCTCGCCATCCGCGGGCGGCTGTTCACCCAGGTGGTCGACGAGCAGGTGCCCATCGGGCTGGACATGGGGCCGGACCTGTTCGCGTTTGCCGCCGGCGGCAACGACGCCCTGCGCCGGGGCTTCGACCCGGACCGGCTCCTGGAACGGTTCGAGCATGTGGTGGTGACGCTCCGGGCGACCGGGGCCGATGTGCTGCTGTTCCGCTTCATCGACCTGTCGCGCAGGCTGCCGGGCAAGCGGGTGCTCCGACGGCGGGTCGAGGTGCTGAACGACGGCGTGACGGACGTGGGTCTGCGGCACCGGGCTCGGGTGGCCGACCTGTGGACGGACCACGCCTTCGACAACCCGCGCATGTGGAGTGCCGACCGGCTGCACCTGTCGACGACCGGGCACCGGCGGGTGGCGGCCCATGCTCTCGCCGCACTCGGCCGGACGCCCGATCCGACCTGGCTGGCGCCACTCGCGCCGGAGAAACCGGTCCCCTGGGGAGCGGCGCGGAGGGCCGACGTGCGGTGGGCCCGGGATCATCTGGGGCCCTGGCTCGGTCGGCGGCTGTCCGGGCGATCGTCGGGGGACACCCGGACCGCGAAGCGCCCGGTCCTTGCCCCGATGGACTAGGCGACTGGTGGACCGAACACGGCTGGGGCCGTCGAGCGACCCCAGCCGTTGCCGTTCGGCGGTCGGACGCCGACTACTCCAGCTCGTCGGGCAGACTCATCAGGTAGTCGAGCACTTCCGACATGTTGGCGGAGGCCAAGGCGACGGTCAGATCGGCGGCCCCGTAGTACAGCCGCAACTCGTCCGAGCGCGGGTCGTGCACCATCCCGGTCGGGAAGATCACGTTCGGAACGTCGCCAACCCGCTCGTACTCCGTGTCCGGGCCCAGCAGCCAGCTCGGCGTCCTGCGGATGACCTTGGTGGGATCGTCCAGGTCGAGCAGGACGATGCCGACCCGGTAGATCGACGTCGCCACCATGTGCTTGACCCCGTGATACACCATCAGCCACCCGTGTGGGGTCTCCAGCGCGGATGGCCCCATGCCAATGCGGCACGCGTCCCACCAGGGACCGGACCGCGATTGCATGACGGGCTCCGGGGTCGTCCAGGACCGCAGGTCGGTCGAGCGGGACAGCCAGACGTCCGCCCGGGCCGAGAGAATGGAGACCGGCCGGTGAAAGAGCACGAACTGGCCGTCGACCCGGCGGGGCAGCAGGGACGCGTTCTTGTCCTCCGGCGGCATCACGATGCCCAGGTGATCGACCTGGTTGAAGTCCTGGGTCACCGAGAGCGCGACACAGGGGCCGCTGGGGCCGTAGGCCGTGTAGGCGATGACCCAGGCGTCCAGCTCGTCGACCCGGGTGACCCGCGGATCCTCGACCCCCCAGCAGTTGCTCGGGTCGGTGGGATCGTCGGTGATCAGAGGCTTGGGATCGATGCGCCAGTCGGTGCGGCCATCGGCGCTGCGGGCAACGGTCAGGTGGGATATGCCGCGTCGGTCCTCCACTCGGCACAGCAGTACGGTCTCGTCGCCGACCAACGCGGCGCCCGGGTTGAAGACGCTGTTGACCGGATACGGCCAATCCCCCGCGGTCAGCAGAGGATTGGCCGGTTCCCTCCGGAAAAGCTCCACGTCATCGTGCATCGGTATGGCCCTCCGAGGTGCGTGGTCGGTGTCCGGCCGATGGCCGGTTCGCTGGCGAATTTGCTGGCGGGGCCGCACCCGCGCCGCTTGCGCTCGCACCACTCACACCGGAGGGGCCTGTCGTGGCCGTCGTAGACGGCCGGACACGCTGCGTCGAGGACCGGTCCGTCACCGTCGGTCGCGCTGTCGTTGCTCGGGCCGTTAGCGTACGCCCGTTTCCGACGGCGGTGTCCTGGCCCCCGCGCTGTGCTGACGTGTCTGACAGGGTCGACAAACAAGCATGAACAAGGGCAAACATCGCCTGATAGTACGCAAGCGTGGATTCCGCACCCTGGTTGCCATTCACCCAGGTGGCGGACAGCCCGTCATGGCATGCGCCCGTGTGGTCGACATACATGCGCACGCCGGCCTGGTTGTCGCCAAGGAACCAGGACAGGCCCAGCCCCGCCAGGGTTCCGTCCGAGGGCTGGCCGCGGTAGAGCCACGCCTCAGCGAACGCCTCCGCGAAGGCGCCAGCGTCAATCGGCTGCTCATCGCCATCGTCGGCGGCCCACTGCTCGGGAGTCTCCCCCCGCCGGTGCCAGACGTTGCCGACGCAGCGGATCACGCCATCCGGCTGGCGAACGTGCTCGGCGTACCAGTCCAGGGCACAGAGGGCCCGCTCGGCCGCCCCCCGGTTGCCGACGAGAGCCGCGCCGGCCAGCAGCGCCTGCGGCAGGCGGGCGTTGTCGTAGGTCAGCTCCGGCTCGAACCAGAGCCACGAGGGGTCCTCCGCCATCGTCTCGCGGAGCGTTCGGTCGAGCATGTCGACCAGATCGGCGGCGGCGGACGCGCGCCCGGCGCGGGCCAGACCGAGCAGGGCGTACGCGCCGGAGCGGAGTCCTATCTTGGCCAGTTCCCCGACGTTCTCGGTCAGCGCGTCGAGCAGGTCGCCAGCGGGGGCGCGGACCTCGTCGGGAACGGCCAGGGTACCGGCGAGCACCCCGAGACCCCACATGGCCCGTCCGACATGGTCACCGAGGTGCGGCCAGTCCTCCCAGGTTCCCTGGTAGCTCAGCTGGTTGTGCATCGCGTGGGACGACGAGTCGTAGGCCGCCGACAGGAACCGGATCGACTGCCGGAGCCACCGGTAGGCCAGCGCGCCCTGCCTGCTCTCCGGGCCGAACCCGAGCGCGAGGAGATCTGCCGCGACGATGGCCAGTCGCGCGACGTCGTCGACGCAGTATCCGGACACCGCGGCGGGCTCGTCGCTCTCGGCGAACTGCAGAATGCCGATCTCGTCCGTCAGCCGGTCGAGGTGGTCCAGCACCAGCGGCGGCACGCCGAGTACCGGCTGGGTGGCCTTGCCGGCTTTGGCCCTGGCCGCGACCTCGCGCACCAGTTCGGCTTCCCTGGCCGCCACGGTCGGCCACGGCAGCCACGACGCGATGGCCTCAGCGGCGGTTCGGGCGGACCGCAGCGCTTCCGGCGACACGATCAGTCCGGCTATCGCATCGGCGAGCGCCGTGCCGTCGTCGATGGGCACGACGATGCCGGCGCCGCTGGAGAGCATGTCCTCGGCATAGCGGTAGGACGAGGAGACCACGGGCAGTCCCGCCGCGAGGGCGAACGTCAGTGCTCCGGAGCAGACCTGCTCGGCGGAGCGGTACGGCGTCACGAACAGGGTACTGGCGTGCAGGATCGCTGAGAGATCCTCAAGGCCGAGGAACGCGTCCACGAAGTGGACGTTGTTTTCCAGGCCCAGCTTCCGGACCTGGTCGCGCAGCCCGTTGCGGTAGCTCTCCCCGCTGTGCCGCTGGACCTCGGGATGGGTGGCGCCGGCGATGACGTACTGGGTGCGCGGCTCGACCCGGACCACCGTGGCCAGTGCGGCAATGGCCAGATCAATGCCCTTGCCGGCGCTGAGCAGCCCGAAGGTGGTCAACGTCGGGCGCCCGTCCAGCGTCCGGAGCAGTTCGGCGATCTCTGGTCGCAGGGTGTCGCGGCTGGGCGGCGTCCGCAGCGGAACGGGCGCGCCGTGGGGGACGACAACCAGCTGATGGCTGGCCGCGACTCCGGTCCGCACGGCGACCCGACGTGCGGTCTCGGTGAACGTGGTCACCCGTGCCGCGTCGGCGCACAGTGCTCTGAGCGTTGCCGCCTGGCCTGGCGAGGGCGCGGAGAGAACCGTGTGGAGTGTGACAAGATATGGAATCCCGTGCGCGTTGAGCGCATGCGTGAGTTCGAGGATGTTGGATCCATCAGGCCCACCGAAGATGCCATACTCATGCTGAATGAGAACGACATCTATCTCTTTATTGTGCAGGATCTCCGCAGCGGATGAGTAGTCCTCTGCGTGATCCTGGTCGATGGCTGCGATGACCTCGTCGCCGTACTCCAGTCCATCGCGGTCGATGGCCACGACGACGGTCTCGACGTCATCGGTGGCGACACCGAGCGCTTCCCGGAGGTCGGCAGTGTACGTCGCCAGCCCACACCTTCTGGGCAGGTACGTGGAAACTATGGCGAGCCGGCAGCGTGGCGCATTGTGACGCATGGCCCTATTCTTCCCGTTGTCGGGGTCCCGAAACGTCAATTAGCCAGATTTCATGCTGGACACAGATACGTGTGTGACTCCTGTGGCATAGGTGCCCTTCTGTTTACTATTGACTATTTTGAGAAAGGGGTCGGGTGCGTCGAATGTCCGGGTCGATTGATGTCGATGGGCTGGCCGTGGTCGGTTGATCTCGTGGGATCACCACGGCGGCGGCGAGGTCGACCCGACCCGGGCCCTACCGGTAGCGTTGGCGCCGCATCTGCAAACCCGGGAGCAGCGCGTGACCCATACGTTCCAGGTCGACCTGCGCGGAGTCGTCGACCTTCTCAGCCATCACCTGTACGCGAGCCCGCGGGTCTACGTTCGCGAGTTACTGCAGAACGCGGTCGATGCCATCACCGCGAAGCGCAACACCGATCCGTCCGCACCGGGTGTCGTCCGCATTGATCCCTCGGAGGTCACCGGCGACGGCACGCTGCGGATCGCCGACACGGGCATCGGGCTGACCGCCGAGCAGGTCCACCAGCTGCTGGCGACGATTGGCCGCAGTTCCAAGCGCGATGAGCTCGGATTCGCCCGCCATGACTTCCTCGGCCAGTTCGGCATCGGCCTGCTGTCCTGCTTCCTCGTGGCCGATGAGATCCGCGTCGAGACCCGTGCGGAAGGCTCGGAGACGGTGCGGTGGGTGGGCTACGCCGACGGCCGATACAGCGTCGCGCCAGCGACCGACCAGCGACCGGGCGTCGGCACCACCGTGACTCTGGTGCCGCGCCGGGAAGCCGAGTCCTGGCTGACGGCGAAGACCGTGACCGAGCTGGCTCGGCTCTACGGATCCATCCTGCCGTTCTCCATCATGGTCGGGGACACGGAAGTCTCGCTGGGCGGTTGCCCCTGGTCCCCGGCCGCGGGGGGATCCGTGGACCGCCGGATGGCCCTGATCGAGTACGCGCGGGAGGTCTTCGGCTTCACCCCGTTCGATGTTATTGATCTTGACGTTCCGGCGGCGGGTCTCAAGGGGGCGGCGTTCGTGCTGCCGACCCCAGCGAATCCCGCAGCCCGGGCCGGACACCGCGTCTACCTCAAGCGGATGCTGCTGGCGGAGGGCGCCGAGGACCTGCTGCCGACCTGGGCGTTCTTCGCCCGGTGCGTTATCGACACCACGGAACTGCGCCCGACGGCCAGCCGCGAGGCCCTGTACGAAGACTCCCTGCTGGCCGCGACGCGGGACTCCCTGGGGGAACAGCTGCGGGGCTGGCTGGTCAGGTTGGCCAATCGCGATCCCCGCAGACTCGTGGCGTTCCTCGGCATTCACCATCTCGGCGTCAAGGCGCTCGCGCTGCACGACGATGAGATGCTGCGGCTGGTGGAGCAGTGGTGGCCCATGGAGACCAACATCGGCCGGATGACCCTTGCCGAGTTCCGGTTGAGATCCGGCCTCATCCGGTACACCACGCAGCACGATGAGTTCCGTCAGATCGCTGCCGTGGCCGCGGCGCAGCACCTGCCTCTGGTCAACGCCGGTTTCGCGTACGACACCGAGATCATCGAACGGCTGCCCGTGGTCGAATCCGGGCTGCTGATCGAACGGCTGGAACCGAGCGACCTGACGACGCGCTTCCACGCCATCGAACCCGCCATCGAACTCGGGCTTCGGCCGTTCCTCGCCAACGCACAGCGAGTCGTCGATCGACTGGGGTGCGAGGTTGTCCTCCGGGCGTTCGATCCGGCGAGCCTCACGGCGCTGTACCTGGTCAATCGCTCCGCGGCCTTCACCGCAGAGCTCAAGGCCACCAAGGAACGGGTCGACGAGGTCTGGGCCGATGTGCTCCAGGCACTGGTCGAGACAACCACCGACGACCGGCCCCAGCTCGTTCTCAACTACCGCAACCCACTTGTCCGGCGGGTGGTGAAACTGGACGACGAGGTGCTGGTCGCGCTGGCTGTGGAAGCGTTGTACGGCCAGGCCCTGCTGCTCGGGCACCACCCGATACGTCCTGCGGACGCCGCGCTGCTCAACAGCTCGTTTCTCGGATTGCTCAATCGCGCCGTCCCCGGCGACGAGCAGGTCGGGGATTGACCTGCTGGGCTTTCCGTCCGACTTCGTACTGTCGTAGCTACGACGTAACGCTGTAGCGGTGCGGTGCGGGTCAGTAGTCTTCGGCTCCATGGTCCCAGGGCCTGAGGACGGTTGTCTGCCGTCGACCACCCGATTCGCCACGGTGCTGCGTGCCCGTCGCCTATCGGCTGGACTGACCCAGAAGGAATTGGCCCAACTCGCCGGCATCGGTGTCCGGACCGTGCGCGAACTGGAACGGGCGCGGGTGCACCGGCCGCAGTGCGGCACTCTCGCGTTGCTGGCTGATGCGTTCGGTCTGACGGGAGCCGCTCGCGAGGACTTCACCAACAGCGTGCGGAGTGTGTCGGAGCGCTGAACGTAAGGCGACAGACTCGCGCCAGAGAGCCGATCCGGGTGTGCCGGATCATGCAATTCAACTCGCGATTTTTGTTGAGATGTAGCCGAACGTGGCTGGCATCTCTAGCGAGAGTGACGGTCCCCTCTTAACGTGGAGGGAGCACGCTCGCGCGACGGTTGGGGACTCATGGGCAGGGACGTCACGCAGGCCGCCTTTTCGTGTGAGGACCGGGCGCGGTACCGCGGGAAGGCCCGCCGCTGCCTGGACGTATTCGCGTTGATGCTCAACGATTCCCGGTTTGACGACGGTGACCCGACCACGGGTCTTGAGATTGAACTCGACCTCGTCGACGGTGAGTCGCGGCCGGCGATGGCCAATACGGAGATTCTGGCCGATCTGGCTGATCCTACTTTTCATGCCGAACTTGGACAATTCAACTTGGAGATCAATATTTCTCCGAGACTCATTGCTGGTGACGGCTTTGAGCACTACGAGCGCGAGATTTTAGAAAGCCTTCGTCGGGTCGACAAGTCTGCGGGGCGATTTGGTGCACAAATCGCCCTTATTGGTGTTTTGCCGACGCTAGGGCAGGAGCATACGGTCCTGGGGAACCTGTCGCCCAATCCTCGCTTCAAGGTTCTCAACGATGAGATGGCCGCCGCGCGCGGAGACCGGTTCGATCTCGATATTCGGGGAGACGAGCAGCTACGAGCGAGCAACGACACCATTGCCGCCGAAGCCGCGTGTACGAGCACGCAGCTTCATCTTCGGGTGCTGCCCGAGACCTTCGCCGACTACTGGAACGCCTCGCAGGTCATTGCGGCCATCCAGGTGGCGGTTGGGGCCAACTCGCCGTTCTTCTACGGCAAGCGGTTGTGGCACGAGACCAGGATTCCGCTGTTCCTCCAGTCGACCGACACCCGTCCGCCCGAGACGAAGGCCCAGGGTGTGCGTCCGAGAGTGTGGTTCGGTGAGCGGTGGATTGCGTCGGCCTTTGACCTGTTTGAGGAAAACGTTCGATATTTCCCGCCGCTCCTACCGATCTGCGAGCCGGAGGATCCCGACAATGCCTTCACGGCGGGCCGGATTCCGTCGCTCGGAGAGCTGCGCCTGCACAACGGAACGATCTACCGCTGGAATCGCCCAGTTTATGACATAACCGATAATCGCGCCCATCTGCGCATTGAGAACCGTGTCCTGTCCTCGGGCCCAACGGTGGTGGACACCCTGGCCAACGCCGCGTTCTACTTCGGACTCGTCCGGGCACTGGCGGAGTCCGAGCCCGCGCTCTGGTCCCGCATGCCGTTCTCCGTCGCCGAAGCGAACTTCTGCGGTGCGGCAAGGGACGGCATCGGTGCGCGGGTCTGGTGGCCGGGCCGGGGCGAGACGCCGGTCGTCGACCTGGTGCTGGACCGGCTGCTGCCACTGGCCTATGCGGGGCTCGACCGGTTCGGGGTCGACCAGGCCATCCGCGACCGCCTGCTGGGCATCATCGAGGCCCGCTGCCGAGCGCGCCGTAACGGCGCGCTCTGGCAGGCCGAGACCGTCCAGATGCTGGAGACGACGCACAGTCTCGGCCGGCCGGCGGCCCTTCGCCTCATGGTCGATCGGTATCGGGAAGGTCTCTACCGCAATGAACCGGTGCACGGGTGGCGACTGACCTGATTACGGCGTCAACGCGCGCTCTTCCGCCGCCGGGACTGGGGCTTGGCCTCCTCCGGCCACACCGGCGTCGCCGTTGACGGCGAACTGGACGCTGTCGATTTCGTTCTGCCGGATTTCGAGCCGCCGGTCGACGTGGTGGATCCCGACTTTCCCGTGCTGGCGGTGTCCGCCCCGTACGCCCGGGCCGGGGCATAGGCATCGTCGTCGTCGGGGTCCGTCGTCTTGGCGGTCTTGGCCCGCCCCCGGCGCGGTTTCAATGCCGACCATCGTCCCGAGCCGCTCTTCGCCGTGTCCTCGGTACCGCCGGACGGGGTGTCCTCGGCGGTCATGGCCCGCTGCCACTCGGCGTGCTCTTCGGCTTCCCGGTCTTCCTTGGCCAGCCGGGCCCGTTCCCGAGAGCCCTTCGATCCGAGGGCGGAGACGAGGACCGACCCAGCGAGTCCGGCGATGACGGCATACGGCGCCGTCACATAGGCAGACAGTTGCTGATTTTTCCCGTCAATCCCCGGCACGGCGAGAAAATAGGCCACAGCGACCAGTAACGGGCCGACGGCTCCGGAAATGGCCACACCGACACGGTGATCACCTTGCCGGCCGGCTCGCCAGGCCGCGGCGACGCCGATCAGCGTTGCCATACCGAGCATGAGCAGGGCTCCCGGCAGGTTCACCATGCCCCGCAGCCAGCGAGCGTCGGAGAACTGCCAGGTGGCGAGCTGGGCGGTGCCGGTGTGGGTGCCGAGTTGCAGGCCGTGGGTCACCGCTACGGCGGCCAGAACCCACAGCCAGGCCGCGGTGGCGACGACATTGGCCGCAACCGCTCGAACATTGATCACGCCGAACGCGACAATTAGCCCAATGACGACACCAACCGCCGCGTATCCCCCAGCGGTGAACTGCGGAGCGGAGTTGTTGGCCTGCTGGGCGACTCTCGCGGGCACGGCGACCAGCGGGACCGTCACCAGGGCACCGATACCGGCAGCCAAGGTGATGACGCCGCGCCAGGCGAGTTCGATGCTTCGGGGGCGTTCGATGTCAGGATCACGTTGTGCGAGCCGATCGGCACAAAGCGCGCCGATAATCGTTGAATTAGCTGAAAGCCATGCAACCCAGGCAAGGCTTCCTAACCACACTGAACGGGATATATCTTCGGTGTCCGGTACCCATGCGACAACACTCAGGCCGTAGCCGACACCGAGCTGCGCGGCGCCGGCACCAACGGCCACGCCGATTGCCGTGCATATGGAGGTCACCCAGCTTCGTGGCGCCATGCCGCGCAGCGTACGCCCCGGCGACCAGCCAGGCGAACCTACCGTGGTCGATCTCTCTGTGACCGTCCGTCCGGGACTGGTGGTCCAATGTGGTGGGGAGTGTTGATTTATGTGGCGGTGCCGGTTTTACGTACATATTTGTGGGGAATTGTTCTGAGTATTCTTGCCTGGCCGAATAATTGCTTCTATGGCTTGGATACGGTACGGGAGCGGGTGCGGCGGGTGTCGCCATAGCCGCCGACTCCTCATGATGAGATAGACCCATGGCGGACCCGTGCGGGCAGGAAGAACAACCGCCGTCCGAGGCGATCCCGCCGACGCAGGCAGCCGAGCCTCGGGGGGCGGTGGACGGTGACACTGTGGCGTCAGCGGACACCGATGACGACTCGGCGGCGTCGGCGTGTGCCCGGGCGGCCGAGGACACAGCAGTCGCAGAGCCCCCCGAACCTGATGAGCCCGACAAAGCGCTAGATCAGTCGGAACACCCCGACCCGGTGCCGACCACGAGTGACGACGCGGGGGCGACCACGGTCGTGGACGCGCCGAGCCAGCCGGACGCCGCCCGGACCACCCGACTGCTGCCGCCGGGCCAGTCCCGGACCACCCGCCTTCCAACCGGTGCGGACATGGCCCGGTGGACGGGCCGGACGGGCGGCATGCCCACCGTCGGGGCGCCCCTGCGGACCTCGACGCCGTCGACGCAGCCCTCCCCGGACCCGATGGCTCCGCCGCCACCGCCGTCCGACGGCGAGGAAACCGGCCACGTCGCCGACCAGCCGTGGGTGATGCCGACGACTGCGGGAGTGGCGGCGCTGGTCCTGTTCGCCGTGCTCGGTGTCGGGATCTGGCTGATTCTGCACGCCCTGGGATCCGGGTCCGCGCCAGCGGTACCGCTCTCCCCAACCGCCGCTGTCAGCAGCGTGGAGGCCGTGGCGGACGAGACGCCGACGATGAAGGCCTCCCAGCCCGGCGTGTCCGTGACCCAGACCGCGGACCAGGTCGTCATACCGGATGTGGAGGGCAAGACGCAGACCGCGGCCACCCAGATACTGGATGCCGCTGGCCTGCGGGTGTTTGTGTCCTATCGGGACGGAGAGGCCGCGGCCGGGACGGTGCTGGGAACGGAGCCCGCGGCTGGGCTGCCGGTGGCTCCTGGCTCGACCGTGACACTGCTCGTCGCCCGGGGGCCGTCGCCGTCGCCGTCCCGGTCGCCCTCCCCGAGCGCCTCTCCGTTGCCATCCGGCTCTCCGGACGCGACTTCCTGAGAATCCCGTTTCTGACAATCCTGCTGGCGAGTCGTGCCGGGTGTTCGGACCCGGCCGATGACTCGCCAGCAGGATTTCGTCCTGAGGGCTGAGCCGCTATCCAACGGCGGCCCTCGGTCGAGGCGCGGGGACTCCGTGCCCGATCCGCGCTGGTTGAAGACCCCTGAGCTGGACGAAAATGGACCGTCGTTCGACCGCATCGCCCGTGACGTTCAGCTGATATCCGTCTAGCCAGGCCCATCCGTCATAGGTTGACCATTCATGAACTCGGATAACCCGAAATAGCATTGGCTGCGCGAACTGCACGCTCGCCGCTTTGGTCACGCGCAGCACATCACCGGATTTCGGCAACACCGCGACTCCTGTCAAGTATTCAGTTGCGCAGGTGACTGTCAGGTCTGGAGGAGTGGTTCGCCATCGTCCGATAGCGCGGAAGAAGGCGGCGGTAATGAGATCCGGCCTGATACGATCCTGCTTGTTGAGCAGCCAATATCATGTTTCTTGGCCGATCAACGTTATGTGTATTGGTTTGTTTTCGGTATGGCGTCGCCATGGCTCGCTAGGCGCGAGCATCAATTGCCATCCGGCTGCCCCGTTCGGTGGGGGTCGATGGCGCTAGGCAGACGTATCTATGCGCTCGCATGGTCGACTACACAACGCGGTTATTTTTGATCTCCGGATGAGCTACGAGTCACCCGCTCTATACGGAACGATGTCACGGGTTCTATGGTCATTGCAAGTTGCACCGTGAGAATTCCATCGGGTGGCTGACGGGACAAGTCGATCAAATGATCGCGTTGGTGGAAAGGGCCAGACCGCAGCGGCTGGCGGTTGAGGTAGTTGATCGTTCTGTCGCGCTGGCTGGAGTGCGGAGGTGGGGGCGTGAGTCGCCGGAGAAGGGGGCCGACGCTGCGGAGAAGGCAGCTCGGCGCGCAGCTGCGTCGCCTGCGCGAAGACATGGGCGTAACAATTGATCAAGTTGCTGCCCACCTGGAATGCTCAGCGTCGAAGATTTCTCGCATTGAGACCGGGCACACGAGCGTGACCCCACGTGATGTATACGTCATTCTGACGATGTACGGCATCAGTACCGCCGAGATCGACGAACTGGTGGGGATCGCGCGGGAGGCCCGGGAAAAGGGATGGTGGCACCGCTTCGGTGATGTGCTGACCAGCACGTATGTTGGTCTTGAGGCTGGTGCTGATCAGATCTGTTCCTACGAGGCCCAGGTCATTCCGGGGCTGTTGCAGACGTCGGACTATGCGCGGGCGATGCTGATGGCGGTCAGATCCGACCTCTCCGAGGGTGAAGTCCATCGGCGGGTGCATGTCCGAAGCTGGCGTCAGTCGTTATTGACTCAGGACGAACCGATCGATTTCAGGGTGGTACTCGACGAGGCGGCGCTGCGCCGTCCGGTCGGGGGGGCCGCGGTCATGCATCAGCAGCTCAGATATTTGATCTTGATGGCGCGTCGACCGAATGTGGTGCTTCAGGTCCTGCCCTTTGCCTGCGGGGCTCATCCCGGAATGGACGGAACGTTCACGATACTGCGGTACGAGGAGTCGACCGGCCAAAGCGTGGTGTTCACGGACAATGCTGTCGGCGGGACGCTCCTCGAAAAGGACGAAGAGCTGCAGCGATACGCGTTCGTTTTCGGTCTGATTCAGGCATGTTCCCTTACCCCGGACGAGTCGATCGCGATGATCGCATCGTTGCTGGAAAGGGGATCCCAGGATGAGTGGCGACGCGAACCTGCCAGCTGATGTGATGGCCACCGCATGGCGCAAGAGCACCCGAAGCGGTCCGTACTCCGACAACTGCGTGGAGGTGGCGGCCTGCCCGGAGGTGATCGGAGTCCGCGATTCCACGGATCCGGCCGGACCTGTGTTGATTTTTTCGCCCGATCGGTGGCGGGTTTTTGTCCGAGACGCCCGGTTGGGTAGGTTTGACCTACCCTGACGTCGCCCAGTGCCGTCGCCTCCACCGGCCCCGGTCGTTGTAGGTGACGACCGGTGGACCTGGGCGTGCGACTGGTCAGACCGGCACGGCGACCACGAGATCGACCGAAGAGATAGGCGGCAGGCGATGACGATTGGCCCCGAGAACTTCAGCAACGGCGCATCCAAGGGCGAAGACCGGTTCGCGGCGCAACTTGGCCAGTACCGACCGGGCGGGCGTCGGGATGTCACCCGGGCTGTGGCTTCAGAGGCCGGCGTTGACCTGTCCCTGAGGAATGGAACGAGCATGCTCGACGCACGTAACGGAACCCTGGACACCCGCAGCGGAGCACACGACTCGCGGAGTGCGGCGATGGACGCCGCGGCCCCGATCGCTTCCTCGATCATGGCAGCCAAACGTGGGGAACCGGCGATGCGGGAGACGGGCGACATGGATGATTCTTCGGCGTTCGGTGGCGAGCCGTGGAGCGACCAGCCCGTCGATGCTCTCGTCAACCACCCGTTGCTGCGAGGTCTGCTGATGGAACTCCCGCCCAAGGGAGCCGTGCCGTCGCCCGAGTACCTGGACCGGTGGTTCGAGGCCACCCGGTCGATCCTCGACCTGCTCTACACCATGAACGCCAAGCCGTAGGCACGCATCACGGGCCCCGCCGGCAGGCCGAGCGGGGACGCCGGGAACGGCGGCGGTCATCGTGTCGTCCTGGTCCGGCGTCGCTCCCGGCGTCGCCGCCGACGTGGACGCGGCTTCGGGTCACCACCTGGCCGGTCGGCAACGACTGGGGGAACGCCTCTGCGCAGCAACTCTGCCATCAGCGTCGCTGCTGGGCAGTGCGGATCGGTGGCCAGCGCGCGCTCGACGGCGACGCCGGACCGGACACCGTCACCGACGCGCCAGCAGGCGTATGCCAGCAGCACGGCCGGTCCGACCACCACGGCGGGATCGCACCGGCGGACGACGTCGGTCCAGAGCGCAAGGTGGGCTGCCGCGAGCGCGGACTGGACCGGCGCGGCCTCGATGGCCAGGAGCCCGTCATCGCGCAGCTGCTGGCCGTCCTGGAACAGCACGGTGAGCCATGCCAGCTCGTCGTCAGCCAGCCGGCCGCCGGACAGGTAACGGTTGACGGCCGTGTCCAGGGTCGCCTGCCCGGTGTGCCGGGACTCCCCGGCTGGGCGTTCGCCGAGTCTTGCCGTGGCGGCTCGCGTTTCGCGCAGGATGGCCGCGAGGGCGTTCCCCTCCGGCGGCCCGAGCGTGCGGACCAGCGTCTCGCGATCCGGCAGGGCGACGCATCCCGCGAGCGTCGCCTCTGCGGCGACCACAGTGCCCTCCACGTCGTAGGCCACGCCGTCCGCGGGACAACAGGACGGATCGGGGCAGAGGTGCGACCAGTACCGCCCGTCCGTGGCCCGAAGCTGGTCCAGGACCGCGAGGCCGGCCGCCTCCATCGTCTGAGCCGTGGCCAGGAGCACCGGGGTCGCCCGCTCGGCCGGACCGAAAGCGACGAGCAGCACGGCATTGGCGGTCTGCGCCAGCAACACCTGCGTGAGGTACTCCCCAAGTGCCAGAACCTCGCCGGACGGGGCCTTCGCCGCAGGGAGATCGCACCGGGCGTGGAAGACCAGCGCGGTGTCACGCAGGCCGAGCAGCACCACGCTGTCGATCGGGTGGAAGCCGAACAGGTAGGGAACGGCGGCGAGGACGTCGGCGGGAGTGCGGAGCTGTAGCCGAGGTAGGCCGGGCGGACGAGTCATGCCTTGAGCCTGCACGGCCAGCACACCCAGGTGAAGGCCAAACGTTGCGCTGTGGATAGAGCGCCGCAGTTGTCCACAGCGGCGGCTCTGTCTATTGACGGCCGGCGGGAGAGGCGCTATATAGGACGATTCTCGCCCTATACATGATGTGATCGCAAAGGGCAATCGCCCATATGAATGATGTCGGCAATTGCTGATAGTGATAACGGGAGTGTGTGCTGATAATGATCACCCGTTAGGGTGAAACCGGCTCGCAGGGAATGGTGAAGGGGGCGGTCGGTCGGGGCCGCCCCCTTCACAGCGTGGGTGTGCCGCCGCCTACGGCAGTCGGAACTCTCCATCCTCGTGGACTGCGGCGATGAAGGTTTCCCATTCCAGTCTGCTGAACCGGACGCTTCCGGCCTGCGGGTTGCTGGAGTTGCGGATCTCGACTGTGCCGTCCAAGTACCGGGCCTCCACGCACTGCCCGTTGCTACCGCTTCGGGTGGCTTTGTGCCACCGCTCGTTGAGCGCAGCCATGTGCGCACTCCTCTGGGTCAGGCCGCGCTGCTCTCCGTCGTATCGATAAGTCGGGCTGACTCGGACGGGCTCAGCGCGGCGGCTCGCAGATTCTCAAATACCACGCTGTAGCGCCTGACGTCGTCTGCTTCCTGGTAAATGTCGCCCGTAAGAGCCTCTGCATAGACGACGCTCGGTGTGTCGCGAAAATCCAGAATTGCGAACGAACCGGCCATACCGGGATAAGCTCCACCGGAGAAGGGGAGAACCTGGATGGTGATGTTCGGCAGCTGGCCGATCTCCGCGAGATGTTTGCGCTGCGCACACATGACGTCCGACCCACCGATCTGCCGGCGGATGACGCTTTCATCGAGAATCGCGAAGAACTTGAGCGGGTCGGAGCGAGTCAGGAGTGCCTGCCGCTCCATCCTGACCCTGACCCGGGTCTCGACAGACCCGGCATCAAACGACGGATCGGCGATAATCAACGCTCGCGCGTAATCCTCGGTCTGCAACAGCCCGGGCACAACCAGCGCCTCGTAGTCGCGCATCTCGACGGCTGCCGATTCGAGCCCGATGAAGCGGGAGTACGTCGCCGGCAGGTCCCCGAAACGGGCGAACCATCCTCGCTGCTTGCCCTGCTTCGCCAGCGCGAGCAACGTTTCGCGGTGGGCCTCGTCAATCACCTGATAGAGCTCAAGCAACTGGAGGAGCGCTCCTCGCCGGACGCCTACCTTGCCGCCCTCGATCCGGCTGATCGTACTCGAGGAACAGTCGACATGGGCGGCGACGTCCTCTGTGGTCAATCCGGCTCGTTCGCGCAGGTCACGCAATTGTTTTCCCAGCTGAAAGCGGGGAAAGGTGGGGCTCTGTCCCGTACCCACAGACCACCTCCGACGTTTGTGCCAATGAGTCTTCCTGCCAGCACGGGGATGAGCAAGCCGATGCGGCTGTGGGATCAGGCTGCGCTACTCAAGCTTGAAGTCAATTCTTGCCAGCGGCATGTTGCATGTGCAGGATGGTGCTTAGGGAATCCCCGGTCGCGCACCTGCCGGGTCGGCTGCGTTGCCGGGAGACGACGGGTGGTGGCGGGTTCTACCGCCACTCCCCGCCGCACCGGGGCCGCGTGGTATCAGGCACTGGGAGACGCCTCGGTGGACGGCGATGGCGTGGCCGAGCCTGTCGTGCCGGGAGTCGTGCCGGGAGCGGGAGCCAGCTGGGAGCGTGGGCTCGAATCGGCACCGCCTTCCGCGGGTCCAACGTGGGGGTTGGGGTGCGGGCTCGTCGCAGTCGCGCTGGGCATCGGCGTGCTGGACGCGGCGGGCGTGGGTGCCGGCGTGCCGGGCGCGGTGGTCGTCGGGGGAGGCGTCGGACCCGGGCGCGGGTCGCTCTGCTTCGCCCGGCCGTAATTGGCCGCCGGGGCCGCGTTGGCCAGGCGGGCGCGGGCACGCCGGCCCGGTGCGGTCCGCTGCTGCGGCTGCGTGGGCGTGTTCGCCCAGGTCGGTGACGCGCCGCTGGTGATGGGGACACCCGGATCGGTGGTGGGCAGGTCGAGGACCACGCGATGGCGTTGCCGGCCGGCGAGGTCCGGGGGGCGCGAGGGGTGGCTCTGGCCGAGCGAGGCCGTGCCGAAGGAGATCGCGGCGAGCATGGGGACGAATGCGGCCGCGATCAGCACCCCGAACGGCAGCGACCGGTAGTCGGTCCGCAGCCGGCGGATCCGGTCCGCGGTCGAGGGCGAGGGTGCGGCAGATGGCAGATGGGACACCCGGTGCTCCAGAGACGTCGGCCTAGCTCCTTGATGCTCACGAAAAGTCGCCGTTAGTAAGCATCACTCAATCAACGAGTGACGTGCGGTCGAGAATTGGCCGTATTGGTGGCGGAATGACGACTTTGTTGAGTGCCATGTACGCTAAGTAATTGAACAATTGCTTAAAGTGGTTTGTGGATCACAGGAAGGCTCCCGGAGCCGGGATGTCGCGACCGGTTCGCCCGATTGTGCGGCCGGAGGTCCTCTTGTTGTGTCGACCATCACTCTGCCCGTGATGTCAGATGTGACGGCGCGCTGAAAGCTTGGTGGTATGTCGCGTAGCCGGATACCAATGCAGTGGGCACAGCGAGCGGAACCCGAGTTCGTCCAACTCTTGACGCCCGACGGCACCCGTCTGGACCATCCCGAGTACGACATCAGCCTGACGGATCACGAACTGCGTGGGCTGTACCAAGACCTGGTCATTGTCCGCAGACTCGATACCGAGGCCACAGCGCTCCAACGCCAGGGCGAACTTGGGCTGTGGGCCAGCGCTCTCGGGCAGGAAGCGGCCCAGATCGGATCGGGTCGCGCCGTGCGACCCCAGGACATGATCTTTCCGACCTACCGAGAGCACGGGGTTCTCTACTGTAGAGGGCTCGACGCTATCCAGCTCATGGGCCTGTTCCGCGGCGTCGACTATGGAACATGGAACCCGGCGGAGACGGGCGTTCACCTGTACACCCTGGTCATCGGGGCGCAGACGCTGCACGCGACCGGGTACGCGATGGGCGTCCTCAGGGACGGCGCGGTCGGCGACGACGACGGGCAGGCCGTCCTGGCCTTCTTCGGCGACGGGGCGACATCGCAGGGCGATGTCAACGAGTCGCTGGGGTGGGCCAGCGTGTTCAATGCACCCGTCGTGTTCTTCTGCCAGAACAATCAGTACGCGATCTCGCAACCGGCCGCGCGCCAGAGCAAGACTCCGCTGGTCAACCGGGCGGCGGGATTCGGCATGGCCGGGATCAGGGTCGACGGCAACGATGTGCTGGCAGTGCTGGCCGTCACCCGCAGCGCCCTGGACGACGCCCGCCGAGGCCAGGGGCCCAGCCTCATCGAGGCGTACACCTATCGCCTGGGGGCGCACACCACGTCGGACGATCCGACCCGCTACCGCCCCTCCGGCGAGGTCGAGGCCTGGCGCGAGAAGGACCCGGTCGTCCGGCTGCGGCGGCTGCTCGAACAACACCAGCTCGGCGACGCGGGGTACTTCGCCGAGGTGGACGCCGATGCCCAGCACCGGGCGACCCAGCTCCGGGAGCGGGTGCTGGCCCTGCCGGACCCGGCGCCGTCGTCGCTGTTCGACCACGTGTACGCCGAGGCCTCCCCGGCGCTCGAGGCCCAGCGGGCGGAGTTCGTCAGGTACCACGCATCCTTCGAGGCCGACGCGTTCGGTGAGGGGGAGCCCCGATGGGCGAAACACTGACCTTCGCGAAGGCCCTCAACACCGGTCTGCGACGCGCGCTGGAGCGTGACTCCAAGGTCATGATCATGGGCGAGGACATCGGGCGGCTCGGGGGCGTCTTCCGAATCACCGATGGGCTGATGGAAGACTTCGGCGAGGATCGGATTGTCGATACGCCCCTGGCGGAATCGGGCATCGTCGGTACGGCGATCGGCCTGGCCCTTCGCGGGTACCGGCCGGTCTGCGAGATCCAGTTCGACGGCTTCATCTTCCCCGCGTGCAACCAGATCGTGTCGCAACTCGCGAAGATGCGCTACCGATCCCAGGGCAGGCTGCGACTGCCGGTGGTGATTCGGGTGCCATTCGGCGGAGGCATCGGGGCCGTCGAACACCATTCCGAGTCCCCGGAGGCGTATTTTGCCCACACTCCGGGGCTTAAAGTCGTCACATGCGCCAACCCTTCCGACGCGTACTGGATGATCCAGCAGGCCGTCGTCTCCGACGATCCGATCATCTTCTTCGAGCCGAAACGCCGGTACTGGGACAAGGCCGAAGTGGATCTGTTTGGCGATCTTGAAGAGGCATATCCCTTGCATGCCGCGCGGATCGCGAGGCGAGGCGAGGACGCGACCCTTGTCGCCTACGGCCCGATGGTGTCAACCGCCCTCGACGCGGCGGAAACGGCGGCAGCGGAGGACCGGTCGCTCGAAGTCATCGACCTGCGGTCACTGTCTCCGCTGGACCTGCGGCCGGTCGTCACGTCGGTGCGCCGAACCGGTCGGCTCATCGTTGTTCATGAAGCCCAGCAGACCTGTGGACTCGGCGCGGAGATCGCGGCCAGGGCGACCGCGGAATGCTTCTACTCGTTGGAAGCGCCCGTAACGCGGGTTACCGGGTATGACACCCCATACCCTCCCTCGCGGCTCGAAGGCGCCTACCTTCCCGACGTTGACCGAATCCTTGCGGCGGTGGACAGCACTTTCGGATGGTGATCATGTCACGTATTAGAGAGTTCTCGCTACCTGATCTCGGCGAGGGGCTGACCGCGGGCGACATCGTTGCGTGGCTGGTCCGGGAGGGCGAAACCATCGAACTCAACCAGCCGATCGTGGAGATCGAGACCGCCAAGGCCATTGTAGAAATTCCGGCGATGTGGCCCGGTCGCGTTGAAACCCTGCTGCACGGCGAGGGCGCGACCGTCCAGATCGGCACGCCCATCATCAGGATCGATACCGATCCCGATCGGACGGTACGCCGGCAGGACCAGCCGCCGGCACCGCGGGACGGTGGCCGGAACCACGATGGCGCCGAGACCGGGGAGGTCCGGCAGCCCGTGCTGGTCGGCTACGGACCTCGCACGACGAAGGGCAGGAGACGCCGGCCCCAGGGGACGGGGCGGGACCGTCCGGACCGCGGTGAGCGACCGCCGGTCCTCGCCAAACCCCCGGTTCGCAGGCTCGCGAAGGATCTCGACGTCGACCTGTCCGAACTGCGCGGCACCGGCCGCCAGGGAACCATCACCAGGCAGGACGTGCTGTCCGCCATCGCGGATCCGGTGGCGCCGCCGGCAGCGGGCCGCTCCACTCCGGGCGCCAGCGGCTCGGACGGCAGCGGCTCGGACGCCAGCGGCTCGCCACCAGCCCGAGAGTGGCGCGTTCCGGTTCGCGGCGTGCGCAAGGCCATCGCGGAAAACACGACGGCCGTGGCGTCGACCGTGCCGCACGCGACCGTCTTCCACACCGTCGACGTGACCCGGTCGATGCGGGCGCTCAAACGCCTGCTCGCGCTGCGGGAGTGGCAAGGTGTCCAGGCGTCCGTGCTGTTGATGGTCGTTAGGGCGGTACTTCTGGCCGTTCGGCGGTACCCGATGATCAACGCTTCTTGGGCGGGAGATGAGATTATTGTTCGCGATTACGTCAACCTCGGGATCGCCGTCGCCACGGAGCGTGGCCTGGTGGTGCCCAGCATCGGGGACGCCCAGCGACTGACAACCCGGGAACTGGCCGAGGCCCTGACGACCCTGGCCGATACGGCCCGGGCCGGACGTACGTCGCTGCAGGACCTGACCTCTGGGACGATGACGATTACCAATGTTGGTGTGTTCGGGATCGATACCGGCGTTCCCCTCCTGCCCCGGGGCGAGACGGCCATCCTGGCTCTGGGCGTCGTCCGGGAGGCGCCCTGGGTGCACCGAGGCAAGATCAAGGTGCGGCAGGTCGCCACGCTCGGCCTGTCGTTTGACCATCGGATTGTCGATGGAGATCTGGCATCCGGGTTCTTGTCGGACGTCGGCCGCTTCCTTACCGACCCCGAGACTGCCTTGCTTGCGTGGGGACGATGAGGCACGGGGTACGGTGGGCGAAGCCACCGCGACAATGGTGTCAACGGCCGCTGTGCGCAGCGGTGGACTCGAGGAGGCGCGATGACGTCTGAGGAGCATCAACCACCCATGTCCGAGCGTCATGAGTCGCCGTATCCTCCGGCGGGCAGCTATCCGCCCCCGCCGGGGCAGCCCCCGGCCCCCTACCCGCCGGGCAGCCAGGATCCGCAGATGGGCAGCTATCCGCCCCCGCCGGGGCAGCCCCCGGCCCCCTACCCGCCGGGCAATCAGGATCCGCAAGGTGCCCCAGTCCCGCAAGGCCCGCCTGGTGGCTTCCCGCCCCAGGGAGGATTCGCTCCCCCGCCGGAGGTGTACGGAGCCCCGCCCGCGGTGCCGGCCCCTGCCGTGCCTCCCATGCCCGCTGGTGCGCAGCCGATCGGTCCGATCAGAGCGACGGCTTCGGTGCCGCAGCCTGGGGCGGTCCCGCCGGGCGCGATGTGGTCGGGGCCAGCCGCTGGCCCTCCCGGGGGACCGCAGAGCGGCCCGCCGGCTGGATCGGTTGGGCCGGCGGGCGAGCCCGAACGGCAACCGGCATTCGGGAACCAGCCCTTCAGCGCTCCGCCGAGTGTCCCGGACCGCCCGGGCGGGCTGTACGGCGCCCAGGGCGCCGCGGCCCCCGAGCCCGAGCCCCCGAGGAAGCGTCGTGGCGTCATGATCGGGCTTGTCGTCGCGGCGGTGCTGGTCGTGCTCGCGGCTGGTGGGGCCGGCGTCATGCTGTATCTCAACGGCAAGAGCGACGTCACGTTCGCCATCAACTCCTGCGTCAAGAAGTCCGGCGATACCGCAGTGTCCGCCAAATGCTCGGAAGAGGGCTCCTACAAGGTCGTCACCAAGACCACGGCTCAGGCGAATTGCCCTGATCAGGAACAGCCATCCGTGTTCATCGAGCGCGACGGCGGCAAGACCGAAGTATTCTGCCTGCGTCCAGCGAACGAGTGACCCCGAGCGTTGTTGGACACAGACCACCTGACTTTTACTGACTAGTAACCTACGGTGTCGTAACCTATGGCGTGTGAGTCTGAAGACGGCACCCCGACTTCGTCCGATTGATCTTGGAAAGCCGCGCATGCGCGGATGGCTGCACGTCTACGCGTTTGGCGTCGCGGTCGTGTGTGGAATCGTGCTTTCTTCGCTGGCCGCGGCGAGGCCTGGCCGGGCGTCGCTGATCAGCTGCGCCATCTACAGCGTGACGGTGTGCGCCCTGTTCGGCACCAGTGCCCTGTACCACCGCCGGGTCTGGTCGCCACTCGGCTACAAGACGATGAAGCGGCTCGATCACTCCATGATCTTTGTGTTCATCGCTGGAACGTACACGCCCTTCTGCACCCTGCTGCTGACCGGGAACCAGGCACTGGTCATCCTGTCTGTCGTCTGGGGAGGCGCGGTTGGCGGAGTCGCCCTCAAGCTGGTCTGGCCCCACGCTCCCCGGTGGCTGTCTGCACCGTTGTACATCGCGCTCGGCTGGGTCGCCCTCGCTGTGCTGCCGCAGATCATGCGCGGCGGCGGCGTGACCACGCTGGTGCTATTGATCGTCGGTGGCGTGGCGTACAGCGTCGGCGCCGTGTTCTACGCCCTGCGGCGGCCGAATCCGTGGCCCAGGGTCTTCGGCCACCACGAGTTCTTCCACGCCTTCACGCTGGTCGCGGCCATCTGCCACCACATTGCTGTCTATTTCGCACTGTACGCGTGAGGAGCTGGATGCTCTCAGACGTGTGAGCTCCGGAATGGGCCAGCCGTTCCTGGGCTTCATCGGGCAGGCTGGCGGTATGGGTTCTCACACGCTTGTTCTGCTCCGGCACGCGAAGGCCGAGCCGCCAACCGGGGGCTTGCCGGATGCGCAACGTCCATTGGCCGATCGCGGCAGGGCCGACGCCATCGCCGCGGGCTCGTGGCTCGTGGCCAACGATCTCTCGCCGGACCTGGCCTTCGTCTCTCCGGCGCTACGTGCCCGGCAGACCTGGGACGGCGTGCGGCAGGGGATGCGGGAGGCGGCGCCGGAGGCCACTGTGGTCGACACTGCGGTGACGCTGGTGCCCGCGCTGTACTCCGAAGGCGTCGACGCGCTGATCGCCATGATAGGCAGCATGCCAGAAGAAATCACGACAGTGCTAGTGATAGGTCATAATCCAACGATATCCGTGGTGTCGGCGGTTCTCGATCCGACCGGTGCCTATGGAACGGGTCTGAAAACCGCCGGTCTTGCCGTCCACGATGTAGCGACCACCTGGTCGCGGTGTGGCCGGGGGGCCATGCCCGTGGCCACATTGCATACGGCGCGGAGTATCACCAGGTCGTGCCGTTCTTCGCCGGAACGGCCGTCCGCAGAGGCCTGATGGGGTTGCGTGGAGGTCCGACCCATTCCACCGGGAGGACACCAGATGAAAGAGGGCCGGCGGCGCCATGCTGACCGCCGGTCGGGCAACCATCATTGTGGAGCGTTAGCTATCCCAGGTGATGTGATCTTGCATGCTGCAAGCAACTGGCCGTATTGCGTGTGGGCGCAACCCGTAACCATCGTTCGAGCATTGTCGTTAGCAAGGTATCCGCGCCGATCAGGTGGCGGATCAGGTGGGCGGGGAGGCCCCGTCCGAAGGGGGGACCCATATGATCATTCGGCTGATGGGCACGCTCTTTGCCCCCAAGTATCCGAGGTTCTATACGGGCAGGCACCGGGCTCCCATGCGACTCAGGACGCCGGCCATCAGACTTCGCTCCCAGCAGACGGCGGAACTGGCCTGAGCGACAGTGCGTAGCCGGTCAGGGCAGATCGGCTACACACTCCAAATTTTGCCGCCCCCGCCTCGGGAGAGGCCCGGTCGCGGCCGGTGCTTCCTGGCGCCGCAAGGCTGGCGGGGCTAGCCGATAGCCGCGTTCGTGCCGCCGATTTCCCAGCTGGGCACCGCCACAGCCGGACTCATCGGGCCGATGTACTCCATCAGTACGAGGGCGATGTCGTCATCGAGCTGTCCGCGCACCCATTCCACCAGGGCGCTTTCGAGCGAAGCGAGGCCATCGGCCACGGTGCCGTGTCCCACCAGCCGCCATGCCCGGTCGGTGGTCGGGAAGAACTCGCCGTCCCTGCGGGCCTCCGCCAGTCCATCTGTGAAGAAGAGCAGACGATCTCCGGGCTCCAACCGTTCGACCCGAGGCCGGACCACGGGCCGGAACCCCAACGGCGGTGCGCTGGACGGTGGGTCGAGGGCGATGACCCGGCCCCGGCGCAGGAGCAGCGGGGCGGGATGACCGCAGTTGACGATCGTGAGCGTTCCGCCCCGTTCCTCAACGAGCGCCGCGGTCACGAAGTCCTCGTCGCCGACCGACCGGGCAACCGCCCGATCGAGGTCTGTCACGATGGCCCGCAGATCGGCCCGCTCATAGACGACATGGCGGTACGACCCAAGAACAATGCTTGCCAAACGGACCGCGTCGAGTCCCTTGCCACGCACATCGCCGATAATCATCCGGACGCCGTAGGGAGTGTCGAGCGCCTCGTACAGGTCGCCACCGATGTCGGCGGCGGCGCTGGCGGAAATGTAGCGTCCGGCGATCGAGAGCGGCCCGAGTTGCGGGCCGATGGGCCGCAGCACCGCACCCTGCGCGACCGAGGCCAGCCGGGACAGTTCCGCGAAACGTGTGGTCTGGCGCTGCCGGATAACCCCAACGGCCGCGGCGATGCCGGTCGCGAGCAGCACGCCAGCCATGTTGAGAACGACCGTGAGCACGCGGCCACTGTCCACCTCTGCCCGCGACAGGTCGATTGACCCGAACAGGATCCCGAAGACCGTCGCGACGACTCCGATGGCCAGGACTTCCCGCCAGGAGGCGAACGCAGCGGCGAGAAACGGTGCGGCGGCGGTCAGGCCAAGGTAGTTGGCCTCCGAGCCGTCGGCGAGTTCAATAGCGGCGACGAGGCTGAGCAGCACAAAAGCCGCGCCGACACCGGCACGGGCTTCCGAATTCAGGGAGCGGTTCATAGCTACGCCGAACAGCATGCCACTGATAGGGCGCCGAACCGCTCCAACGTTCGGGCGGGTCTGCCTGATTCAGGTCTGCGGTGGACAGCGTGTGACCGAGTCGACCCTGGCGGATCGATCAGGCGAGCACCTCATACTTGACGGTAATCACGCCGGCACCCAGTGAAGCGATTGCTTTGAAGGCGCCCCTGGACAGGTCGATGCACCGGCCTTCGACGAACGGTCCCCGGTCGTTGATCCGAGCGGTTACGGATGTGCTGTTGGCGAGATTCGTCACTCGGACCCGGGTGTTGAACGGCAGCGTCTTGTGCGCCGCGGTCAGGCCATCCGGATCAAACGCCTCGCCATTTGCCGTTGTGGTCCCCGTGGCGTAGTAGGAAGCCTTGCAGGTACCGGAACTCTTGACAGTGCTGGACGGCGACGCTGAAGGCTTCGCGGAGGGCGAGGGCGCCAAACTTGGGGGCAGCTGGATGGCCTCGCGAAGCTCATTCCGGTCGGCTCGGTCGGGGCTGCGGGTGGCGTCCTCGTCGAGGTCGACCGTGCGGGTCGAGGCCGGAGCGGCCACCCCGCCCGTGTCGTCTCCGCCGCCTTCGAAGCGGAGCGCCGCCACGGCACCGCCAACCAGCACGGCCGCGACAGCCGCGCCCGCTAGGACGGGGAACAATCGACGAGACGGCTTGGGCCCGTGGTCCTCGTCGGGTGATGGCTGTGCTGAGTGTCTACCGGCCAAGGCCCGCATCCTTTCCTCGGCAATACGCCAACGACGACGGTAGCTACTGAGTCAAGTGCTTGGCGAAGCGGGTATGTCGTGTTAGTGAGATATGGGCCGATAGATGCATCCGATCAGTCCGAGGGCAGAGCTGTTTGGTGGAGATGCGTATTGTATTGTCGCAATTACGGGGGGCTAGATGTGCTGTCGGTGCTGGCGATGGGGGCCGTTTCGGTGAGAAGATGGGACCTTCGGCTCTTCCAGCATTTGGAGTCTCCGGGTGCGCTGTCGGGAAGCCTCGTCCGTCCATCGGGCAGTAGCTCATATCAACCGGGGAGGTGGCGATGATGTTCATAGGGAGTCTTGAAATCGCGCTCGTTGTGATGACCGTCATCGTTGTGGCGTTTGGCATCGCTTCGGTGAGCCGGGTGCCTGTTCGCCGGCACGACCCGCATCGCGAGCGGCGTCAACGGGCCATCCTGCGGCGCGAGGCCCAACGGTCTCGATTCTCCGACTGGCGCTGATCGTCCGTAGCGCGAGCCTCCGGCGATCGTTCAGGGGCGAAGCCGGTCCTCGGCCAGGGGCCCGCCGCGTCCCGTTCCGTAGATGCCCGCGTGGCCTGTCGAAGCGCAGCTTGCCCGGCACGAGTGGGTTGACCCGGACCGCAGTGCCGGTCACGGTGCTACGGCCGGAAGCGGCGCGGCAGCGATTGCCCCGACCACGATGGCGGGCAGCCCCGCCGGCAATCGGCCCGCCTGGCGGGCGACCGGCGCAGCGACTGGGCGGCCGCGCAGGCTGCGCGGTGGGATGCGACGATCAAGGCGATCGGGCTTCCCCCGGTTCCCACTTTTACGATTTTCGCCATACGGGCAACACCCCGGCGGCGTCCTCGGGCGCGAGTACCCGGGAACTCATGCACCGGATGGGGCACGCTGGTATGCGGGCGGCGTTGATGTACCAGCACGCGACCAGCGAGCGGGATCAGGAGATCACGGCGGGAACGGACCGGCGGATCGAGAACGCGGTCCGGAAGCGGCCAACGGCACGTTAATAGTACGCAAGATCCAAAAGGCCGGAAACGACGAAGGCCCAGAACCAACGATCATGTCGTTGACCAGGGCCTTCGCGGTGGAGCGGGTGAAGGGAATCGAACCCTCACTGTCAGCTTGGGAAATCGGGGATCTTGAACGTGCTATGCCTGGAATGCCTGGTCGCGGTGTTGGTCCAGGTGACCGCTGCCGCCCCCCCATGACCGGTTGGGGCATGGGGGGCGGCACGCGAATGGCACGCGCCTGGCACGTTGGATGGCGCTTGCGCCGGCTGACCAGCTGACAGCGGGGCTGCTCGTGGCGGCGCTGGGCGGTACCGTGGTGCCATGGCTAGCGACGGACGCTCCCCAGAGGCAATTGGTGGCGTGATCACGCCCGCTGAGCCCCACGTCCCGGGCGCCGGTTCGGCCCGACTCGCCGAAGTTCTCGGCTGGGAGCGGGTTCCAGAGTTGGATGGCGAGGAGCAGCGGCGGGCTGACGAGAAGCTGGCTGCCGCGCAGGACGAGGCGACTCGGCTTTACGGCCTAGCGCAGGATGCCGCGTGAGCCAGCCGCTGGTCTACGACTCGTCGGCTCTGATCGCGCTCTTCGATGCTCACCCGCTGGCGTACGACTATTGGAAGCGCGCGGACATCGGGAAGATCACGCTTGTCTTCCCGGCTCTGGCCATCGCCGACGCCAACCTGCCCCTGCGGGCGTCGTACTCGGCCTGGTCGGTGCTGTTGTGGCCGCCAAGCATCGGTGTGGCCCCGCTGGATGCGGGCACGGCGATCGAGGTGGGCAAGCATGCGGAGCATGACCTGGCCACCACGCACGTGATTCGGGAGACCAGGGCGGTGCGCGGGATCGTGCTCACCTCGCGTCCCCATTTGTACGCTGGCGCTGCCGTCCCGGTCCTCGTGCTCTGACCCGGGCGTACCTCCGCAGTCGGTCAATTGTCCGGCTATTCGGGGGCCAAGCGGCTGCGGCGGACGGTTTCGCTCAGACGGTGCGGAGATGTTTCGGCAACCACGTTGACTTACCAGCACGCGACCAGCGATCGGGATCAGGAGATCGCGGCGGTATCCGTCAAGTCAAACGAGACAGTTGAGTTCAGGTCTGTTGGGTGAGCTAATGGCCCGCTAATGGCCCAAAGCATGATCAGCGGATCAAGACAAGCGAAGGCCCTGGTTGGGATCTGTGTCCTGACCAGGGCCTTCGTGGTGGAGCGGGTGAAGGGAATCGAACCCTCACTGTCAGCTTGGGAAGCTGATGTTCTGCCATTGAACTACACCCGCAGGCGAGGATCACTGTACCGAATCTTCCAACCCGATGCACACCAAGTATCACCCGCGCCAGATTTGCCGTGAAACGGGGGCTGTCGTGGTCGTGGAGTACGGGCGGTGCACCACCACCGCGACCCCGATCTTCAGTTCGAACAGCCGCCAGTCGACTTCCGGGGCCGCTCTGGCCGCCCCGGCGATGCGCGTGGTGCGACCGGAGTCGGCGACGGGCGCGGCGATGCCGGTGAGGCACACCTCGTCATCGGAGTGCTCCGGAGGGTAGGAATGCAGGGCGTACCGGCCGTCTCGCTCGAGGTCGCGCCGCTTCGGCGAGTCCAGCAGGAAACAGAACAGGCCGCCGTCCACGATGACCGGCGAGACCGGGTGTATCCGGGGCCCGCCGTCCGCCCGCACCGTCGCGAGGTATCCCAGCCCTGGTCCGTACTGGAAGAGCAGCGTGTGGGCCGCAGCGGCCAGCTCGTGGTCTGCGGCGAGAAAGTCGGACCATGTTCCCATGTCAGCATGTTATCGAACATGTGTTCGACATGCGTGCTGTGGTCCGAACGGGTGTGGCAGCCACGAGGCAGTACCCTGTCGCAATGCTGCTATCCGACCAGGACATCAAGGCGGAGTTGAAGTCTGGTCAACTCCGGCTTGAGCCGTTCGAGCCGTCCCTGGTCCAGCCGTCCAGCGTCGATGTGCGGCTCGACCGGTGGTTTCGGGTGTTCAACAACCATCTGTACACCCACATCGATCCCGCGTTGCGGCAGGACGATCTGACCTCCGTGGTGGAGATCCCGGAGGGGCAGTCGTTTGTTCTGCATCCGGGGGAATTCGTGCTGGCCTCGACCCTGGAGGTGGTGACCCTGGGGGTGTCGCTGGCGGCGCGGCTGGAGGGCAAATCGAGCCTTGGCCGGCTCGGTCTCCTGACTCACTCGACCGCTGGATTCATCGATCCCGGCTTCTCCGGGCACGTCACGCTGGAACTGTCCAACATGGCGAACCTTCCGACCACCCTCTGGCCGGGGATGAAGATTGGGCAGGTGTGCGTGTTCCGCCTGTCGTCGCCAGCAGAGCACCCCTACGGGTCAACGATCTGCGAGTCGCGCTACCAGGGGCAGCGGGGACCCACGGCCAGCCGGTCGTGGCACAACTGGCGCACGTGGCCGACGCAGGTCCCCGATCGCCGCGTTTCTTCGGGACCGGATCACTCCGATCAGGCCGAGGAGACCGGCCGTCCGTAGCCGGAGATCGGTGCCGAGTCAAAGCGTTTCATCCGGACGACGTCCCCGGAATGGGGGGCGTGGACGATCCATCCGCCGCCTACATACATCCCGACATGGTGCCGGTCGGAGTAGTAGAAGATCAGATCACCGGGCTGGAGCTGGCTCTTGGTAACGCGCTTGGTGTCCTGGTATTGCCACTGGGTGTAGTGGCGAAGCGTGACCCCTGCGTTGGCATGCGCCCAGGCATACATGGTGAGGCCGGAGCAGTCGAACGTTTTGGGGCCCGATGATCCGAATACATACGATTTGCCGATTTGCTGACATGCGACCTTTGCGGCACGCCCGCCGGCGCTGGGGATGTACTCGTATGGACAGGGAACGGGCTGGGTGCTTCCGGCGGACTCCGTCGTGCCGAAGGCCTTGATCCGCAGATCGTTCAGCCGCTGGACCTCAGCTCTGATGCTCTTTTCCTTGGCCGCCAGCTCGGCCTCCTGCTTCGTCTGCTCCTCCAGGAGCACGTCGAGGGGTGCCTTCTCCTTGTCGTACTGCTGCTTGAGCTCGATGGCGTCCTTGATCTGGGTCAGCTCGGCCCGGGCGATGTGATCAAGGAGCGACAGCTGGTCGGCGAGGGTCGTCGGCGAGCCGGTCGTCAGGATCGCGTTGAAGACCGACGCGTTGCCGCCCTTGTAGTAGCGGGCAGAGATGCCGCTGACGCGGGTCAGCGCCAAGTCGACCTGGAGTTCCAGCGGCCGGAGCTTGTCGGTGAGTTCCTGCACTTTCGCCTGATTTGCGGCGAGCTCCGCCTTGAGCTTGTTGTGCTGCTCAATGGTGGGCTCAAGCTGGTTCCACTGGGTATCGATTTGTGCCTCAAGCTCGGCCTGCGTCGGTTCGGCGTGACCTGTCCCGGCCTGGGTGAAGGCGAGGACAACGCCGACCGCGGCCGCCGTCACCGTCTTCAGCGCGATCCGCCATGAATTCTGCCGGACAGGTATCAGCTGCGGCCGAACCAGCCGCTTCGTGTGGAGTGCCACCGAAGAGAGACTCCTTCTTCCGTTATCGCCTACCGAGTTAGCTGACGGGTTCGGGCGGGAAGATCGCCCTACCGCGGATTGACGGCGGATTCACCCCGGTTAATGCTGCTGGGTCCTCGGTTCGTCTGTGACGATTCGGCGCTGCCGGAGGGGCACCCGGTTCGGGTGCCGACATCCACCGGCGACTGAGAACGCTAGAACGGTCGCTGTTCACATGCAAGTGAGCGGCATCATCCGTTCCGGCCTTTTCGCGTTTGAACCATGAGCCAATAGCATGATTACGATTACTGAGAGTAATGTTTCGAGGTGAATTCCACTGCACTCGGCGTGTTTGCCTTGTGACGATTTCACGATCGGGTATGTACGGCGTTGCGCTGGCGTCAGGCCGGGCGTCCGTAGTACTGGGAAACTCCCGAGCGGTCGACTTTCGCCATTCGCACATAGTCACCAGTCTGCGGGGCATGGACTATCCACCCACCGCCGACATATATCCCTACGTGGTGTATCGGGCTGTAGTAGAAGACAAGGTCACCGGTCCGCAGGTCTGCCCGCGATACATGGGTAATGCCCGCATACTGGCCGGCGGCGTTGTGCGGCAGCGAGGCGCCCCCGGACCAGGCGTACTGGGTCAACCCCGAACAGTCGAACGTGCTCGGGCCGGCCGAACCGTAGACGTACTTCTTACCGATCTGGGCGCAGGCCCTCGACGCGGCGGTACCGGCGGCTCCGCTGATGTACACGTAGGGGCAGGCGACGGGACGCAGCTCGCCGATCGCCGCGGCGGTTCCGTACACCTGCTGGCGCAGCTTCTGCAGGCTGGTGATGTCAGCCTGGATCGTCTTCTTCTTGGCGGCCAGGTCGGCGTCCTGGGTGCCCAGCTCGGCGAGGAGGGCGTCCAGGGCCGCCTTGTCCGCGAGGTACTTGTCCCGCATGTCCTTGACCGCGCTGATTTCCAGCATCTCGTTGCGTGACAGCTGGTTGATGATCGACAGCTGTCCGAGGAGTGCCTCCGGCGAACCGCTGTCCAGCAATACGGTGAGCGTGGACATCGCGCCGTTCTTGTAGGTCCGAGCGGCGATCGCTCCGACCCTGGAGAGCGCCAGGTCGACCTGAAGTTCGAGCGGTTCAAGTGTTTTTTGCAGCTCGTCGTATTTAGCCTGATTTGCCTTCAGTGCCGAGTGGACTTTGTTGTACTCCTCAATGGTGGGTTCCAGCGAGTTCCAGGCCGTGTCGATTTGCGCTTCGATTTCGGCGATCGACGGATCGGCCGAGGCGACTCCGCCCGGGGCGAGAACCGCCACCGCCGTGGCGGCCACCACGGCGAACCTCAGGGTTGAAATGCGCATTGACCGACCGAACACGCGTATGCCACGCATGGGCGCCCCACACTCCCTCTCCGATTATGGTCACGGAAAGATCGCGAACTGGCTATGGACTGAACGTTGCCTGACAGTAGTGAAGGTTTTTGCTATCGGCAAGTTGCCGGAACGTCTACTTCACAATGCGTTATCTTGAATACGCTCTGTGTGGGATCCATTGTTGACGATGGCAGCCAGAACATCGTCAAGGGTCACTATACCCAGAGGGGTCAGTCCGTCACTGACGAGAACCATGTGTCTGCGGTTCCGGCGAATTGCCAGTAGTAGATCCGCCAATGTTCGGTCGGGAGGCACCGCCGGAAGGGGACGAATCAGTTCGGAAGGTATGTGCATGCGGCGCTGCTGTCCGGTGATGCCGAGAATGTCCTTGACGTGGACAAAACCCAGGACTCGTCGAGTCTCCCGCTCAATAACCGGAAAGCGGGACCGTCGGACCTGCGCCGCCAGGACCTCCAGCGCGGCCGGAGATATGTCTGATGTCACAGTCGTAACGGACGACCAGGGCCGAAGCGCCTCCCGCGCGGTGCGGCGGCTCAACGCCAAGGCTCCGGTGATCCTCGCCTCTTCCTCGGGCTCGAGCAGGCCCTCTGTCCGGGCCTGCGAAACCAGCCCGGCCAGCTCCTCCGCCGTGAAGACCGTCTTGATCGCGTCGCTCGTCTCGATCCCCCAGAAAGCGAGAATGGCTTTCGCGGACCACCGCATCGCCACGAGAAGCGGCTTGGTCGCGCGGCAGAACGCGTACATCGGAGGACCGAGCCACATCACGGCCTGCTCTGGTCCGGCCAGGGTCAGGTTTTTGGGCACCATTTCCCCGATGACGGTGTGCGCGAACACCACGATGCCCAGCGCCAGCACAAACGCGGCCGGGTGGACGGCGGCGTGCGGTAGCCCCGTAGCCGCGAACGGCCCGACGAGCAGGTGCGCGACGGCTGGCTCGGCGATGGCTCCCAGGCCCAGCGAACATACGGTGATCCCGAGCTGCGCCCCGGCGACCATCAGGGGAAGCTCCCGCATGGCCCGAAGCGCGGCCCGAGCCCGCCGCGACGTGGCCGTCAGCGGCTGGAGCGCCGTGGCCCGAGCCGCGATCAACGCGAACTCCGCTCCGACGAAGAAGGCGTTGCCGAGCAGGAGCGCTACGGCGCTGAGCAGACCTATCACGGTTGCCCCCCGGGGCGGACAACTCGGACCTGCTCGACCCGGTGGCGTTCCACGTCGATGATGGTGAAGGCCCACCCGTCTTCCGCGACGGTTTCACCGGCCAGGGGGATGTGCCCGAGCCGGGCCATGAGAAAGCCGGCGAGCGTCTCGTACGGACCCGGTGGCATGCGGAAGCCCGTCTGCTCGGCGAGTTCGTCCTCGCGGAGCACCCCGTCGACCAGCATGGTCGACTCGCCGGCCGGCGCTGTCAGATTCACCGGAACACTTTCGACGAAGGGCTGCTCGTCGGCGTCGTGCTCGTCGGCGATCTCCCCGACGACCTCTTCGATGAGGTCTTCGACCGTGACCACGCCGTCGGTGCCGCCGTACTCGTCGACCACGATGGCCAGGTCGCAGCTGGCTTCCCGCAGCGCGTCGAGGACATTGTCCAGATCCAGGCTCTCCGGGACGTACACGGGCTCTCGGGATATCGACGACACGGGCGTGGTGGGCCGGTGGATAGGGGGAACGCCGAGCGCGTCGATCAGCATGGCGATGCCGGTGACCTGGTCGAGGGTGTGCTGGTACACCGGGAACCGGCTGTGTCCCGTCTCCCGGGCCGTGGTGATGAGATCGGCGACCGTCGCGTCCGCCCGCAGCCCGAAGACGTCGATTCTGGGCGTCATGGCCTCTGCGGCATGCTTGTCCCCGAAACGAATCGTCCGCTGGAGCAGCACGGCCGTCTCGCTGGACAGCGCCCCCGCCCGCGCGGAGATCACGGCGAGCAGGCCGAGTTCCTCCGGGGAGCGGGCGCTGGCCAGCTCCTCCTGGGGCTCGAAGCCGAGCCCGCGGACGAGCCAGTTGGCCGTGCCGTTGAGAGCGAGGATGAGCCAGGCGAAGACGCGCGAGAATGCCCGCTGCGGCCGGGCGGTCGCCCGGACGATGCCCATCGGCCGGGCCAGGGCGGCGTTTTTCGGGACCAGCTCTCCGAAAAGCATGGACAGCAACGTTGCCAGGGCCAGCGCGAAGATCCCGGCGATCGCTGGGCTGGCGTCACCGACGATGGGCCGGAGCGGCGCGGAGAACAGCCGGGAGAGCGCCGGCTGGGCCAGGTATCCCGAGAGCAGCGTGCTGATCGTGATACCGAGTTGCGCGCCCGACAGCTGGAAGGACAGTTCGTGCAGGGCCCGCTGGACCCCACGCGCCACCCCGTCACCGGCGGCGGCCTGCTGGTCGATCTGGGCACGGTCGACGGTGACGAGTGAGAACTCTGCGGCGACGAAACCCGCATTCGCGGCGGTGAGGGCCACGAACGCAAGAATCGGGACCAACGTGGTCAGAATGCCGGTGCCTATGGCTTGATCACCTCGACTGGCCCAGCCTTCATCCCCCGGCCTCCCCGGGCCTGTTGGCTACTGGTCGGTATCGTGAAGCTTTCGGGTTGTCCTAGTGCCACTTCGAGAGTAGAAGAAGCGCACCGACCAGCGCGCCGAAACCAATGGCCAGGTTCCAGTAGCTGAGAGAGGCGAGAGCGCTGAACGCCGGAACGTCAGCAAACCCCTGGGTGAGGTAGTAGACCACGAGCCAGAGAATGCCGAGGAAGATCAGGGCGAGAGCCGTCGCCGGGATCCAGACAGGGCTGGGCTTCCGACTGCTTGAGGCTGCTCGCGGCTGCAACTCAGCCGGCGGGGTGTACACCTTCTTCTTGCGGACTTGCGACTTCGGCACGGCGGGCTCCTGCTCAGGGGTGGTCAGGTTGTCGTCATCCGCGGGCGACCGCGGTGAAGAGCCTGAATAATGTTCCCGGGATAGCGTAGCTAGCGAACGGCAGAATTGGGGGGAGGGGGAGCGAGTGGAGTACACCGCAGGCCCTTCGTCCTGGGGTCGTGCCCTCCGCCGAGCGGGAAGTGTCATTCTGCCCCGTCGCGGCGCGCAGCGGCGCGAGGGCTGGTCTCTGCTGGTGCCGGTGGTGGCCGGATCCGCCGGTTTTCTCCTGATGACGGCGGCCATGACGGCCAATGGGACCGAACTGCGCAACGATCGGCGACCGGAGCTGACCAACCTGATCGTTGAGCGTAAGTCGGATGTTTCGGACACGGAAGCTCGGGCCTCGGCGCTGCGTCGGCAGATCGAGGAGCATACGACCAGCCAGGCGGGTTCGGATGATCGGGTCGAACAGCAGCGCGGTCGGGCCGCGGCCGAAGAGACGGCCGCTGGCCTCATCGCACTGCGCGGGCCAGGACTGACAGTTCGACTTGACGATGCTCCGCGCCGCCGCGACGGTACCCGCCCGGTCGGGGCGACAGCCGATGACCTGGTGGTGCACCAGCAGGATGTTCAGGCTGTGGTGAACGCCCTTTGGGCTGGTGGAGCGGAGGGAATTTCGATCATGGAGGTCCGGGTCATCTCCACCAGCGCGGTACGATGCGTTGGGAACACCCTCCTGCTTGACGGCAGGGTCTACTCGCCGCCGTTCGTGATGACGGCGGTCGGCGACCCCGTCCGAATGCAGCGAGCACTGGACGCCGCCGAGGGCGTCCGGCTCTTTCGTGCGGCTGCCGCTGCCTTCGGGCTTGGCTATCAGAGCAAGGTGGAGACGGACGTGAGTGTTTCAGCCTATGACGGGTCGATCGCCCTGCGATACGCCCATGTTTCGGAGTGAGTTCCGTGGGGACGTCCTTCGAGGAACATCGACGTTCGGAGGGCGACCAGCCCGCGGAACGCCCCCCGGAGCGGGAACAGGACGACCCGTCCGATCTGTTCCTGCGCCCCGCCGCCCCGACGGGTAGCTCCGACGAGACAGCCGTCATTACCAAGATTCCACGTGAACCGGCATTCGATGAAACCACCAAGATCGTAACGCCGGTTGGTCGGGGCTCTACCGGTGAAGGCCGGGTATTCCGCTCGGCGAGCAACGAACCGGCGAGCAACGCCGTCCCCCTCGATATCGATCTTGAGTTCGCGGACAACGCGAAACGGGAGTTGCGTACCCATCGCAGATCCCGCGCCCGGCGGGCGCGGCACAGCGCGGGGAAGGCGGGAACGCCCGCCGCTACGAACACCGAAACGAACAACGGTTCCAGCGGGTCGTCTGGCTCGTCCGAGGGCGAGCTGGTCGTGCCACTGCGGCCCGTTCGGACCGATGAGGGCTACCGCAGCGTGTATTCGGATATGACTCGGCGAACCGTGTGGACCGTGTTGCGTACCGCGACGCGAACGAGCGGTGAGCTGATGATTGCGTTCGGCATGATTGTGCTGCTGTTCGCCGCCTACGAGGTGTGGGGCGTCGGCGCCCAGGTCAGCGCGCACCAGAACGATCTCAGCAACCAGCTGGACCAAGCCTGGAGCCCACCGCCGAGTGCCGTGGCGCCGTCGGCGTCGCCGGTCCCGACCGAGCCGCCAACAGCCGGGTCGCCCATCGCCAAGCTGTACATTCCGAAGATCAAGCCAGAGTCGTCGTGGGTCGTTGTGGAGGGGACCGGCCTTGACGACATCCGCTACGCGCCGGGCCACTATCCGGAAACGGCGATGCCGGGCGATATTGGGAACTTCTCGGTCGCCGGGCACCGGACCCTGAAAATTTTCTGGAATCTGGACAAGCTCCAGGCCGGGGATCAGATCGTCGTTGAAACGCGGGACCATTGGTTCGTGTACGAAACGACCGATTCCCAGGTGGTCTCGCCGACAGCCAGGTCGGTGATCGCGCCGGTGCCGAACAAACCCGGGGAGACCCCGACGCAGGCCATGGTGACGCTGACGACGTGCAACCCGAAGGGGCAGAACTACCAGCGGCTGATCGTCCACGGGGTGCTCACCGAGCAGCTCTCCCACGAGATGGGGCCACCGACAGGGGTGACGGGCTGAGATGTACGCCTGGATCTGGAGAAACCTGCCGTTCGGTCTTCGGGGGAAGATCGCTGGATCGATGCTGATTGTGATCAGTATCGGTGCGCTGCTCTGGTTTGTGGTTTTTCCCATTATCGAGCCAATCATGCCGTTCAACAACGGTCAGCTCGATGACGGCGGGTCGGCGCCGACCCAGCAACAGCCCGCGTCCGGTCCGGACTCGTCCCAGCAGGGACCCGACGGTCAGCCTTCGGGCAGCGGTGTCTCGATGTCCCCCTTGACCGTACGTCCGAGCAGGTGAGTTTTTCGTGCGCGTGCTAGTCATCGACAACTACGACTCGTTCGTCTTCAACCTCGTGCAGTATCTGGGTCAGCTGGGCGTGGCCTGTGACGTGCGTCGCAATGATGAGATCTCCGTGGCGGAGGCTGGCGCCCTCCGTCCCGACGGGGTGCTGCTGTCCCCCGGCCCGGGTACGCCTGACCGGGCGGGGATCTGCCTGGACCTGATCCGCCGGTACGCCGGAGAGTTCCCGATGTTCGGGGTCTGCCTCGGGCACCAGGCCATCGGTGAGGCGTTCGGGGCCACCGTCACCCGGGCTCCGGAACTCCTGCACGGCAAGACCTCGGAGATCGTGCATACCGGGGTCGGGGCGCTGGCCGGGCTGCCGAATCCGTTCACCGCGACCCGCTATCACTCGCTGACCGTGCTTGAATCAACGCTTCCCGCGGAGATCGAGGTCACCGGGCGCACCGAAACGGGCATTGTGATGGCGATGCGTCACCGGCAGCTGCCGATCGAGGGGGTGCAGTTCCATCCGGAGTCCGTGCTGACCCAGAGCGGGCACCTGATGCTGGCGAACTGGCTGGCGGTCTGCGGGCACCGGGAGGCCCTCGAACTGGCACTGGGCCTGTCTGCGGATCTTGACCGTCGGTTGGCTGCCTTTGCCCCGTCGGTTCGTTGATCGTCCGGCTGAACAACGGCCGAGGGCCTGTTTCGCGCAACGCGAAACAGGCCCTCGGCTCTCGTCGAAGACGATGCCGCTACGGCTCTTCCGGAGGGGACGGCGAGGGGGACGGCGAGGGAGACGGCTGGTTCGACTTGCCGATGTAGATGGTGATCTTCTGGGTGCTCGGAACCGCCTTGTCGGGGGACGGATCCTGACCGACCACTCGGCCGACCTCAGAGGAATCGGTGACCGGTCTGGTGACCTTGACGATGTTCGAGAAACCCGCATTCCGCAGGGTGTTTTCGGCGCCGTTGGCGGTCTGGCCACTGACGTCTGGGATGATCTTCTGATTGCCCTTGGAGACTTGGACGATGACGGTGGTGCCCTCGTCCACCTCCTGGCCCGCTGGCGGGTCGCTGCTCAGGACCTCGCCGGATTCCTTGGCACTGTTCGTCTGCCGGAAATCGCCGATCAGGTGGGCGTCCTTCAGCGCCTTGTCCGCGTCGTTTTGACTCAGGCCGACCATCTGGGGTACCTGGGTCTTGTCCGGCCCGGTGCAGACGTCGTAACTGACCTTGCCGCCCTCACGCAGTTCGGTGCCCTCGTCCGGGGCCTGTGCCATGATCTGGCCGATCGGGCAGTCTGTGGTCTTGATGTTTTCCCGGGTCTCGCCGGTTAACTTTTTGTTACTCAGCGTCGCATCGGCTTCCTGCTGGGTCAGCCCGATGATGTTCGGGACCTCCACAATCTTGCGGGTTTCCAGGTACAACCCGAGACCCAACGCGACCACGGCGAGCACCCCGAGCATGCTGAGCGCGATCACCACAGCGGGCGAGCCGCGTCGCTTCGAGCGCTGGGCCGCCCTGGTCGATTCCCTGGCCTGCAGGGACGACTGCCGCGCGGTCCGGCCCGTGGACTGCGGCGTGATCATCGCCGTCATCTGGTCCTCGGTGAGCACCGGCGGCGCCGCGACCGGGCGGCCGGCGACGGCCCGCATGAGGTCTCCCCGCATCTCGCCCGCACTCTGATAGCGGTTCAGCGGGTTCTTGGCCAGGGCCTTGAGGACAACCGCGTCGATGTCCGGGGTGACGTCCCGATTGCTGGTGCTCGGGGGCTTGGCCTCTTCCCGCACGTGCTGGTACGCGACGGAGACGGGATTGTCGCCGACGAACGGCGGATGCCCGCAGAGCAACTCGAACAGAACGCATCCGGTGGCGTAGACGTCGCTGCGGGCGTCGACCGGCTCGCCCCGGGCCTGCTCGGGGGAAAGGTACTGGGCGGTGCCGATGACGGCGCTCGTCTGGGTCATCGTCGTGGCGCCGCTGGCGAGCGCCCTCGCGATGCCGAAGTCCATGACCTTGACCTGGCCGGTCTGGGTCAGCATCACGTTGCCGGGCTTGATGTCCCGGTGAATGATGCCGTGGCGGTGGCTGAACTCCAGTGCGGAGCAGATGTCGGCGGTGAGTTCCAGTGCCCGTCGGGGCAGGAGCCGTCCTTCGCCGCTCAGGATTTCCTTGAGCGTGCGGCCATTGACGTACTCCATGATGATGTGCGGCAGTTCTTCGCCGTGCTGGCCGTGCTCCTCGCCCGTGTCGTAGACGGCCACGATCGCGGGGTGGTTGAGCGCCGCCGCGTTCTGTGCTTCCCGCCGAAATCGCATCTGAAACGTTGCGTCGCGGGCAAGGTCGGTACGGAGGGTCTTGATCGCGACGTCGCGGCCAAGACGTAGATCGCGACCCCGGTGAACCTCAGCCATGCCGCCATACCCGAGCAGTTCACCGACCTGGTACCTCCCGCCAAGGAGGCGGCCCTGGCTCATCTCGTCTCTCGTCCTTCGATCATCGTGTACACCGAGTTCCATCCATCGGCAGACCGCTCAGGGCTGCGAGCTGGCTGGACAGGAGCCGTTAGGGTCGAGCGGCAGTCCGTCGCATGCCGACTCGTCGGCCGGTTCGCTGCTCTGCGCATCGCTATTCCCCGTGCTCACCTTGATCGTGATCGTGTCCCCGACATATGCCTGGCAGGGCGTGACATCAACGACCTCGTTGATGCGACCGCCAGCGTCGACCATTTCGATGCGGACCTTGAAGCCCTTCTGCCTGATCTTGGTTTCAACGACGAGCCGTTGCTGACCCTTGTACTGCTCGCAGTTGAGAGTGATCAGGTCACCAGCCGCTGAGCGGCTCGGTGCGGTGGTCTTTTCGGTCTGCGTGGTGTCTGGAAGGCGGGTCTGCGTCGTCGCAGGCGTCTCCGGCGCCCCACCTCCCGGATCACTGTCGTCGTTGCTTTCTCTGCTTGTGAGAACATAGACCCCCACGCCGCACGCGAGAAGCACGACTAGCGCCGTCAATACTCCGATCAGAATTATCAGCGTCCGCCGGGAGCCGTCGGGGCTGGTGGTAGCCCGTCCGGGGCCTGCCGGACTTCGCGGGGCCGCGAAGGCGTAGCCGGTGTCCTGCGCCTTGGGCGGCGGGGCCACACCGGCCGTTCCCCTGGCGAATCCCCCCGCTCCGGGAGGGCCACTGGCCTGGTGCGGGCTGGTGAACATCCGGGTGCCACCCTGCGCGACCGGATCCGGTGGACCCGGAGGCGAACCGGCGGCGGGTGACATCGGGGGCCCGGAGAACGGCGCGGGCTGATTGATTGCCTGGGACGGTGGGACCATCGTTCCGGTGCCGCCGGACGACAGCTGGCCGGAGACGTTGCGGGCCGCCGCGGCGAGGGCCTCGGCCGATGGCCAGCGAGCCGCTGGATCCTTGGACAACGCCCGCTCGACGATCTGACGAACGGCCGGTGGGATGTCTGGTGGCAGGGGCGGAGGCATCTCGCGCACGTGCCGCAGCGCGATGTCGAGCGGGTTGTCGCCCTCGAACGGCCGCTTGCCGGCCAGACACTGGTAGGCGACGACGCCCAGGGCGTAGACGTCCGACAGCGGCGTCGCCTGCTGCCCTGAGGCCTGCTCCGGCGAGATGTACGAGGCCGTGCCGAGCACCGAGCCGACGGCGGTCAGCTGCGCGGCCTGGGCCGACCGGGCAATGCCGAAGTCGGTGAGTACCAGTGTGCCGTTGGGCCGCACCAGCAGGTTCCCCGGCTTGACGTCGCGGTGGACGATGCCCCGCACGTGGGCGGCCTCCAGCGCGTCCGCGGCCTGCGCGATGAGCGCCATCGCGCGTGCCGGCGTCAGCCGACCGACGCGACTGAGGGTCCGGGCAAGGGCGTCTCCCTCGATGTACTCCATGATCAAGAAGGCGGTGCCCTGCTCGCTGCCATAGTCGTAGACGTCGACGACACCGGGATGGTTGATGGTCGCCATCGTTCTGGCCTCGCCGCGGAACCGCTCCGCGAAGCCCTGCTCCTCCATCAGCGCTGGCAGTAGCACCTTGATGGCGACGGTCCGGCCGAGCACCTCGTCGGTGCCCCGCCAGACATCTCCCATGCCGCCGCCAGCGATGCGTTCATCGAGCCGATAGCGACCGCCGAGCATGGTTCCGGGGCTCAGCATCGCGCCTCCCTTTTCCGGCCGTCCGCGTCCCGACTCACTCAGTGCCCCGTTCGTCGGCATACGCCTTCATAACCTGGCCGGCGATTCTGGCGGCTTCGTGGCTGCCGCCCTTGCCCGCGCCCTCCAGCACCACCGCGACCGCAACAACCGGTTGGTTGTTCTTCATGGCGAAGCCGATGAACCAGCCATGATCATTTGCGTCCTCGCCGTTTTCGGCGGTACCCGTCTTGCCCCCGACCTGGAGGCCCTTGACCTTAGCCGGTTTGCCCGTTCCGCTGTCGACGACACTGATCATCATGTCCTGAAGATCCTCGGCGACGCCGTCGCTGACCACGCGACGCAGGGTCGTCGGTTGGGTCTTGTTGACAACGGACAGCCCAGAACTCTGCAGGGTGTCAACGAGATACGGCCGCATCTGCTTGCCCTCGTTGGCGACCGTCGCGGCGATGAGCGCGCCCTGAAGGGGCGTCATCCGGACGTCCTTCTGGCCGATCGAGGACTGGGCGAGGGCCGCCGGGTCGACCTTGCCGTTCGACCCGGTCATGGATCCGGTATGACTGGCCGTGACGTTCATGATGTTCTTGTCGTCGTCGATGAACTCGGGGGTCTCCTCAAATCCGAATGACTCTGCCATGGACTTGACCTTGTCTAGGCCCAACTGCTCGACCCCGAGCTTGGCGAACGCCGTGTTGCAGGAGACCGTGAGCGCCCGCTGGAGCGTGATCTGGGCTTCCGGGCAGGTGCTGGGGGAGGCATTCTTGATCTGGAAGCTGCCGGATTGGGGCGGCTGATAGTACGGGCCGGCCGGGATGACGGTGTCGGGCTTCATGCCCTCTTTCAGCGCGGCGGCGGAGACGACCACCTTCATCGTCGAGCCCGGGGCGAGGATCTCGGAGGTCGCCCGGTTGGACAGCGGGTGGGTGGGGTCGGCATCCAGGGTCTGGTACGCCTTGCTGGCCTCGTCGGCGTTGTGCGTTGTGAGCAGGTTGGGATCGTAGCTTGGCAGGGAAACCTCGGCGAGCAACGCTCCGGTCTTGGGATCGAGCGCGATGACCGCACCCTTCTGGGTGTTCAACCTGTTGCTGGTCAGTTCCTTGTGCGCGGTGTCCTGGGCGGCCTTGGACAGGGTCAGCTGGACGATACCCCCGGGCGATTCGTTGCCGGTGAACATGGCGGCGAGGCGGTCACCGAGCTGCTCCGGGGCGTTCCCCGCGAGGAATTCGTTGTTCAGCCGTTCGACGTAGGTGGCTGTGCCGTAGACCGGCTTGTAGCCCACGACGTGGGCGTACTTGGTATCGAAGGGATAGACCCGCAGGTACTTGAACGTGTCGGTGGTCTCCTGGCTCTGCGCGACCACTTCGCCGTTGGACAGAGAGATCGTTCCGCGCGGGCGGGAGTACTCCTCGGCCTGGACCCGAGTGTTGCGGGGATTGGTCCGGTAATCATCGGCCTTGTACCACTGCTGGTAGTTGAGGTTCACGAACAGCATCGCGAACAGTACGAGCGCAACGACTCCGACGCGGCGTAAGGGAGCGTTCACCGCATGACCTCCGTCGGCATCTCCTGGAGTTTCGCCGGCCCCCCGGCCGCCGGACCGTTGCCGCCCTTGGCCGGCTGGCCCTCGGCCGGCCGTCTAGCGGCATCGGAGATCCGAATGAGCAGCGTGATGAGAATCCAGTTGGCCATGAGTGACGATCCACCTGCGGAGAGGAATGGGGTGGTCTGTCCCGTGAGCGGGATGAGCTTGCTCACGCCACCCACGATGACGAACACCTGCAACCCCAGGGTGAAGGCCAGACCTCCGGCGAAGAGCTTGCCGAACGAGTCGTGCACTCCGAGCGCCGCCCGAAGGCCCCGGACAACGATGACGAGATAGACGATGAGGAGCGCCGTCAGGCCGAAGAGGCCGATCTCCTCGCCGAGCCCCGCGGAGATGAAGTCGTTCTGTACCTCGGGGATCTTGCGCGGGTAGCCCTCTCCGGGGCCGGCTCCGAACAGCCCCCCGGTGCCGAGCCCGAGCAGCGACTGGACGAGTTGGTATCCCCGGTTGTCGGGGTCGGAGAACGGGTCGAGCCAGATGTCGGCCCGCAGCCGGAAGTTGGCGAAGGGGCCCCCGATGGTTCCGCCGAGCACATAGGCGGTGAAGACGCCACCGCTGAACAGCATGAGGCCGATGATCAGCCAGCTGACCCGTTCCGTCGCGATGTAGAGCGTGACGATGAACATCCCGAAGTACATCAGCGAGGTGCCGAGGTCCTTCTCGAAGATCAGGACCAGCAGACTCATCAACCACACGGCGATGACCGGCCCCAGGTCGCGTCCTCTGGGGAAGTCGACCCCGAGAACCCTGCGGCTGGCCAGCGATAGCACCTCACGCTTGCGGACGAGGTAGTACGCGAAGAACACCAGTAGCGCGATCTTGGCAAACTCGCCGGGCTGGATCGAGAAGAAGCCGAAGTTGATCCACAGCTTGGCCCCGTTGACCATCGACAACCGGGCCGGGAGCACTGCGGGGATCATCACCAGGACGATGCCGGCAAAGCCGAGCGTGAACGCGTAGCGGGACAGCGACTTGTGGTCGCGGACGATCGCGAGCACGATGATCGCGAACCCCACCGAGAGGGCCGTCCACAGCAACTGCCGGAAGCCGAGGCCGCTGAAGGCCGAGTAGTCGGTGCTCTTGTGCCGGATCGCGTCGGCGAGATCGATGCGGCGCAGGAAGGCCACACCCATACCATTGATCAGGGTGACCGCCGGCAGGAACACCGGATCCGCGTACGGAGCGAGAAACCGGATCGCGATGTGGATGCCGAGGAAGACGATGGCCAGCGTCGCGATGGGAATCCAGAAGTGCGCCGTGATCTGGTCGAGGGCGCCGGCCTCCATCGCCACGCTATATGTGCCGACCACGACCAGGGTGAACGCGAGCAGCCCCAGTTCGATGTTGCGAAGCCCGCTCGGCCGGGCAGGGGGCACCGACGGGACCGCCCCGGAGCCAGCGTCGGGCGGCTGCGGGGTGGATACGGCGGCGGCGGTCACGAACGGCACGTCCTCTGGGCGGTCTCTCGGGGATCGTCAGATCAGTATCGGGCGCGGTGGACGAGGGCGGTTAGCACGGCTTCGTACTTGATGCGTCAGTTATCGCGGAACCTGGCTCCGTTCCGGGCGTCTCGACTCCGGCATCCGGAGCCGGCAGGGAACCAGATCCGCCGGGACCGGGAACCGTGGTCGTTCCGGGATCGGCGGTCGGATCGACGGAACCCTCTGCGGCACCCGGGGACGCCGAGCCGCTCGGGCAGGTCTGCGCGTGCTGGCGGTTGGCGGGGTTGTCGGGGTCGCTGAGATCAGCCAGGGTGCGTTGCGCGTCGGCCCGGTCCTCGGCCGGAATGCCGCGTTTGACGTTGTTCTGCGCCACCGGGGTCAGATCGGAAAGCTGGAGATCGCTTCGTTCGTAGACCGTTGAGAGATCGAGCCAGGCGATGCGGCCCGGCACCCCCTGGTAGATGACCACAGCTCCGTCCGGCGCCGCGCCGACGTAGTACTGCGACTGGGTGTAGCGCCAGCCGTACCACAATCCCCCAGCGAGGGTGCCGAGCAGAGCGAGAAACACCAGCGCCGTGCGTACGGGATGGCGCTTGGCCCGGGCGGCGTCCGACCGCTCGCCATCCTCGCCGTCCGTTGCCTGGTCCGCCTCTGTCGGAGCCGGCCCTCTCGGACTGGAGAACGCGGCTCCCCTCGCGGAGGACATGGACTGGTCGGCGGAGGTCGCCATGCCCCGATCGCGGGAGGCCGCACCGCCAACGATGGGGGTTTCCTCGACAATGTCCTGATCGGTGACATCGGCGACGATGACGGTGATGTTGTCCGGTCCGCCGCCACGAAGGGCGAGCTGGACCAGTCGCTCGGCGCTCTCTTTCGGATCGGCGTATTCCCGCAGCGTCGCCGCGATGGTGTCGGCGCTGACGACGGAGGACAGGCCGTCACTGCACAGGAGATAGCGGTCGCCCGGTTCCGCCGACCGCATGGAGTACTCCGGATCGACGTCGCGACCGTCGAGCGCCCGGGTCAGCAGTGACCGTTGTGGATGGCTCCCGGCCTCCTCCGGGGTGATCCGTCCCTCGTCCACCAACATCTGGACGTAGGTGTCGTCCTTGGTGACTTGCGCAAATTTGTCGCTTCGTAGGATGTATGCCCGGGAATCGCCGATGTGAACCATGCCGATTCTCGCGCCGGAGAACAGCATGCCGGTGAGCGTCGTGCCCATGCCTTCCATGGCGGGATTGGCGTCGACGGTGTACCGGATCTGCTGGTTTGCCAGATCGACAGCATTGCGCAGCGCATCGATCATGGCGCCGTCGGAGACATCCTCGTCGAGCGGGGCCATGCAGGCGATGACGATGTTGCTCGCCACATCACCCGCAGCCATGCCGCCCATACCATCGGCCACGGCAAGGAGCCGCGGACCGGCGTAGACGGAATCCTGGTTTCCGCCTCTGATCAGACCGCGGTCGCTTCGGGCCGCATATCGCAACGTCAGGGTCATGGCCGTAACTCGAGAGACGTGCGGCCGATGCGAATCGGCACGCCGAGGGGGACGGGTGTTGGTGCGGTGACCTTAGCGCGATCGAGGTATGTTCCGTTGGTGGAGCCAAGATCTTCGAGATACCACTGCCCGGATCGGGACACCAGCCTTGCGTGACGAGCCGAAGCGTAGTCATCGGTGATGACCAGTGTCGAGTCTTCGGCCCGTCCAATCGTGATCGGTATTTCCCCGAGGGTGATCCGGGTGCCGGCGAGTGAGCCGGCAGTGACGATTAACTGATGGGCGACGCGGCCGCGCTTGACCTTTGCGGGGCGTTCCTGGCCCATCAAGGGGCCGATACCGCGGGGCGCGGCGACCAGCCTGCTGGACCGCGCGCCAGCAAACATGTCCCGACGAATGACCCCGACCACGGTGAACACGAAGATCCACAGTAGGACGAGGAACCCGAACCTGGCGACGGTGAGAACGATTGCCGGCATGGGGCGCCTATCCGTCGTCGAAATCGGATGTAGTCATGCGAACCCGCCTCACGTTTAGTCCGGGATGTCTAATTTTAGCCGTCAATCCGGAAGGTGAGTGTTGTGGTGCCAAGCTGGATCATGTCACCAGGGTTCAACGCGACGGCGGAGACCCGCTGTCCGTTGACCAGCGTCCCATTGGTTGAACCAAGATCAGTTAGCACCACCTGATTGCCATCGTGGTCCAGTCTGGCGTGTCGACGCGAGATGCCGACGTCGGGTAGCCGCAGGTTCGCCTGGTCACCTCTGCCGATCACCATTGAGCCGATCGGCAGAGGGTAGTTGCGCCCGTCGTTGCCGACAAGTCGGATGTTGCGACCGGGGCCTCCCCGGGGGGCGGCGTACCCGTCCGCCTCGTACGGCTGCTGGTACGACTGCGGCGCGTCGTACGCCGGCTGCGGTGCGACGTCGCCGCCCGTGTACACCTCGGCGGTCACCCGGAACATGCCGGTGTCGAGGCCTTCGCCTCGCTCGATCTCGACGATGACGTCGCCGTAGACCGTCCAGCCCTGCTCGCCGATGAACTCGGCCTGGGACTGCGCCAACTCCTGAGCCAATGCCGCGGCATAGGGCGCCAGACGGCTGTGATCGTAGGGGGAAAGATCGATAACGTACCGGTTCGGGACGAGGGTCCGCCCGCCAGCGAGGATCGCCTTGTGCGCCTCGGCTTCCCGCTGCATGGCGTTGAGGATCTCCACGGGGTGAACGACCCCCTTGAAGACCTTGGCGAAGGCACCCTCGACGAGACCTTCAAGGCGCTTCTCGAAGCGCTGTAGCACACTCACCGGCTCCTCCTCGGGTTCCGAGGTCATGATGGTATCCGGCCCGGGCTCCGCTGGATGCATGCCGGCTGACCAGTGCGTGTTACGCTTGCGGAGCACTTAGGGCAGATTAGTCGCTTCTCCGCCAAACTGTCAGGCGGGGGGAGTGGTCAGGCCCGGTACCATTGTGCGCCAGGGTGGTTATCCCGTGTGAAATCCCGTTGGTCGGGGTGATAACCTTTCCCACGCGATCCACTCCGGGGGAGTGGCGGAATGGCAGACGCGCACGGTTCAGGTCCGTGTGCCCGAAAGGGCGTGAGGGTTCAACTCCCTTCTTCCCCACAGCAAAGGGCCTCTGACTATAGTCAGAGGCCCTCGCCGATGGCACCAGCCGAGATCGCGGCGGCTGGCCAGAGCGCCCCGAGGGCGGCTCGGGTGGTGTCGTCGCACAGCGCGCCGACGAGCCCGGCGGCGTAGGCCTGCTCCGCCGACACCCCGAGTTGTGCGGCAATGGCGAACTCCCGTGCCAGATCTGTGCCGAACATGGCCGGGTCGTCCGTGTTGATCGTGCACAGCGCCCCGGCCTGGCGCAGGGCCGGCAGCGGGTGCTCCGCCAGGGACGGCACCACCCCGGTCCGCAGGTTGGAGGTGGGACACACGTCCAGCACGATGCCGCTGTCCACGATCTCCGCGAGGACCTCGGCGTCGTCCACCGCCCGGATGCCGTGCCGGAGGCGGGCCGGGGCGAATGCCAGAAGTTCCCGGATGGCCTGGGCACCGTCGGCCTCGCCACCGTGCGGAACGATGCCGAGCCCACCGTCTCTGGCGATGTCGAACGCCCTGCCGTACGGCGCCGCGGGGTGCCCGGTCTCCATGCCCCCGAGGCCGAGCCCGACCACGCCGCGATCGCGGTAGCGAACCGCGACGGTGGCGCACTGCTCTGCTATTTCCGGGGCCAGGCCCCGGTAGAGGTCGGGGGTGAGTCGGACGATGACACCGTGGCGTTCATGCGCCTCGATTCCGCCGTCAGCGTAGCCCGAAAAGATTTCATCCCAGCTCACCCCGCGCGCGACGCGCTCGTTCGGAGAGAATATGGCCTCAAGATATACCGCACCGAAGGCGGCGGCCTGGGCCGCGTAGTCCACGACGACCTGCCGGAAGTCGTCGGCGGTCCGCAGGCAGTTGGTGGTGAGAATCCAGACCTCGATGAACCGCGCGAAATCGCGAAATTCGTACAGCTCGGTCAGACCCTCGATGGTGTCCGAAGGCAGGGGCTCGTCATTGCGTCGAGCGATGTCCAGCAGCGTTGCGGGTCGAATGGTCCCCTCAAGATGGACGTGCAGCTCGATCTTTGGTGTCCCCACAAACCGAGCCTAACGGCTAGGGTGAACTCCAGGGGAAGGGGAACCATCGTGAGCGATGTTGCGAAGGCGGGAGAGCCACGCCGGGCGCAATCGGAGTCCGGCCTTTTCAGCGACGACTCGAGTATCGCTGATCTCAGAGCCAAGGTCGGAGAAGCCTGGGGTGAGTTCGCCCGGCAACTGGGCGAGGTCATTCCCGAACTTCCCACCGATACCACTCTCGATATCACACTGGATCCGACGGCCTCCGGAACTGGCGAGGCCGTCTACGGCGTGCAACTGCGGCTGTCCGCCGATGCCGTCATGGGTACCGCGGTCGGCAACGCGGACCTGCCTCCGGCCTATCGCCTCGACCGGGCGGCCGTGGCCGGCCTGGTGGCGCTCGGCTGGTCGCCGCCCGGGGTCGTAGCCGGGTCCGGGGAGGCCTTTGGCGTCCACCGGGATCTGTCCGACGCCATCGAGGTGGCGGCCATCGTGTCGCGCACCTTGCGGGACGTCTACGCGGTTCCCCACCCGGCCTTCCTGACGTACGTCGCGCGTGGCCACGACTCGCACACCTCCGTCTGCACGCCGTCGCTGGGCGCGGCGCGGCCACTGACCGTCAGCGACGACGGGACGGGGGCGGAACGAACACCCACCGATGACGAGGCCGAGGATCTGGACGGCGAGGACCTCGCGGCGGATGCCGACAGCCTTCCGCTCGCCGATCGGGTGGTGACCGTGGTGGCCCGGCTGCTGCGCATCGATCCCGTAGCGCTGACCATCGACCAGGACGGCGATATCGGCATCCGGGCCGGATCCGCCATGGTCTTCGTGCGGGTTCGGGAGAATCCGCCGCTGATCGACGTGTTCTCCCCGGTACTGACCGAGATCCAGCCAACCCAGAAGCTGTACGCCAAGCTGTCGGAGTTGACCAACCGCATGCCCATCGGCCGGCTGTACTGCACCGAAGACACGGTGTGGGCCTCGGTGCCGGTGTTCGGCCGGAATTTTCAGGCCAGCCATCTCATGCTGGCCGTGCAGGTCATGACGGGACTGGCCGACGAACTCGACGACCGGCTGGCGGGCGAGTTCGGCGGACGAAGGTTCTTCGGCGAGGCGGACCGGCCGGCGGAGCCGGAGAGCACCGAGCGCACCGGAATGTACCTGTAACGCCGAGCCCGCAACGCCCGGGCGGGGGCCGCTCAGGCGCCCTTGGCCGTCCGCGCCGTCGGGGACATGGCGATCAGGTGCGCGGCTGGTTCGCTGTAGGCGATGTCCACAATCTCCGTGCCGGAGAAGTGGAAACTCGTCAGGCTGGCCAGCCCGCACTGGCGGCGTCGCGGGTCGTGCCACAGGGTCCGGCGCTCCACGTGCCGGCGCAGGGTCTCGATGGGCAGCTGATGTGACACGATCACCGCTTCGTGGCCCTCGGCCGCCTGGCGAGTCGCCACCAGTGCCTCGAACATCCGGCTGGCGACGTCCTTGTACGGCTCGCCCCAGGACGGGCGAAAGGGATTGCGCAGCAGCCACCAGTGTCCCGGATGTCGCAGCGTCCCCTCGCCGACCGCGAACTTCTTTCCCTCGAAGAGATTGACCGTCTCCAGGAGCCGATCGTCGGTCGTGATCGGCAGCTCGAACTGTGCGGCGATGGGCTCGGCGGTCTGCTGGGCGCGCTTGAGCGGGCTGGCCACCACGTGGACGAGGTCTTGGTCGACGAGCGCCTCCGCGGCGGCCTTGGCCATCTGCACACCCAGCTCGGAGAGCCGGAACCCGGGCAGCCGTCCGTACAGGATCTTGTCGGGGTTGTACACCTCGCCGTGCCGTAGCACGTGCACGACCGTTGTGGTGCTCATCAAACAATCCCCGATAGCTTGGGCGGCACGCGGCAGCGTCACCGCGACGTCTGGTTCAGCCGCGTCATCGATCACAGCTCGCCCATTCTGACGCATGCCGTGGCCCGCCACGCCGTTCAGTCGCGGTAAGAACAGCCACGGGGGTGTGACGGACGATACGTCCAGGGCATTCCGCAAACTAGACTGCTCTGGTGGAACGTTCGGATCTTTCTGTGGTGACCAGCCACGGCTCAGCGGAAGCGGTAGTCACGCTCGCCGGCGAGATCGAGATGTCGACCGTCCAGGTCCTGGCGAGGGCGATCGACGAGATCCTGGGGGCGGAGGTTCCTCCCCGCATCGTCGTGGACCTGAGCGGTGTGACGTTCTGTGATTCCCAGGGCCTCGGGACCCTGGTCGTGCTGACCCGCCGGGTCGCCATGGCGCACAGCTGCTTCATCCTCGTCAACGCCGGGGATTTCCTGCTTCGGGTGTTCGACATCACCGGCCTGCGCGGTGCGCTCACGATCAAGAACTAGGCTCGGGCTGGCCTACCCGGCCTCGGGCCCCGCGATGGCCAGGAGCCGGGCCCGGGTTTCGTCCAGCAGGCTGGTGATGCGGTCGAACTGCTCGGTCGTGGTTCCCTCCCCGCTCGGCCGCAGGCTCTCGACGAGCCCGGTGATCTCGGCGAGCGCTGTCACGGCGGTCTTCACCTCCGAGCTGCACACCTTGTCGGTCGCGGCATGGGCGCGCAGCTGCTGGTTCTTGGCCCAGAGTTCGATGAAGACGGCCACCTTGGCCCGCAGGATCCAGGGATCGAAGGGCTTGGTGATGTAGTCCACGGCTCCGGCGGCGTAACCGCGCAGGGCGAGCTGGGCCTCCCGGTCGGCCGCCGTCAGGAAGATGATCGGCACATGCCGGGTGCGTTCCCTGCGTTTGATGTGCTGGGCCGTTTCAAAACCGTCCATTTCGGGCATTTGGACGTCAAGGAGAATCAGGGCGAAATCGTCGACCAGCAGGCGCTTGAGCGTCTCCTCGCCACTGAGCGCGCGCACCGGTAGCACCGGCATGCCCTGCAGGCTGGCTTCCAGAGCCAGGACGTTGTCATACCGGTCATCAACGATGAGTACCTTCGCCGTGTGGTGGTCTCCGCCGACCGGACCGCCTCCGCGTCTCGGTGTCGCGTCCAGCGTCATGCCGTACTCACCAGTCCCTTCTTCCCCCGATCGTTGCCTTTTCTCCCTGATTTCACTGGTCAATCCCGGTCGGGCCGGGTCGGTGCCACGGCTCTGCCGGCCCAGGTGGCCATCACCGAGAAGAGCGCGTCGAGATCGACCGGTTTGGTGATGTAGTCGTTGGCCCCGGCGGCCAGGCTCGACTCCCGATCGCCCGGCATCGCCTTCGCCGTCAGGAACACCACTGGAATGTTCGCGAAGCTCCGGTTCTCGCGGATCATCCGAGTCGTCTCGTTGCCGTCCTGGTCCGGCATCATCGCGTCCATCAGAACGATGTCGATCTCTGGATGGTCGGTCAGGAGCCTGATGCCCTCGGCTCCGTTGTCCGCGTACAGCACCCTGAGTCCGTGCAGCTCCAGTGCGCTGGTCAGCGCGAAGACGTTGCGGACATCGTCATCGACGATGAGCACCGTCGCACCCTCCAGAGAACCGGCCGAGGCGGCCGCGCGTGACACCAGCGGACCGGCGCCCCCGAGCGCGCCGTGGGTGGTGGCGGCCACCGCGGGCGGGCGGGGTCCCGGGGCGGGGCCCAGCACCCGCGGAACGGACAGGGTGAAGGTCGACCCGCCGCCGACCGTTGAGGTGACATCGATCTTGCCGCCCAGCAGCCGCGCCAGATCACGGCTGATCGACAGACCGAGGCCGGTGCCTCCGTACTTGCGGCTGGTGGTCCCGTCCGCCTGCTGAAACGCTTCGAAAATTAAGGAGAATTTGTCATCCAATATTCCAATACCGGTGTCGATCACGGAAAAAGTGATCGTCTGCGAGGGCTCGGAGGTCTTGCCGGGCGCGGCCTCCCCGGCCCCGGGGCCGACCCCCACGGCCAGCGTTACCGAACCCCGCTCGGTGAACTTGATCGCGTTTGCGAGGAGGTTCCGCAGGATCTGCTGAAGCCACTGGGGGTCGGTGACGAGCTCAGGGGGCAACCCGGGATCGGACACGATGGCGAAGCCGAGACCCTTCTCCTCCGCCTGCGGGGTGAACGCGTGCGTAACGTACGCGCGGATCTCGTCGAAGGACACCTGCTCTGGCCGGACCTCCGTGCGGCCGGCCTCGATCTTCGAGAGGTCGAGGACGTCGTCGATCAGTTCCAGCAGGTCGGTTCCGGCACTGTGGATCGTGCGAGCGAAGTCGATCTGCTTGTTGGTGAGGTTCTCCTCCTGGTCATCCGCCAGCAGCCGGGACAGCAGGAGCACAGAGTTCAGCGGCGTGCGAAGCTCATGGCTCATGTTGGTCAGGAACTCCGACTTGTACTGGGAAGCCTGGGCCAGTTGCTGGGCCTTCTCCTCCAACCGAAGTCGTGCCAGCTCGATCTCCTGGTTCTGCGCTTCGATGTTGACCTTCTGCTCCAGCAGCAGCGCGGCCTTCTCCTTCAGCTCGGCATTGGTCCGCTGTAACTCGGCCGACTGCTCCTGAAGCTCCAGCGTCAGCCGCTGGGACTGGGCCAGCAACTCCTCGGTCCGTCGATTGGCCAGGATGGTCTTGAGCGCGACCCCGATGGTGACGACCAGCCGGTCGAGGAACGCGAGGTGCAGCGGGGAGAACGGGGCGACCGAGGCGAACTCGATGATGCCGAGAGGCTCGCCCTCAAACAGCACCGGCAGGACGATCAGATCCCGGGGCGCGGTCCGGGCGAGTCCCGACCGTACCGTCAGCCGGCTGCCCGCTGGCGCCGTGCGTACCCGGATCGGCCGCCGGGAGACGGCGGCCTGTCCGACGAGGCCTTCACCGGGCGCGAAACTGAGTTCCTCGCTGTCGGCGACATACCCGTAGGAGGCGACCAGCCGCATCCGCACCGCGGCATCGACATCGGTCCCGGCCAGGAAGAACGCGCCGAGCTGGGCGTTCACCAGTGGCGTCACCTCTGACATGATCATGCTGCAGACCTCGCCCAGGTCCCGCTGTCCCTGCAGGAGACCGCTGACCCGGGCAAGGTTGGAGTCCAGCCAGTTCTGCTCCATGTTCTTCTGCGTCGTCTCGCGGAGCGTGACGATCATCTGGTTGATGCTGCCGGTCAACTCGGCGACCTGTCCCTGAGCCTCGACGGCGATCCGCTGGGTCAGGTCCCCTCTCGTGACCGCCGTTGAGACCTTGGCAATGGCCCGCAGCTGCGTGGTCAGCGTCCACGCCAGCTGGTTGACGTTGTCCGCCAGATCCCGCCATGCGCCGGACACTCCGCGGACCTTGGCCTGGCCGCCCAGCCGGCCCTCGGTGCCGACCTCCCGGGCGGCCCGGGTCACCTCATCGGCGAACGAGGCCAGCTGGTCGATGACGGCGTTGACGGTGCGGGCAACCGTTCGGAACTCACCCCGCAGGGGACGGCCGTCAGACTCCAGGGCGAGATGCTGGGTGAGATTGCCCTCCGCGACCGCGACCACGATGCGGGCGATCTCCGCACTCGGCCGAACAAGATCATCGATGAGCGCGTTGATCGCCCGGGTGCCGTCGGCCCAGGCCCCCTCGTAGCCTTCCTCGTCGATGCGTTCGGCGGTCCGGCCCTCGCGTCCGACGACGCGAGCGATGCGCAGGACGTCGCGGGTGCTGCGCTGGTGCACCTGAGCAAGGTCGTTGAGACGGTCCACGACCTCTCCCGCCAGCCCGCGCCTGGGCTGAAGCCGGACCTTGAGATCGCCCGCCACGATGCGGTCGAGCGCCCGTGCCAGCTCGACCAGCAACGCGGCGTTGGGGTCCGGATGTCGGGGGAAACGGGAAGTGTCGTCGGCAATGGTCATGGTGTCCTCGCCCAATTGGTTACAGGCCGTTTCCCCATCGTCGTCTGATTCGACCTGGCAGGCGAGCACTCAGGGTGGATTGTTACGGCGGTTGAGAGCAGACTACGAAACGTGACCGCACCTGTCGTGCGCCGGTTGCGGCTTCCTGCTGCCCAGAGTTCCCCGGCGGCGGCTCGTGCCGCTGTCAGCGAGGCCCTCGTCGAAGTGGATCTCGTTGCCGTTCTGGACGAGGCTCTGCTTCTGACCACCGAGCTGGTGACCAATGGCGTCGTGCACGCTCGGACGGAGCTGGAGATCGAGATCCTCGCCACCCCGCAGGGCGTCTCGGTCATGGTGCTGGACCACCGCTGCGGCCCGCTGTCGCTGACCGCGTGGAGTGCCAAGACCTCCGCTCCGGGAGGCGGCCCGTTCGGGCAGCTTCAGGACCGCGGCAGGGGGCTGTTCCTGGTCGACCGGCTCGCCGACCGTTGGGGAACGGTGCACCACGGCGATGGCAAGGGGGTGTGGTTCCGCCTCGACCGTCCCACAACTCGGCCCGGATGCGCCGAGCCTCCGGGGCTCGCCCACGTCCCCGGAACGATCGGCGCCGAGGAACCCTCGGCCGAGCGGGTGGCGCTGCTGGCGGAGAACAGCCGGCTGCGGCTGGCCGATACCGAGCGGCGGGCGTGGCTGACCTTTCTCGCCGAGGCGGGCGAGCTGCTCGCGCAGTCGCTGGACGTCGAACTGACGCTTGCGTTGATTCCTCGGCTGGTCGTCCCGAGACTCGGGTACTGGTGCACCGTGCACACCACGGACGCCTCGGGCGATCTCCACCTGGCCTCGGCGACGCATTCCGACGAGGACCTGCTGGGTGGTCTGCTCGACCGGCTCCGCGCGGCTGGTACGGCGCTTCGGGGCACGCTTCGCGGGGAAGGCGTCGCGGCGCTCGGGGCACCCGTTGACGGCTACGCCGTGCCGCTGGTCGCCCGGGGGCAGCTGCTGGGGGCGCTGACCGTTGGCCGGGCCGGTGCGACCTGGCCCCACAACGACGAGATCGCCGTGGTCGAGGATATCGCCCGGCGAGCGGCGCTGGCCGTTGACAACGCGCGGATCCACGCCGATCTCCGGACCGTGGCCCGGGAACTGCAACGGTCGCTGCTACCGCCCCAGCTGCCGAAGGTCCTGGGCCTGGACTTCGGCGCGGAGTACGTGCCGGTCGGCGAGACCGTGGACGTCGGCGGGGACTTCTACGACGTCATGGCGCTTCCGGAGGACCGCTGGCTGGTCGTCGTCGGCGATGTGTCCGGCAAGGGCGTGCAGGTCGCGACTATCACCGGCCTGGTGCGCGATGTGACGAGGGCTCTGGTGCACGACGGGCGTCCGCTGACGGATGTGCTGTCGCGGCTCAACGAGACACTTGTGGAGCGTGGCGGCGGCCGGTTCTGCACCCTGGCCCTGGCCTCGACGCTGCGGCGACCCGGTGGGCTGCTGGAGGTCGGTCTGCACCTCGCCGGACATGATCAGCCGATCCACATCCAAGCCGATGGCTCGGCGAGGCTCGTCGGCCGGTGCGGGACAGCCTTGGGCCTGTTCGACACCGTCAAGTCGCCGCGGGTGCTCATCTCGCTGCATCCTGGTGAGACCCTCGTGTTCTACACCGACGGTGTTACCGAGCGTCGTCGGGGCGAGGAACTGCTCGGCCAGGAGCGGCTGCGGCAGGAGGCCGCAACCCTCGCCGGGTTCCCCGCGGAGGTGGTGGCCGCTCGGCTCCGGGCGGCGGCCCTCGGCTTCTCTCCGGAGTCCCCGGTGGACGACATCGCCATCCTGGTGCTCCGCAACGACGGATCTGCCTAGCGCCGGTTCGGGGCCGCTACCGGGCGGGGGACAGCCGGTGCAGGGCCGCCACGACCTCGTCGACCGGGGCTCCCAACTCGCCGGCGCCGAACAGATGCAGGGTCTCGCCCGTGTCGATCTCGACGAGTCGGGAACGCCCGCCCAGCCGCGCACGCTCGTCCACGCGGATCCGTTCGACGGCGCTCCAGGGAATCCGCTCGGTTCTGGCGAATCCCCGAACGACCACGATGCCGTCGGCGTCGGCGGCCAGCCGGACCGGGGCGAGCAGGTCGCGTGCCGCGTGGATCCCGAGGGCCACCGCCCCGAGCAGCGCGAACAGTGCCTGGAGCGCGTTGCCGAGGGACCAGACGGCGACCCCGGCGAACACCCCGGCCACGAGGATCTTGAATGCCATCGTGCCTGGTGGAACACGCCAGTGGCAGGCCCCCGCCGGGTCGCGGGGCGCCGCCGGGTCATTCGGCTCGTACGAGCCATCGCGAATCCGCATAACGACCAGGATGCCGCCTGCCGGGCCCAAGGCCAACGCCAGCCAGGCGGGTCCGACGTCCCCGCCGTCACCCGAACGGAGTTACCGACGGCGAACGGGGTTGACAGCGTGTCGGTCCGCTGGGTGCATCGTTGGATGGGGTATGCCACAGACGCGAGGGTCCGCCACACCACCACGAGCCTTCCTGTCCAAGGCGCTTGACGTCTGCGTTCCGTTCAACACGCTGTATCGACATCTGCCGATTCTGCGTCCCTGCCTTGGTCCCCGGGACAGTGCCCTTCTGCTCGCGCCCTGTGCCAGGTCCGGTCGCCCCGGCCGGCGTACGGGTCTCCGGAACCTGCTGCTGCTCACCCGCTTCCGGCTGGTCATCACCAGCGAGAGCAGGTTGCTGCGGAGGCTGAGGCTGCACCTCAACGCCGATCTGAACCAGCTGGCAGAGGTCGCCTGGACACCGGAACCGGAACAGGGGGCCGTCCAGCTGGCCGCGACGGCGATCGACGGCGTTCGAGAACACCTCTGGATCAAGGTCGGTGCCATCGACCGGGTCTGGAGGCTCGACAGCCTGCTGCGGGACGCGTTCGCCGCCCGCCCGATCATGGCGACCGGACCCTTTCTTCCCCACGCCGGCTACCATCCCGCCATCGCTTGAGCTGCGGTCCGTACCTGCCGCTGACCGCGATCTGATCGTTTCGTCATCGGGCGACGGCACAATGGGAACCGTGACAGAAGGCTCCAAAGGGCTGGTCCTGGTGGTCGAGGACGAGCGGCCCATCGCCGATCTCGTTCGGATGTACCTGGTCCGTGAAGGCTTCGGGGTGCACGTGGCAGATGACGGCGATGCGGGACTCGCGGCGGCCCGCCGCCTGCGGCCGGTGGCCTGCGTGCTGGACATCGCCCTGCCCGGTCTCAGCGGGACCGAGATCTGCCAGCGACTGCGCCAGTCGGGGGACTGGACGCCGGTGCTGTTCCTCACGGCCAGGGACGACGAGGTCGACCGGGTGGTCGGCCTGGAACTCGGTGCGGACGACTACATCACGAAGCCGTTCAGTCCACGCGAACTCGTCGCTCGGGTCCGAGCCGTGCTGCGCCGGGTCACCCGGCCCGACGAGGCGGCCCGACCGCTGCGGGTCGGTTCGGTCAGGATCGACCCCTCCCGGAGGATCGTGCTCGTCGAGGGCTCTGTCGTCGCTCTGACCTCCACGGAGTTCGATCTGCTGGCGCGGCTGGCCCAGCGGCCGGGCCGGGTGTTCACCAGGGAAGAGCTGCTGGCCTCGGTGTGGGGGTATGCGGCCCAGTCCGGCACCCGGACGGTCGATGTGCACATTGCCCAGGTCCGGGCGAAGCTCGGGGCTGCGGCCAGCGTTATCCGGACGGTGCGCGGCGTGGGCTACACCGCCGATGCCTAGCTTCGCCCGCTGGCGGGCGCGCGGGTCCGGCGTCCGGGTGACGGGGACGCTGACCGCCCGGGCCGCCGCGGTGACCTCCCTGGTCGCGGTGCTGTCCGTCCTGGCCACGGCTCTGGTCGCGGTGCCGGTCGCCGTGCGTGTGGCCAACCGTGAGGTCAAGGAATCCCTGAGCCGGGAGGCGACGCTCGTCGCCGATCTGCTGGCGACCAGGACCGGAGACGGCGACGCCTTGGTCCGACGGATGCGGAAGAGGGGCTTCGACATCTATCTGGTGGTCGCCGGCAGAGCCAGCCGCGGCGGCCTGCCCGATCCGGTCCTTCGTACCCTGGCCTCGGGCGGGTCCGTGGAACCGCGGATCGCCCGGGTCGCCGGCCGTACCCGCCTGATCTCAGGCAAACCCGTGCCAGGGCGCCCGGGCAACGGCGTCGTGCTGACCGCGTCCCCCGTCACTGGTACGGCGGCCGCGGTGTGGAGCCGGCTGTGGCTGGCTCTGCTGGCGGGGCTGCTGACCGGACTCGCCGCGGGGCCCTCGCTCGCTCGCCGGCTGGTTCGGCCCATTCGCCAGGCAGCGCATGCGGCATCGAGGCTCTCGGCGGGGGACAGGTCCGTGCGCCTCGCCACGAACGGTCCGGCCGAAGCCGCTGACCTGGCGGACGCGATCAACAACCTGGCGGAGGCCCTGACGACCAGCGAGGGCCGGCAGCGGGATTTCCTGCTGTCGGTCTCGCACGAACTACGGACGCCGCTGACGACCATCAAGGGATATGCGGAGGCGCTCGCCGACGGAGTCATCGGACCGGACGGCGCACAGCGGGCCGGGCAGACCGTCCTCAGCGAGGCCGAGCGGCTCGACAGACTCATCGCGGACCTGCTGGTGCTGGCCCGGCTGGAGGCTGCGGACCTGCCCGTCGAGTTCCTCGCCGTGGACCTGGCCCAGCTGGTGACGGCGGCCGGAGAGGCCTGGGGTGGTCGGTACGCCGCTGCGGGGGTGCCGCTGCGGGTGGAGGTACCACCCGACCCCGTCCAGGCCGTCACAGATCCGGGCCGGGTTCGCCAGATCCTGGACGGTCTGCTGGAGAACGCCCTGCGAGTTGTGCCTCCCGGTGCCCCGGTGGTGCTGGCGGCCGGGCTGCGGCGGCGGGACCTCGCTACCGTCGAGGTCCGCGACGGCGGGCCGGGACTGACCGATGACGATCTGGCCGTCGCGTTCCAGCGGGGCGCGCTGTACCGCAGGTACCGGGGTATCCGGAAGGTCGGCAGCGGTCTTGGCCTGGCCATGGCCGCTCGGCTCGCCCGGCGGCTGGCCGGCGAGATCGAAGCGGGCCATGCCGCGGAGGGCGGTGCCCGCTTCGTCGTGTCGCTGCCGGTAGCCCGGCCGTCAGCCGACGCCGCCGGGAGCCCGCGACGCCGGCACGGGGACCCGTGACCGGTCGATGTCCGAGCCTTACCAGTTCCGAACACTGTCCTGATCCCCGGCCAGCATCCGTGGCGCACAGTCATGGCGTTCGGCGGCGACCAGTGACGACGGAGGAAACCATGGGTGCCCATCGAGTTGGAGTTGCGGTCACGGCGGGGCTGATCGGCGTGCTCGGCCTGACCGGCTGCGAGCGGGAGATGCCGGCGGCTTCCGCCTCGCCCGAGGCAGCGGAAGTCGCCGGCACCGCCGCGACCGGCGATGTGGTCGAGGTGCCGGCATCGCTGTCCCTCGACGGGCAGGCTCTGGCGACGATCGGGTTCGAACCCCTGGAACTGGCGGTGGAAGACGCGGAGGCCAGCCCCGACCCCAGCACGAAGGCCGGTACGAAGGGCGGGACCAACCGCCGGCGGGCGGTGCGTCGCCTGGCGATGCACCGGAACGTGCTGCATGGGGAATTCGCGATCACAACGCCTCAGGGCGACAAGACGGTCGCCGTCCAGCGCGGTGTGGTCGAGGCGGTCGACGCGGACGCCATCACGGTCAAGTCCACCGACGGCTTCGTCCGTACCTGGGCGATCAGCGACGATCTTAAGGTGATCAAGAACCGGGTCAAGGCCGCTCCCGGCGACATCACGACGGGTGCCCGGGTCGGGATCTCCGGGGTGCGGGACGGGCAGGACTACCGGGTGCGGCTGGTCGTGATCCCGGTGAAGTGACCGGAACCGGTGGCGGGATGCCGACGTCCAAGTCGCATGAAGTCTCGGGCCGCCATTTCCGCCACCCTCGCCCTCGCCCTCGCCGCCCTGACCGGATGTACCTCGGGGCGATTGACAACACTTGACCAGGATCACTCCGTCCCAGCAGCGCTACAACTCGTCGCCTTCGACGATTGCGAGACGCTGCTGGGCGAGCTGCGATCGGCGGCGAAAGCCAACGCCGACGTGCTCGGGCGATACGGTACCGAGAAATCCAACGAGCTGGCTCAGGACGGCCCGGCCGCCGCCGGGGGACCGGCGGCGACGCGGCAGACCGGTGACGGGGCAGCCTCGGAATACTCCGGGACCAACACCCACGAGGCGGGCGTTGACGAGCCGGACCTGGTCAAGACCGACGGTCGGCGGATCGTCACCGTCTCGGGCGGCAGCCTGCGGGTCGTCGACGCGGCGAGTGCCCAGCAGACCGGGACCGTGCGGCTCGACGCTCCCGCGGCGCAGACCCGCGTCGCCCAGCCGTCCAACCTCATGCTGTTCGGCGACCGGGCGCTGGTGCTGACGGCCGGAGGCATCCTCGCCGAGCCCGGGCCGGCCACCCGCGAGGCCCTCAACGGCGGTGGCTCCCGGCTGATCCTGGTCGACCTCGCCGGCCAGCCCCGGGTGCTCGGCACCTATACGGTCGATGGGTGGACCCTGGACGCGCGGCAGGTCGGGGCGGTTGTTCGGGTGGTCGTGCGGTCGGCGCCGCAGGTCTTTGGTTCGGGCATCGACAGCAGCTCCGTCCAGGACTGGCTTCCCCGGTACACGGTGACCTCGCCGGACGGAGAGCAGACCGATCACGTGCCGTGCCAGGCGGTGAGTCGCCCCGAGCACACCTCCGCGGCGTCGCTGCTGACGATCCTCACCTTTGACCTCGAACGTTCGGAACTGGGCAATGGCGACCCGGTCAGCGTCGTCGGGGATGGCCAGACCGTCTACTCGACCGGGAGCAGCCTCTACATCGCGGCCAGTAACCAGTGGCGGACGCTGACCAGCGAGGACAACCAGCCCCAGACCGACCTGTACCGCTTCGACGTGACCGGCACTGGCAAGCCCCGCTTCACCTCCGCGGGTTCGGTCCCCGGATGGTTGCTCAACCAGTACTCCCTGTCCGAGTGGGACGGCTATCTCCGGGTGGCGACGACGACGGCCGGGACGACCGGCGGGGCGGTTCCGCTGCGGGAGGACACGATTCCCCGGCCGTCGCAGCGTCCAACGGAATCCTGGGTGTACGTCCTGCGTAGGGACGCCGGGCTGCTGTCGGTCGCCGGCAAGATCGGGGGACTGGGCAAGGGCGAGCGGGTCTACGCCGTGCGGTTCGCGGGAAGCACCGGGTACGTCGTCACGTTCCGCCAGACCGATCCGCTGTACACGCTGGATCTTCGGGACCCGGCCCGGCCCGAGGTTCTGGGCGAACTGAAGATCACCGGGTATTCCGCGTACCTGCATCCTATCGACGGTGATCGTCTGATCGGCATCGGTCAGGAGGCGACCACGCAGGGTCGTACCCGCGGTACCCAGGTGTCGCTGTTCGACGTCAGCAACCTTCGCTCGCCGAACCGGCTGGCGGCCTACCACGTGCCGGGAGGCCGTTCGGAGGCGGAATTCGATCCGCACGCGTTCCTGTACTGGCCCGGCACCTCGACGCTGGTGGTTCCCCTGACCGTGTCCGGTGCCCGCACGGCCACCGTGCTGTCGGTGTCCGACGCCCAGCTCACCGAGCGGGGCAGGCTCGACCATGCCGACGGCAGTGTGATCCGTCGCTCGCTTGTGATCGACAGCACGCTGTGGACGGTTTCCACGACGGGTCTGGAGGCCCGCGATCTGGCAACGCTGGAGGTCAAGGCCCGAATCGACTGGTAAGGGGCCAGCGGGCGCCGCAGCCGGCGGGCGGGTGGAAGACTGGCCAGCATGGCACCAGGCGGGTTTCCGTATACCGATCTCAGTGGCTTCCTCGCGGCACTCCAGCGTGCCGGAGAACTGCACCGGGTTTCGGCGCCGGTGGACCCGACCCTGGAGATCAGCGAGATCGTCACCCGCACGGTCCGGGCCCGTGGGCCAGCCCTGCTGTTTGAACGACCCACCAGGGGCGCGATGCCCATCGCGGTGAACGTGTTCGGTACCGAGCGCCGGATGGCGATGGCCCTGGGGGTCGAGCGGCTCGATGAGATCGGCGAGCGAATCGGAGAGCTGGTCAGACCGGAGATCCCGGTCGGTTGGGGCGGCATCCGGGAAGGGCTCGGGAAGCTGATGCAGCTGAAGTCGGTTCCGCCGAAGCGGGTGCGGGGCGCGCCCTGCCAGGAACTGGTGCTCCACGGCGACGAGGTCGACCTCAACCTGCTGCCGGGCCTGCGAGTATGGCCGGACGACGGCGGGATCTATCACAATTTTGGCCTGACCCACACGAAACATCCCGAAACCGGTAAGCGCAACCTGGGGCTCTACCGCCTTCAGCAGCACTCGCCCAACACCCTCGGCATGCACTGGCAGATCCACAAGGATTCGACCGCGCACCACGCCGTCGCCGAGCGCCTCGGTCAGCGACTGCCGGTCGCCGTGGCGATCGGCGCCGACCCGGTGGTGAGCTACACGGCGGCGGCCCCGCTGCCGTCCGATATCGATGAATACCTTTTCGCGGGCTTTCTGCGGGGAGACCGGGTCGAAATGGTCAACTGCCTGACCGTCCCGCTCCAGGTTCCAGCACACGCGCAGATCGTGCTGGAGGGCCATGTCGAACCCGGCGAGCGGCTGCCGGAAGGTCCCTTTGGCGATCACACGGGGTTCTACACCCCGGTCGAACCGTTCCCGGTGCTCCATGTCGAGTGCATGACCATGCGGCGAGATCCGGTCTACCATTCGATCGTCACGTCGCAGCCTCCCCAGGAGGATGCGCCGCTGGGGAAGGCCACCGAACGGATCTTCCTTCCGCTGGCCAGGATGCTCATTCCGGACATCGTCGACTACGACCTGCCGGAGCCTGGCGTGTTCCACAACTGCCTGATCGTTTCGATCCGCAAGCGGTACCCCAAACACGCGCAGAAGGTCATGCACGCCATCTGGGGCGCCCACCTGCTGTCGCTGACCAAACTGATCGTTGTGGTCGACGAGGACTGCGACGTGCACGACTACCCGGAGGTGGCGTTCCGGGCATTCGGCAATGTGGACTACAGCCGCGATCTACTGCTGACAGAAGGTCCCGTCGACCACCTGGACCATGCCTCGTACCAGCAGTTCTGGGGAGGTAAGGCGGGGGTTGACGCGACCCGAAAGCTGCCGAGCGAGGGATACGGACGAGGCTGGCCCGAGCGCATGATCATGTCGCCGGAGGTGGTCGCGACCGTCGATCGGCGCTGGAAGGAGTATGGGCTGGCATGAGTATCGCTCTGGGGCCCCGGCGCCCCTGGCCCGTAACGGCCTTCCTGCGTCTCGTCACGATCGAGCACTCGGTGTTCGCGCTGCCGTTTGCCTATCTCGCGGCGCTTGTCGCCATGCGTCCGCAGGTCGATTGGGTGGGCCTGGTTCTGATCACCGTCGCGATGGTCGGGGCGAGAACCTTCGCCATGGCCGTGAACAGGATCATTGACCGGCACATCGACGCGCGGAATCCCCGGACCGCCGGCCGGGAGCTCGTGACCGGGGCGGTCAGCGTGCGGGCGGCATGGACCGGGGCCGGCGTGGCGCTCGCGGTCTTTCTGCTGGCGGCGGCGGCGCTCAACCCGCTGTGTCTCCTGCTGGCGCCGTTCGCCGTGGTGCCGCTGATCGGGTATCCGTACGCGAAGCGGTTCACAGATCTTCCGCACGTCGTGCTGGCCGTCGGCCAGCTCATCGGCCCCGTGGGGGCCTGGCTGGCGGTCACCGGCACGCTGGCGGGCTCCGGCCCGGTATGGATTCTCGGCGTGGCGGTCGGACTGTGGATCGGGGGCTTCGATCTCATCTATGCCTGCCAGGACGCTGAGATCGACCGTCGGATCGGGGTGCGTTCCGTTCCGGCGCGGTTTGGGGTGGCAACCGCCCTGCATGTCTCGACCGTGTCGCATATTGTGACGTTCCTGCTGTTCGTCTGGTTCGGCGCGGTGGCCGGGCTGGGCCGATTGTGGTGGATCGGACTGATGCTGGCCGGGGCGGCTCTGGTGTACGAACACCTCATCGTGCGGCCGGACGACCTCAGCAAGGTCAACCGCGCCTTCTTCACCGCCAACGGGTTCATCGGGCTCGCGCTGTTCTTCTTCGCCGGACTCGACCTTGCCATCGCGTGACTCGCCGGCCGGGGACGGCGCGGCGGCTCGGGAACCTCGGCCGATCGCTGGCCAGCGCCGGCCCTGGATCATCGGGGTCAGCGGCGCTTCGGGCACGCCCTACGCCGCTGCGGTGCTGCGGGCGCTTCTGGCCGCCGACCAGCCGATCGACCTGGTCGTATCACGGGCCGCTCGGCTGACGATCCGGGACGAGACCGGCCTGTCGTTTCGCGACGCACATTGGGAGTCTGATCTTGCGATCTGGTTGGGCCGCGAGCTCGCCGGGGCCGACCTGGCCTGCTGGCCCGCCGGGGATCTGGCCGCCGGACCCAGCAGCGGGTCGTATCCCGCCCGGGGCATGATCGTGGTGCCGGCGAGCGCCGCGGCCTGTGCCGGTATCGCCCTCGGCCTGTCCAAGGACCTGCTACAGCGCGCTGCTCAGGTCAACCTCAAAGAACGCCGGTCCGTCGTGGTCGTTCCGCGAGAGACTCCGGTGACCAGAAGCCACCTGGAACACCTCATCGCGCTCCACGACGCTGGCGCGGTGGTACTCCCCGCCAGTCCAGGCTTCTACGGCGCAGGGGCCGCCGCCCGGGCCGAGCAGCTTGTCGACTTTGTAGCCGGAAAGATACTCGACGCCGTCGGCGTGACCCATACGCTGTTTACCCGGTGGGCCGGTGGCCTCACCCGCTGACCTGCTGTCAGCCGGCGCCGCCGGGCCCGTCGTCAAGGTTGCCCTCGCCTTCGAGCAGCGCCCGCACCTCGGACTCCCGGAATCGGCGGTGGCCGCCCGGAGTCCGGATGCTGCTGATCCGGCCTGCGGCTGCCCACCGTGTGACGGTCTTCGGGTCGACGCGAAACAGCGCGGCGACCTCTCCTGGTGTCAGTAGACGATCTCCCGTGTCCACGACGCCTCCCTTTCCGCGCTGGCCTGAAGTATCTGGTCCAGGTGTTCCTCGCCTGCGTACCGGATCATTACAGCATTGCCCGTGAACGGTGTCTGAGAAACGGCGAAAAGGACAGGTCCATGCATATGCATGTAGCACGGCAGGACGGAACCGGTCAGCGAAATCTTCTGGATCAGCTGACGCTCGATCAGCTCCGGGAGCGTCGCAGCGTGAAGTGGCGGGCCTATCCACCGGATGTGCTGCCGCTGTGGGTGGCCGAGATGGATACGTCCCTGGCTCCGCCGATCCGCGAGGCGCTGATCGCGGCGATTGAGCGCGGCGATACCGGGTACGCCCACCCTGGCAGGGCCGTTGAGGCGTTCGCGGCGTTCGCGGAGTCCCGCTTTGGCTGGCGGGTCGATCCAGCGGCGGGTGCCGTGATGCCCGACGTGCTGCGGGGCATCGTGGCCGGGTTGGAACAGGTCACGGCGGTCGGTGACGGGGTGATCATTAATCCGCCGGTCTACTATCCGTTCTCGTCGTTCATTCGGTTCGCCGGACGCCGTGTTGTCTCCAGCCCGCTCGTCGAGCGGCCGGACGGGCGGTGGGTGCTGGACCTCGACCGGCTCGGCGACGACCTGGCCCGTTCGGACGTCACGGCGTACCTCCTCTGCAATCCGCACAATCCGACAGGAACGGTGTTCAGCGAGAACGAGCTGCTGGCGATCGCGGAACTGTCGGCCCGGCACGGGGTCAGGGTCATCGTCGACGAGATCCACGCGCCGATGGTGTTTCCGGAGACACGCTTCACGCCGTTCCTGTCTCTCGCGGAGCGGGCCTCGGCCGCGTCGTCAGCGTTCGTGCTGACGGCCGCGACCAAGGCGTGGAACCTGGCGGGGCTTGTCACCGGCCTGCTGATCGCTGGACCTGGAGCGACCGCCGATCTGGAACGGGTGTCGAAGGCCGCCCGCCACGGAACGGGGCTGCTCGGGGTGATCGCGACACAGGCCGCGTTTGAATCCGGCGGGCCGTGGCTGGACACCGTGATGCGTGATCTTGACGCCAACCGGAAGCTGCTCGGAGACCTGCTGGCCCGGTCGTTGCCGGAGATCAGGTATGTCTGGCCCGAGGCAACCTACCTGGCGTGGCTGGACTGCCGGGGGCTGGACCTGGGCGAGGAGCCCGCCGAGGTCTTTCTCCGCCGGGGGAAGGTGGCGCTCAACGCGGGGCTGATGTTCGGGCGTCAGGGGAAAGGGCATGTGCGGCTGAACTTCGCGACATCTCCGGGAATCCTGGCGGAGGCGGTCTCCCGCATGGCCGAGGCCCGCCACGCCTGACCGGGTCAGGGAACTGTCGCCCCGGGACGAGGGTCTTCGGGCGCCTAGCCGAACGAGGGTCTTCGGGCGCCTAGCCGAACGCGCCCTCCACGGTGCTGCTGATCCAGTCTTGGGCGAAGAAGGCGACGCCGAGACTCACGATGATCAGCAGGCCGAGAATGATGGCCATGATCACGATCGCTTTGGCCGTGCCGGATCGTGGCCCGGAACTGTCCCCCTCCCGGCCGAGAAGGTGACCGGACAATGAACCGCTGGATTCCGGATCCTTGCGCCCAGGACCGCGGCCGTCGGCTGCGAGCTGTCCCGGGTGCTGGAAATACCCCTGGCTCGGAGGGGCGCCCGGGGCGTTCGGCGCTGGCGGTCCAGGCATCGGGGAAGCCCCGTATACCCGGCCGTACTGCCGCTGCTGCGGAGTCCCGAACGGCGTGTCTGGCGCGGGCTGCTCCGACGGATACGGGGTGCCGGTACCCGGTGACTGCTGCCAGACCGGTGGAGTTGTGTACGAGGGGGGACCGGACACCGGCGGCGCTGAAGCGCCGGGAACAGCGGCGGCGGGGGGCGTCGACACCGGGGAAGGCGTCGCGGCGGCGGGCCCGGGGGGCGGGGGAGGCGCCCACTGCTGGTGTGCGGGTGGTTGCGACGGCGCGACCGGCCACAGCGGGGCGGGGGCCGATACCTGCGCGGCCGCCGACGGCGTCAGATGCGGGGGGACCGGAGGCGGTGGCGTCGGGGGGACCGGTGGTCCGGGGGGCGTCGGTGGGGTCGGGGACGGGGGGACCGGTGGCGTCGGCGGAACGGGGGGCGTCGGTGGGGTCGGATACGGCGAGGGGTCGACCGGCTCCGGGCGCTTGGGCGGTTCGAACGGTTCGGGCTGAGGCGCTTGCGCCTCGGGAGCCGAATGAGGGCCACCTCTGCGGTACACCTGCGATCCGGGCTCGATGGCCGCCGCGGTGGCCTCTTTCGCACTGACGAACGTCGCTCCGCGTACGGCAGCGCTGGCCTTGGCAACGACCGGCTGATCTCCGGAAGGCCCTGGCGCTGGCCCTGGCGGTGGCGGCCGGTCGGCCGGCGCTTGGGGCTGTGGCGGCCTCGGCGGCTTCGGCACCAGGGCGGACGGCGGGATCGGGAGGACCGCTGGAGCCGGAACGATCGGCGGGGGCAGCGGACCTGCCCCTGGCGCGGGCACGATCGGTGCCATCTGGGCTGGCGCGCTGGGCGGGGTTTGTGCCGCGTGGGAGGGCTTCGATGGGGGCGTTGCCGCGGGCGGCGGGGCCGGCGTTGCGGGTGGTGGGGTCGGCGTTGCGGGTGGTGGGGGCGTTGCCGCGGGTGGGGCGGCCGACGCCGGGTCGTCGTTCCATGCCTGCGCGAACGCCGCCCAAGGCGACGGCTGATCCTGCACCGGCTTGGGGACGCGGGTGGGGAGGGGCTGCGCGTCCGAGTCCGGCACCGGTCTGGGGACGCGGGTGGGGAGGGGCTGCGCGTCCGAGGAAGCCGCCATGACCGGTTGCCCGCCAGCCGGGGACGGGGTGGGCGGGGAAGGTATGGAACCAGCCCACACCGCGCCGTTGTCGGGCGGTGGCGGTGGCGGTTCATACGCTTCCACAGAGCTTTCTGGCTCCTCGCCGAATTCCGGCAGCCTGCTACCGGGCGGCGGTGGCTGCGGCAACGGCGGCAGATCGAATCCCATGGACGGTGAAAAATCGGTAGAAGACGGGAAACCGGTCGCTTGGGGGGCGGCTGTGGCCGTCTTCGGTGCCGGGGCGCCGCAACTGGGACAGACCGTTACGGCTGTCGCTACGAATTGGCCGCAGGCAGCACATTTCGCGATGCTTTGATCATCCATGACCGCCTCCATGACCCATGACCCCACACCCATCTGTGCCCGCCCGCCCGGCAGACCGCTGGTGTGGTCAACCGTGCCATATCTCGTTCGGCCATGGCAGCGTGGGCGCTAGGTCAATACCGAAATACGGGCCGGGGTGCCCCAGACCGCCGGTGCGGTCATGGATCGTCAGGAACCAGCACTTGACGATGTGGACGCTGCCGAGGACTGGTCCGGGTCGCTACTGGGGACCGGCGCCTCCGAGGACGGCACCGGCGAGGCACTCGCCGAAGACGGCACGGGTTCGGAAGGCACGGGTTGGGGAGGAACGGAACTCGACACACTCGGTGCCGGGGCGGAGGTCGCCGGGCTGGTCTGGGGCGCCTGTGGACTCGGCGGGGCAGCCGGCACCGCTGGGAAGATCCGGACCGCGCCAAAGAATTCCGACCACAGGACTGTAGAGATCTTGACCACGTCGCCGGTGTGCGGAGCGTGCACCATCTTGCCGGCACCGAGGTATATGCCGACATGATGGATCTTGGTCCAGTCGTACCGGTCTATCGAGAAGAAGACCAGGTCGCCGGGAACCAGAAGATCACCGCGGGCCGATCTGGTCGAGGTGACGGTCGGCCCATTGGCGTACTGGGCGCTGGCGACTCGGGGCAGCGTGACGCCGACCGATCGGTGGGCAGCCCACACCAGCCCGGAACAGTCGTACTGGTCAGGGCCTTCGGCGCCCCACACGTAGGGATCCCCGAGTTGGGCGAGGGCGAACCGCAGCACGGCCATCGCCTGCGGGCTGGCCGTCATGCCGTCGGCATTGACCTCGCCGAGGGCACTGGTGGTCAGACTCTGCTCGTACGCTTCGCGCTCGGCCTCGATCCTGGCAAGCTCTGTGGCATTGCGCGCTCGCAGGGCCGCCAGCGACGCGGCGCGCTGATCGAACGTGGACTTGAGGCTGTCTCGGCGGGCCATGGCGTTCTTGGCCTTGGCAGAGATGGTGTTGTAGGCGTCCCTGGCCGCCGAGGTCTCCTCCTCGGCCCGGATGAGCCGGCGGGCGAGTGCCTCGCTGCCGGGCTGGTCCTCGACGCCCGGAGCGATGACGGACAGGTCCCGCAGCTGCGATGCGTACGATTCGAACGGTCCGAGTGCGGTCGCTCGCTTGAAGGCATCTGCGGCGACGGAGTCGGCCCTGTCGCGAAGGCTGGTTTCGGTTTGCTGGGCCTCGCCTAGCCGCGCCTCGGCGGATCGGGCGGCCTCCTTCGCCGCGGTGACGTCCTCGTTGGCCTGCTTGACCTGTTCTCCCAGCATCTCGACGGTCCGTGACTCTGCGATGATCTGCATTGCGAGCGGGCCGATGACGGGAGGTTGCGTCGACGTGGCGACCTGGCTCGTATTCGTCGAGGTGCCGCCGGACTGTCCGGGATACGTGATCGATCCGACGGCGACGGGCCGAGAACCGGAGTCTGGAACCGAGCCGCCAGGATTCGCCCCTGCCGGCAGCCCGGCGAGCGGGACGGCGAGTGCTGTCGCGAGGACCACCAGCCCGCCCCAACACAGCGCGGACGGACCGGCTCCGCCGGCCCGCTGGCGCAGTGTCGCCCGCCCGGCCCGCGGCGGCGTGGTCCGGCGGGGCGGGCGGGTCCGGCCGCTCGGATCCTGGCGCGCCGAACCGCCATCGAAGGCAGCCTTTCGCACCACCAGCTTGGCCGTCACAACTCGCCCCCAGAATCAGATCGCCGCCGAAGCGCGCGCCCCGGTCATAGACCCCCACCTGTCTTACCCCAGTGCGGTGCGAAATGTCGACCACCGGGCCATGATTCTCAGCGTGACTTGCGGGCAATGCGAGGTTTTGCGGGGTGTTGTTGATGGCAGGGGCTGGGGTGTCGAGGCCCCGGTCGTAGGCTTGCATCGTGGATGCTGGGCGCAAGCGCGAACTCGAAGCCAAGGTGTATGCGGGCGAGCGACTGGATCGCGATGATGGTATTGCCCTGTATGAATGTGATGATCTGGCGTGGCTCGGGCGGCTTGCCCAGGACAAGCGGACCGCCCTGCACGGCGATCGCGTTCTGTTCAATGTCAACCGGCATCTCAATCTCACCAATGTGTGTGCGGCATCCTGCTCGTACTGCTCTTTTCAGCGCAAACCTGGCGAGCGGGATGCCTACACCATGCGGGTGCCCGAAGCGGTGGCCAAGGCCAGGGAGATGGAGGGCGAAGGGCTGACGGAGCTGCACATCGTCAACGGGCTGCACCCGACCTTGCCGTGGCAGTACTACCCGAGGGTGCTGCGCGAACTCCGGGCCGCGCTGCCCGGGGTCAGCCTCAAGGCGTTCACCGCCACGGAAATCCACTGGTTCGAACGGATATCCGGGCTTTCCGCGTCCGAGGTGCTTGATGAGCTGATCGATGCTGGTCTGGAGTCCCTGACCGGCGGCGGCGCGGAGATCTTCGACTGGGAGATTCGGCAGCATATCGTCGACCACGAGACGCATTGGGAGGACTGGTCCAGGATTCACCGGGTCGCCCATGACAAGGGGTTGCGGACGCCGGCGACCATGCTGTATGGCCATATCGAGGCCCCGGCGCACCGGGTCGACCACGTGCTGAGGCTGCGTCAACTCCAGGACGAGACCGGCGGGTTCGTGGTGTTCATCCCGCTGCGCTACCAGCACGACGCCAGCGGCGATCCCCGGAATCGGCTGCAACCCCGGACAACGATGGCGACCCCGGCGGAGTCGCTGAAGGTCTTCGCCGTCTCGCGGCTGCTGCTGGACAACATTTCCCACATCAAGTGCTTCTGGGTGATGCACGGGGTGTCGCTTGCCCAGCTCACCCTCAACTTCGGGGCGGATGACCTGGACGGCTCCGTGGTCGAATACAAGATCACCCATGATGCCGACCGGTACGGTACCCCGTCGACCATGCACCGGGCCGACCTGCTCGAACTGATCAGAGACGCCGGATTCCGGCCGGCCGAGCGCACGACCCGGTACGAGATCGTTCGGGAGTACGACCCGCCCGTCCCGCTGGCCCTGCGCCGGATGCGGCCGCAGCGGGTCTGGGACTGACCGGTTTCCACCGAGTTGTATCCACAGGCTGTGGACAACTAGCCGTCCAGCCTGTGGATAACTGTGGACAGCGGTGTGGATAACACCGCGTCAGGGGAGGCTGGAGCCGCCCTGGTCGATGGACTACGGTCTGGGGAACCGCTTTGCAGCGAAGCCGGTGTGATCCCGGCGCTGTCCCGCAACTGTGATGCTCTCCCGGATCTTGCGATGCCGGGGGGCGAGCCAGGCCGCCTGCGGAGCGGGTCGCGATTTGCGCTCTCGAGGAAGGGCGCCTCGCAGGCGGGGCGCCCTTCCGGCGCGGCCTGTCGGCGAAGCACCGAGCCTCGACCGACAGGAGGACCTGATGAGACAACCGCCCCTTCGGCCGCTCGCCGGATCGCCCCGGCGGGTGATGCCAGCTCTGTTCGCGGCGATGGCCATCGCGGCGCTCGCCCTCACCGGCTGTGGCGGCAACGGGGAGACCACGGCGCGGGCCAGCGCGGCCAGCGCGGCGTTTCCCGCAACCGCCGGCTCGGTGACGCTGGAGACGAAGCCTGTCAAGATCGTATCGCTGTCCCCGACCGTGACCGAGATGCTGTTCGCCATCGGCGCCGGTTCCCAGGTCACGGCCGTCGACAAGCTGTCGAACGAGCCAGCGAGCGCCCCGAAGACCGACTTGTCCGGCTTCAAGCCCAACGCCGAGGCCATCGCGGCGAAGAACCCCGATCTGGTGGTGCTCAGCTCGGATACCAACAAGATCCTCGACCAGCTGGCCACGCTGAAGATTCCGGTCTATTTTGCCCCTTCGGCCAAGACCCTGGATGACACCTACACACAGATCAACGATCTTGGAAAGCTGACGGGACATGCCGACGAGGCCGAGGGCCTCGTCAAGAGCATGCAGGACGGCATCGCGGCGATCGTCCAGAGCGCCAAACCGGGGACCCGGAAACTCACGTACTTCCACGAGTTGGACCCCACGTTGTACTCGGCGACCTCCAGGACCTTCATCGGGTCGGTGTACTCCATGCTCGGCCTGGTCAACGTCGCCGATCCGGCCGACACCGCCGGCGGTGGCTATCCCCAGATGTCGTCAGAAGCCCTGATCAAGGCGAATCCGGACATGATCTTCCTTGCCGACACCAAGTGCTGCCAGCAGTCTGCGGCGACGGTCAAGGCACGTCCGGGCTTCGCGGACGTCACGGCGGTCAAGAACAACCAGATCGTGGAACTCGATGACGACATCGCGTCCCGATGGGGACCGCGCGTCGTGGACCTGCTTCGCGCGGTGGCTGACGCCGTCGCCAAGGTGCCCACAGCGTGATCATGGGTGAGCGTGTCGGGGGTGCGGCCGTGGCCCCGCCCCCGGCCGCCCCCACCGGGCGGGTCCTCCGCCCGACCCGGCTGCGCCGCCGCTGGCTGCTGGCCGGTCTGGTCGCGGTCGCCGGCTCGGTCGT
>JABDRL010000202.1 GCA_013041765.1 Dactylosporangium sp. | reverse complement strand
CGTACTGGTGCCCTCTCGGACTGGCTGGATAGTGTCTTCGCAACACCTATTCTCCCAGCTCAGAGGGCATCTTCATATTCGAGATGATCTCAATCAGAAATCATTCGTGGTGGATCCACGCTGAGGCTTGCGATCGGTCCAGAAGCCAAGCGTCTCAAAACGTGTGTGATGGATAGTGACTGGGCAGCTAGGGATCAAGGTTCTCCGTTCGATACTGGAGCTTCGTCGAGCGTGACATCGGAGGTCGACGCCATACTGCGTGAAGTGCAGTGGCGCGTTCTTGGCTTTGACCGCCGAAATCCCCATCAACCATTGTGGACATTAGGACTAGAAAATGCGCTGAGTCAAGCGCTGCTCACCGCTCAGACTCGGGGATCCGGGCTGGTAATGCCGGCCGATATGCTACACGGCCTGCTCGGTGATACGGAGAATGCCGCATGCGGAGTCTTGGCGCAGCTTGGTGTCAGGCGGATCGCCCTGTTGGTAGCTGCAAAAAAGGCGGATGTCGGCGAAGGCGGCAACCACTCTAGAGCGCCGATCGCCGATATGCTGACCCGTTATGGGCTGGTGTCGGAGCAAGGTGAATCGGGCACCGTTTCCCTGGTGGTGCGCGCCATTCGGTACGTCGTCACACGTGCGGCTGAAGCGAGTCCTGTTCTTGCCGACCTGGAGTTCGAGGCCGTCCGTCAAGCAGTCCGGCTGGGCCATCGTCAAGTCAATACCGCACATCTTCTCCTGGCTGTCTTTGAGCTTGACCGACAGTTGGCTATTGCGGGTGTTTCGTTTGTAGAAGGCGGCCTGAAGGGAAACCGGGCAGGTTCTGTCCTGCGCGAAAACGGCCTTACCAGGGATGGCGTACTTGAGCACGTGTCGACAATCCAGTGCCTAGGAGATGCGGCTACTCCACGTCGCCGTCGCGAGCTGAGAACCAAACAGAAGCATCCGGAATGGACCCAGGGTGCCGCGGATGCCGCAGATCATAGCCGTATGCTGGCGAGGCAGGGTAATGAGGACGCGGGGAGTCTTCATCTTCTGTTTTCGTCATTGCGGGATTCAGCGGGGTGTGCTCCTGCGGTCGTGCGAGCACTGGGGTCGGACCCAGTTGCCATTCTTCGTGATACGGAACAGCTTCTGCGAAACAATTGACGAGCCGGTATTGAGGTGATCTCAGCGACGCAAAAGTATTGATTGGTGCGACACGGGCAAGCTGGTATCAGTTACGCCACTTTGGAATGGGCGTGGAGCCATCGATAGACAGGTCTTTGCTACAAGATTTCGTCTACGGAGAGGGCTCCACGTGAGCGCCTATCGTTCCACGATTGACATCCCGAGGGAACTCGTGCAGTACCTCGGCCGGCTGCTGGCAGCCGAGCGACGGGCTCTGGGCACCCGCCGGGGAACACGCTCACTCACCTGCTTCCACCAGACACTTCTCGTCCTGGTGTGGTTCCGCAAAGGCGAGGACCCCACCCTGCTGGGTGCCGGACTCGGCATCTCCCGCGCCACGGTCTACCGGTATGTGGCCGAAGGCAAAGTGCTCACCGTCCAAGCCTCCGACCTCCACGACGCCCTCCAACGCGTCGCGGCCGAGGGCTGGTCACACGTGATCCTCGACGGGAAACTCTTCGCCACCGACCGGTTGACCGAAACCGTCACCAGCGTCAACGGCGAGACCATCGACGCCTGGTACTCGGGCAAGCACCACGACTTCGGCGCCAACATCCAGGCCATCATACGTCCCGACGGACTGCCGATTTGGACCTCCGATGCCCCTCCGGGACGCCTGCACGACCTCACCTACACCAACGACCACGACATCCTCGCCGCCCTGTACTGGGCCGCCTCCCAACTCGATCTGCCCACCCTGGCCGACTCCGCCTACGAAGGTGCTGGCCAGGGCGTCCATACCCCGTTCAAGCAACCCGGTGACGGCCACCAACTCGATGTCGACAACCGTGCGTACAACTCACTCCAGCGATCGCTGCGCTGCCTCGGGGAGCGAGGATTCGCCATCCTCACCGGCCGCTGGAAGGTCACCCGCCACATCACCGCGAGTCCACGCAGCATCGGCGACATCGTCCGGGCAGCGCTCCACCTCACGCACTTCGAATACCGGTACCTACCGAATTCTTGCTGAGATCACGTCATTGGCGCATCCATTTGTGCACGATCTCTTGCGCAAATGTGGCGACGAGAGGGATGCTGGCGCGTCGTGACTGGACGGCGATTCTTTGCTGTTGTGTTCGGCCCGTCTGTGGCAGCTGCGGCCGATTGCAGCGGGTAGCGGAAAGATATCGATGACCGCTGTGGTCTACCCCGGCTGCCGCCAAGGATCCAGGTGCATGGAAAGATGTCGATGAAGTGTCTGTCTCTGCGGGCCGAAGGCGGTCTGCCCGGTGGCGCATCGCGTAGCGGTGCGGTGGCAATCCCCGGAACCACTCGCCGAGGGCGGCTGGTGAAGAGAACGTCACGGGCTCGGCTGGCAGAGGCGGCGCGCGGCTTGGCGTCAGCCGGACCGTCGTGATTCTGTATAGATATTTTGAGCCCGTCTGTGATCTTCGTGGTGCGATCGTCGCTGGGTGTGCCGGGCGCTGGAGGGGGCGGTTGGGGGTCGGGGCTATCGCTGGTCGCGCGCTCCGCTGGTGTCGGGACCGGGTGGGTGCTGGGCGATCTCGTTGATCAGGTTGCGGTGGGCTTGGGCGTGGGCGAGCAGGTCGTGCATGGCGACATTCTTGGCCTTCTCACGACCGAGAAACAGGAATAAAATCGGCGATCGATACGAAAAGCCCATAGCTCCGCCGAGCCAGCGAGATCCTGGATGCCGGTCTGCCGCCAACGCCGAACCTCAGCACGCGCATTCCATCAGCGCCGCGCCCGGTACGCCCGGAGTGCCTTTCGCAGCAGGACGCCCAGCGGGACCAGGAACACCAGCAGGCACAACCACCCGAGCACCACGGCGACCCAGTCGCTCTGCTCCTCGGGGGGCTCGATGAGGTTACCGATCGTGCACAGGGTGAAGAATCCGCACATCAGGGTCGCCAGGACCAGCAGCACCCCGCCGGCCAGCCCTTCCCACCACTTCAGGGCCGACGGACCGGCGTTGTCCCAGCGAACCTCGCGTGGGGGTTCGCTCTCGCCCGCGCCCTTCTGCGACGCCGATTCCCGCTGGCGTGGCCGGGGAATGGTGTTGCTGTCGCGCGTGGGCATCGGCACGACCGCGGACGGGGGCACCCCGGCGTCGATGATGCCGATGCCGGCCTGATCGATGGCGTACAGCGTCGGTTCGACCCGCACCGAGATGCCGTCCAGGCCGATGAGGGTGCGTCCACCATCGGGGAAGGTCAGGGCCGCCGCGCACTCCTCGTACCGGACCGTCAGGTACTCCGGCCCGTCGATGCAGCTGACCCCGTGCGGGCCGACCACCAGCGTCACGTCGTTATCGCCGATCGAGGCGTACCGCCCGCCCGCCACCGCCGACCGGGAGGTCGTCGGGGCCGGCGCAAACCCCATACAACCGGGCTTCAACCGTGGCGGCACCATGAGCAGCGCGGTCGCCGTCGCCTGCTCTGCGAGCGTTTGTACCTGCTCGACGGTCACCTGCTCCATTGTGGCGAGGTATTCGTCCAGCGTGGCCGTGGGCTGTCCGGTGAGCATCCGGAAGGTCGTAGACGGCAGCCACCGGGCCTCGGCGTCCGGATGGTTGAACACCTGGCGTCGTTGACGCACCACACCGTCGATCTCGTGCTGCTCGATGGTGCCGACCCGGAGCCTGGCCAGCACGTCGATCATGCCGCCGAGGACGGCGTCGCACTGGTCCGGCTGGGCGTCGGCCATTGCCCGCAGGGCGGCAGTCCCGTTGCCGAGCGGGTCGTAGTCCACATCGGTCTGGTACGAGTACCCGCCCTCCTGACGCAGGCTCTGGAACAGGTCGCGTTCCAGCAGTCCGGCGAAGATGCCGGTCGCGGGGCTCATCGGCACGATCGCGTCGAGGACGACCCCGCTGGTTTCGCTGCAGAAGTACGCGGGCGTCGTCGGCAGCGCCGAGGTGACCGGAGGCACCGGTCGGCGGGAGCCGGAGGGCAGTGGTAGGCGGAGCCCCACTGGGACGTCCTCTCCCGCGATCCACAGGACGGCGTTCTCCCTGGTGAACCAGGTCTGTGCCCAGGAGGTCACGTCGTCCGCGTCCAGCGCGTGCAATCCGAACTCCGGGAAACCCACCAGCCCGAAGCCCTGAGCGCCGTGCCGCCAGATCGGCAGGGCGCAGACCGACGAGCGGTCCTTGCCGGCCCACTCGGTGCGCAGCAGGCCCTTCTCCGTGTCCAGCCGGTTGACCGGCAGCTCGGTCAGCCCTTCACAGACTTGCCGGAAGAACGCCTCGATCTCGGTGGCGGACCCTTGCGCGTAGAACGTCGTCGTCACGGCCGCGGTCGCGCCGTTGCTGTGGTAGTCGCTCAGGCCGATCCGGTGGAGGGCGAGGTGCTCGACGAGGTGGGTGATGCCCCGCCGGGCGAGGGTCTCGTCGGCCTGCCCGACCCGGAAGGTCAACGCCCCCGTCATGGGGCCCGCCGTGGGCGCGACGAGGGCCGGCACGCCGTCGACCTCGGTGGTGCGAATCATGCTCGGACACCTCCCGGAGAAGGCGCGGCGAGCGCGATGGCCCGGTAGTCGGCGAAGCGTCGTTGCGGGTCATGCATCCAACGCCACGGCGTGCCCGCCGGGCAGGTGTCCGCGATGGCCGCGAAATGCGGCCGGGCCAGGGCTGGCTCGCCCATCAGGCTGAAGGCCAGGGCGAAGGCTTCGTGGCAGTACGTCGTGCTCTTGCCTGGAACGCAGTTGGGGTCCAGCACAGACTTCGCGGCGGCCGTGACGAGATCCTGACGCACCTCCGGTCGGCGGAAGTACCCGCCGCTGTCGTCGTCCGGCAGGTCCAGCCAATGCTCGAAGTGTCCCGTCAGCAGCGCCCCGGCGTTGGGCGCCCCGGGCGGGGCACTGTCGACGCAGGCCCGGGCAAAGGCGTGGACGGCCTCGAACGAGCCGCCCCACTTCGGGCACAACTGCTGGAGGAAGGCATCCTGGGCGTCCAGGTTGTGGGGGTCCGCCTTGGCGAGCTGGTTGTACCGTCGTCGGGCCTCGGCCTGGCCGAGGCCGAGCC
>JABDRL010000057.1 GCA_013041765.1 Dactylosporangium sp. | reverse complement strand
GCTACACGTCGTAGTACATGGCGAATTCGTGGGGGGTGGGGCGTAGGCGGACGGGGTCGACCTCGTTGGTGCGTTTGTGGTCGAGCCAGGTGGTGATGAGGTCTTCGGTGAAGACGCCGCCTTCGGTGAGGTAGGTGTGGTCGGCTTCGAGGGCGGTGAGGACCTCGGCGAGGGATCCGGGGACCTGCTTGACGTTGGCGACTTCTTCCGGGGGCAGGTCGTAGAGGTCCTTGTCGATGGGCTCTGGGGGTTCGGTCTTGTTCTTGATGCCGTCGAGGCCGGCCATCATCATGGCGGAGAAGGCGAGGTAGACGTTGGCGGAGGGGTCGGGGACCCGGAATTCCACGCGTTTGGCCTTGGCGTTGGTGCCGGTGACGGGGATGCGGGTGCAGGCGGAGCGGTTGCGGGCGGAGTAGACGAGGTTGACCGGGGCTTCGAAGCCGGGGACGAGGCGCCGGTAGGAGTTGACGGTGGGGTTGGTGAAGGCGAGCAGGCTGGGGGCGTGGCGGAGGAGGCCGCCGATGTACCAGCGGGCGGTGTCGGACAGGCCGCCGTAGCCGGTTTCGTCGTAGAAGAGGGGTTGGCCGCCGGTCCAGAGGCTCTGGTGGGTGTGCATGCCGGAGCCGTTGTCGCCGAAGAGGGGTTTGGGCATGAAGGTGGCTGTTTTGTTGGCGGTCCAGGCGGTGTTCTTGATGATGTATTTGAAGAGTTGGAGTTGGTCGCTGGCGTGGAGGAGGGTGGAGAATTTGTAGTTGATTTCGGCTTGTCCGGCGGTGCCGACTTCGTGGTGGGAGCGTTCGATGGTGAAGCCGGCGTCGATGAGGCGGCGGACCATCTGGTCGCGGAGGTCGGCGTAGTGGTCGACGGGTGGGACGGGGAAGTAGCCGCCTTTGTAGGCGGTTTTGTAGCCGCGGTTGCCGCCGGGTTCGTCTTTGCCGGTGTTCCACCAGCCTTCGACGGAGTCGATGTAGTAGAAGGCTTGGTTGGCGGATGTTTCGTGGCGGATGGAGTCGAAGATGTAGAACTCGGCTTCGGCGCCGAAGTAGGCGGTGTCGGCGATGCCGCTGGCGGCGAGGTAGGCTTCGGCCTTTTTGGCGACGTTGCGGGGGTCGCGGCTGTAGGGCTCGCGGGTGAAGGGGTCGTGGATGAAGAAGTTGAGGGCGAGGGTTTTCTGGGCGCGGAAGGGGTCGATGAAGGCGCTGGTGTGGTCGGGTAGCAGGAGCATGTCCGACTCGTGGATGGCCTGGAATCCGCGGATGGAGGAGCCGTCGAAGGCGACGCCGTTGGCGAGGAGGTCGGCGTTGCAGGATTCGACGGGGACGTTGAAGTGTTGCATGACGCCGGGTAGGTCGCAGAAGCGGATGTCGACGAACCGGACGTTCTCGTCGGTGAGGTAGCGGAGTAACTCGTCTTGGTTGGCGAACACGCGTCCTCCATGGTCAGCGGATGCCCAAGTGGCCGTCACATCGCCCGACGCTGCGCTGGTGGTGGCCACTCCGTGGCGCAATGGTCAACGGCGTCGACCGTATGGGCAGGCGGTTGCTCTGGCATGTCCCGACGGTTTCACCCGCGTTTCCGCACCGTGGGCCGATTTTCGGCTACCTGGGGCGCATGGTGCCGCGCATCTTCGGCGGTCGCATGTTCTTCGGGATGGCACCCTTGGGCATCTGGGGGCGGGTCCCCAGCGCGGTGACGCGCTTGTCCAGCGCGTTGACCTCCTTGCCGCTAATCGTCCGGGGAAGCTTGAGCAGCGTCGTCTGGATCTTGTTCAGGGGAAGCTGACCCTGGTCGTTGCCGACGACGTAGTCGCGCAGATCCGCGTTGCCGATGACCCGGGACAGCCGCTTGCGCTGCTGGGCGATGAGGCCCCGGAGCCGGCCCGGATTGCCCTCACCGAGGAGGATCACGCCGGGGCGGCCGATGACCAGGTGGACCATGTCCTGCTGGGTCGTGGCCGAGACGGCGGCATGCACCCGCCAGTCCCCTCGAATGGTCTTCACGATCGAGGCCGCGGCGCCGGGCTGCCCCTCCGCCTCGGCCAGCATGGCGGTCCGTGATCGGAAGTTCAATATGATCATGACTGCCAGTAACGAGATCATGAATCCGATCGGCAACCAGAACGGGCTGCCGCCGAGCACCGCCATCAGGATGCCCGCGCCGAGCGGCAGGACAGTTCCCACCACGACCATCGGGACGAAGAGTCGGTCCCGCCGAGCGGTGAAGCGGAACACCATGCCGATCTGCTTGAGTCGCCCCCAGAAGGAGACCTTTTCCGGCTGCTGGGCCTGTGCCATGGGCGAAAGTGTAGTGCCGCACCGCCGGTCAGATCATCCCCGCCGTCGGGGCGGGACGGAAACTCGCCGGTTATCCTCCCACGGCGACGGTCCTGGCCTCGACGGCCTGGCGGTAGAGCCGGCCGGCCCGGTAGGACGAACGCACCAGCGGCCCGCTGAGCACCCCGGCGAAGCCGATGGCCGTGGCCTCCTCCTGGAACTCGACGAACTCCTCCGGCTTGACCCACCGCTCGACGGGATGATGGTTGGCGGTCGGCCGCAGATACTGGGTGACGGTCAACAGCTCGCACCCCGCAGCGTGCAGGTCGCGCATGGTCTGGGACACCTCGGCCGGCTCCTCGCCGAGACCGAGGATCAGGTTGGACTTGGTGACCAGCCCGGCCTCCCGCGCCGCGGTGATCACGGCCAGCGAGCGGTCGTAGCGGAAGCCCGGGCGGATGCTCCGGAATATCCGGGGCACGGTCTCGACGTTGTGGGCCAGAACCTCCGGCCGCGCGGAGAAGACCTCCGCCAGCCGGGACTGGTTGCCGTCGAAGTCCGGGATCAGCAGCTCGACCCCGCAGCCCGGCACCAGCAGGTGCACCTGCCGTGCCGTCTCCGCGTACAGCCAGGCGCCGCTGTCCGGCAGGTCGTCCCGGGCGACCCCGGTGACGGTGGCGTACCGCAGGCTGATGGATGCCACCGATTCGGCCACCCGCCGAGGCTCGTCGGCATCGAACTCCTCGGGGCGGCCGGTGTCGATCTGGCAGAAGTCGCACCGCCGGGTGCACTGGTCACCACCGATGAGGAAGGTCGCCTCCCGGTCCTCCCAGCACTCGTAGATGTTGGGGCAGCCGGCGGCCTGGCAGACGGTGTGCAATCCCTCCCGCTGCACCAGCCGGCGGATCTGGGTGTACTCGGGGCCCATGGCGGCCTTGACCTTGATCCATGGCGGCTTGCGCTCGATGGGAGTCTCGGCGTTGCGTGCCTCGATCCGTAGCGGGCGGCGGCCCTTTCCGGCGGCGGCGGTCATTGGGACAGGGTACGTCGGGCAATCCGACAGATGCCCGCGAAGGCGACGAGGCTCACGTTCGGGAGGCGGGGCTCACGTTCGGGAGGCGGGGCTCACGTTCGGGCCGGGCCCGGCCGGAGCAAGCAGCGTGCCGAGATGCCGCTCGACCACGTCCAGCGCCTCGGCCACCGGTACGGTCCGGTCCAGCTCGACCGACAGGGAGGTGACGCCGGCGTCACTGATGCCGCAGGGCACGATGCGGTCGAACGCCGACAGATCACAGTCGCAGTTGAGCGCGAACCCGTGCAGGGTGACCCCTCGGGCCACCCGTACCCCGACAGCGGCGATCTTGCGGGCCGGGCGGTGCTCCCGCTCCGGCAGCCAGACGCCGCTGCGTCCGTCGATCCTGGTGGCCACCAGCCCGAACTCGGCGCAGGCAGCGATCAGAACCTGCTCGACCCGGCGCACGTAGGCCACCACATCGATCGGGTCCGGCAACCGCACGATGGGGTAGCCGACCAGCTGGCCGGGACCGTGCCAGGTGATGCGACCGCCCCGGTCGACGTCGATCACGGGGGTGCCGTCGAGCGGGCGGTCCGTCCACGAGGTGCGCTTGCCCGCGGTGTACACCGCGGGGTGTTCGAGCAGCAGCACGGTGTCGCCGGCGGTTCCCGCGACGACCGCGTCGTGCAGCCGGTCCTGCTCCTTCCGCGCGACCAGATAATCGACGGTGCCCGCCCGGACGACGGCCGGGCGCTGTGGGGATGCCAGGGGATGCATGCGGCGAGCCTATCTCGATCAACGCGAGCGACCGCCGGTGATGGACGGCGAGCACCCGCGACGGTGCCCCCGCCGAGCCGGCGGACGATCCTGATCGTCATGCCCGCGATGCGGTCCCGCGTCGCAGTCGCTGGCAGGACTCCACGGCGAGGCTTCCCCCGATGGCCCGCCCCGGTGCGGTGAACCCGGCGGGCGTCGCCGCGTCATCGTGGTCGAGGGCGAACACCAGCCCGATTCGCCGCCCGGCGGCCACCGCCCGAGGCCATGGCTGGGCGTGCTCAAGCGCCAGGCAGAGCAGCAGGTCGCAGTGCATGTCGTGGACGCTGAGCTGGCTGCCGACCTGGTATGCGGTCAGGCCGGGGACCCGGGGCAGGGTCGACCCGGGGCCGATGACCGGCGCCAGCCCCAGTCCCAGCAGCGCCCGGACGAGCTGCCGGCGCCGGGGCCGGGACGGGCCGTCGTATCCCGAGGTTTCCTGGTCGAGCCGGCGGTGGCGCGGAACGTACCGGCTGGCCGGCTCGCCGGGCGTGACGACGAGGGCCAGCGGCGGGTCTGCGGCGTAGCCGCGCTGATAGACCGCTGCGGGCAGGAGAACGGGGTCAGACGCCGTGGCATTCCGCGTCAGCCCCCATGGCCTGACAAGTCCTCCCATATCAGGTATGTCGACGCCGGGATTCGGCACATCAGCGTTTTCCAGCAACGCTCTGGGCGAGCCGGAGCTACCCGCCACGCGGCGGCGGGCCCCGGGCGCCCGGGGCGCCCGGGGCCGTCGAGCCGTCAGGCCAGGCCGAGGTCACCCTCGAAGGCCGCGGTTTCCAGCCGGTCCTTCACCGTCGCGAGGAACCGGGCGGCATCCGCGCCGTCAACCAGCCGGTGGTCGTAGGACAGGGACAGGTACACCATCGACCGGGGCACGATCAGCTCGCCGAGGCGCTCGTCGTGGACCACGACGGCGCGCTTGACCACGGCGCCGGTGCCGAGGATCGCCACCTGTGGCTGGTTGATGATGGGCGTGTCCAGCAGCGCTCCCCGGCTGCCGGTGTTGGTCAGGGTGAACGTGCCACCGGAGACCTCGTCGGGTTCGAGCTTCATCCGCCGGGTCCGGTCGGCGAGATCGGCGATGCGCCGGGACAGCCCGGCGAGGTTGAGATCGCCCGCGTCGTGGATGACCGGGACCATGAGCCCCCGGTCGGTGTCCACGGCGATACTCAGGTGCTCGGCGGCGTGGTAGGTCACCGTCCCGGCGTCGAGGTCGAGCTGGGCGTTGAGCTGCGGGTGGACGCGCAGGGCCTCGACGGTCGCCAGGGCGAAGAAGGGCAGGTAGGTCAGCTTCAACCCGTGTACCCGGGCGAATTCGTCCCTTGCCCGGGCCCGCAGTTGCGCGATGTGGGTGACGTCGACCTCGACCACCGTGGTCAGCTGCGCCGAGGTCTGCAACGACTCGACCATCCTCCGGGCGATCACCGCGCGGGTCCTGGTGAGTTTCTCCGTGCGCCCGCGGAGCGGCGAGGGCTGCTGTGGCGCCGCCGGCATCGGGGTGGCGGGGAGGACCGGAGCCGCCTGGGCTGCCCGGGCCGCTTCGGCCGCTTCGGCCGCCTGGGCCGCCTCGGCCTTGCGCCGCTCGACGAGATCGAGCACGTCCTGCTGGCGGATGCGCCCGCCGACCCCGGTGCCGGAGACGTCGGCGAGTTCGACGCCGTGCTCGGCGGCCAGCTTCCGGACGAGCGGGGTGACATAGAC
>JABDRL010000119.1 GCA_013041765.1 Dactylosporangium sp. | reverse complement strand
GTCCTGGACGCGGCGAGAGCCACACTGCGGACCGCCGTCCGGCGGGAGGCCGGGGTCCTGGCCACGCGGGAGGCGGAGGAGCTGCGCTCGGCGCTCGGGGAGCTGCGCTCCCGGCTGGAGCTGACCGCCGAGCGGGGCGAGCGGCTGCGACCGACGCTGGAAGCCGCCACGGCCGAACGCGACGAGTTGCTGCGGCTGTCGGCGACGCGGCAGAGCCAGATCGCGGCCCTGCGCTTCCGCCGGACGGCGCTCGCCGGAGAACAGGCCGCCCGCGCCGACCGCGAGTCCGCGCTGACCGACGAGCTGACCAGGCTGGACCTGGCCGAGCTGGCGGCCCGGTGGGACGGCACCCCGGAGACCGCCCAGCGGCATCTGCTGGACCTCACCGGCGAGCGGGCCCGGTTCGGCGATGAGGACTGGTGGCAGGAGGCCAAGCGGCTGCTGGCCTCGGCCTGTGCCCGGTGCTTTCCCCCGGGGGAGGAGGCCGCCGGGCTACCGGTTGAGGTGGCGCAGTCGCTGGTGGAGTTCGAGCAGCGCGGGCCGGGCAGCGCCCGGCGCGCCCAGGCCGCCTTTCCCCGGCTGGCCAGCGCGCTCCGGGTGTACCTGCGCCAGCAGGAGGGGTACGACCGCCACAGCCGGGAGCAGATCGCGGCCCAGCGCACAGAGCGCCACGGCAGCCTGATGGCGGCCCGGCAGGGCCATGCGGAGGCGGTCGAGGCCAGCCGGGCGTTCCGGGGCACGCTGACCGAGGCCGTCACCACGAAGCTCGCCGCCGTCCACGCCGAGTTCGACCGCCTCGACCGGGCCTACGGCGGGTACGGGGCCGGGCTGCTGTTCGAGGAGCCCGAGCCGCCGGCGGACCCGGCGGAGCCCTGGGCATGGAAGGTCACTCCGGTGTGGCGGCGCGCCGAGGGCCGGCGCCCGGTGCCCTACAACCGGCGCGCGAACACCGCGCAGATGGACGACCGGGCCATCAAGCTGGTGTGCGCGGCCGCGCTGGCGAGCGGCACGGGTCGCCCGCTGGTGCTCATCCTCGACGAGCTGGGCCGCAACCTCGGCAAGCAGCACCGCAGGGAGGCCGTCGCCCTGCTCGGTCAGATCGGCCGGGACAGCGGCATCACCGTGGTCGGCGCCTTGCAGGACGACATGGAGCCGTACGCCATCGACGCCTGCGGGCAGTACATCAAGCTGCGCCGCCGATCCGATTCCAGTCCGTACAACGAGCAGCCGGTTGTGGTGGGGTACGACGAGCAGGCCGCCAGGGTCGCGCTGCTGCGCGAGTGGCTGGCTGGCAGCGGGTACCACGACCAGGGGCCGTAGTCTCGGGCCCGACGCTCCCGGGGATCGACGTTCGGGGCCATGGCGGACCCGCGAGACGGTCCCGTTCAGGTCACGGCGGAAGATGGGCGACACGCAGCCTGTTCCGTCGATCTGCCCCAACAGCGGTGATCACATGGCAAGGATCTCCTCCACCCGCACCGTTCGCCGATGGCCAGGGCAAGCCCCCGGTCGAATATTCTTGATCGTGGCTATCGTCCTGTCGGCCTGCGGCGGTCAGCCCGCCTCGAACAATCACGACCGTGTCACGATCTCCGTGTGGTCCCACGGCGGCACCGACGAGGAGAAACGCATCCTCGGCGAGCAGACCGAGGCCTTCAACGCATCACATCCGATGATCAGGGCAGTACTCACCACGATCTCCGAGGGTGACTACAACGACAAGGTCCAAGCCGCGGCGGCGGCGAACGAGTTTCCCGACGTGCTCGATCTGGATGGTCCGACCCTGGCCAACTACGCCTACCGCAAGCGGCTGGCGCCGCTCGGGGAGCTGCTTCCCGCCGGCACCGTCACCAGGCTCCTGCCGTCTCTGCGGGCTCAGGGCACCTACGACGGCAAGCTCTACGGCGTCGGGACCTTCGATTCCGGCCTCGGTCTCTTTGGCAACCGCAAGCTCCTGGACGCCGCGGGCGTGCGCTATCCCCGCAGAATCGACGAAACCTGGACCGCCGACCAGTTCACGGCGGCGCTCCGGGCGCTCTCGGCCCACGACTCCGATCGGCTGGTCCTCGACCTGAAGCTCAACTACGGCGTCGGGGAGTGGTTCACCTATGCGTTCAGTCCCCTGCTCTGGTCCGCGGGCACCGACCTGATCGACCGGGACACCGGCCGTGCCCAGGGCCGCCTCGACAGCGAGGCCGCCGTCGCCGCCCTGCGCCGGCTGGCCGACTGGCACCGGTACACCGACCCCAATCCCCAGGACAACGCCCTCCAGCTGGGGCGCGTCGCCCTGGCCTGGGGCGGCCACTGGACCTATCCCGAGGTGGCCCGGGCACTCGGGCGGAACCTGGTGCTGCTGCCGCTGCCCGACCTGGGGAACGGCCCGAAGACCGGGCAGGGTTCCTGGGTCTGGACCGTGTCCTCCCGCACGGCCAGCCCGGAATCCGCGGCCGAGTTCATCGACTACCTGCTCCGCGATGCCGAGGTGCTGCGGATGGCCACGGCGAACGGCGCCGTCCCCGGCACCAGCGACGCGCTCGCCCGGTCCGCGCTGTACCAGCCGGACGCCCCGCTGGCGCTCTACGCGACCCAGCTGCAACGTACCTGCGGCAACGGCTCGATCACGGCGGCGTGCGTCGCGGTGCCCCGGCCACCCACCCCCGCCTACTCGTTCATCAGCACGCAGTTCGCCACCGCGGTCTCGATAATCTTCGATGGCGGCGATCCGCGGACGGCGCTGCACGCCGCGGCGGTCGCCATCGATCAGGATCTGAACAACAACCGGGGCTACCGGACAGACCGCTCCTGATCGGCGGGGTGGGCTGGGCAGACCGCTCTAAGATCGGCGAGGACTCGGTCGACCGCCACCGATTGGCCCCACCGGAAGGGGGTGCCCCAGCATGGCGACGAGGTCCGTCGCGCTGGTGTCGTTCCTCCTCGCCGCCGTGCTCGTCGCGCTGGGGCTCACCGCCGCGTGGTCGATCGCCACGGTCAACCGCAGCACCGAGACCACAGCGGAGGCCACCGCGGCCCTGGAGGCGATCGCGCACCTGCAGCGGGCGGTGGCCGGCGAGGCGTTCGCCGAAGCCGGCTACCGCCGAGCGCCCAGCGCCGAGGCCCGCAAGCGCGTCGAGACCGCGATCACCGAGGTGGACCGGGCGGTCCGGGAAGCGTCCGAGGTCGGCAACGCCGACGACCGGATCATGCTGTCCTATCTTCAGTCGGTCAACGACCGGTACGTCGCGGAGGTCCGCCGATCGCTCGACGACACGGACACCGGAGCGCCCCGCAACGACCGGGTGGCCGGTCCGGCCCTCGACGCCATCCAGGAACTCATCGACGCCGCGGTCCGCGACCATCAGCGCCAGGTCGCGGTGACGCGCCAGCAGCAGCGAGAACTCCTGTTCCAGCTCGCGATGGTGGTCATCTCGGTGCTGGCCAGCAGCGTCGCGACGCTGGTCCTGTGCTGGTCGCTCCTCATCTCCCACAACCGCAGGCTGGCCGCCCAGGCGGCGGAGCACGAGCGGCGTTCGCTGCACGACGCGCTCACCGGGCTGGCCAATCGGGACCTCCTCTTCCGGACGATCGAGAAGGCCTTCCGCGCCCCGAATGCCGCGTTCTCCCTACTCTACATCGATCTTGACCACTTCAAGAACATCAACGACACCCACGGTCACCCCGCTGGGGACCGGTTCCTCGTCGAGGTCGCCCGGCGCGTGCACGCCTCGGTACGCACCACCGACCTGGTGGCCAGGATCGGCGGCGACGAGTTCGCCGTCCTGTCGAGCACCGCAGCCGACGCCCGGCAGCTTGCCTGTCGCATCGTCGCGGCCGTCCAGTCCCCGATCGCCCTCGACGGTACCGAGGTGATCCCGAGTCTCAGCGTCGGCATCGCGGTGGCTCCCGACGACGGCCGCGACTGCTCGGCGCTGCTGCACGCCGCCGATCGCGCCCTGTACCTGGCGAAGCACGCCGGCAGAGGACGGATCACCGGGCTGCGGCGCTAGGGCGAGCCGTTCCCGGAGGGGCCGGCCCGCCAGAGTACGGCGCGGCAGCCGATCCTCGATGAATGAGCTGGGCTTCCCAGTGCGCTGGTCGGAACCTGACCAGCCTTGGCACACTGGACAGCATGCCGAAGACCACGACGGTGCTGGCTCTCGCCGCGGCCGCGGCGGGCGCCGCAGCCACGGCCTGGACGGTCAGGAAGCTCTCGTTCGCCATGGGCGCGCGACCGAGCGGTGCCCGGATCGAGCGGTTGCGTCGCTCGCCGCAGTTCCACGATGGGACGTTCCACAATCCCGTACCCGTGACGGCCTTCCCCGAGGGCAGCGGCCAGCAGACCCTCCAGGACCTGCTCGCCAGCAGCGGACGCCGCCGGCCGGTCGCACCGATCCCCATCGCGACCGGCGATGCGGACCGGCGACCGGCGACCGGTCTCCACCTCACCTGGTACGGTCACGCCTCCGCGCTGGTCGAGCTGGACGGCCGCAGGGTGCTGCTGGACCCGGTCTGGGGCGACCGTTGCTCACCGCTGGGGCTGGTCGGCCCCAAGCGCCTGCACCCACCGCCGGTGGCGCTCAGCCAGCTACCGGCGGTCGACGCGATCGTCATCTCCCACGACCACTACGATCATCTCGATCTGCCGACCGTCCGGCGACTCCGCGAAACCCAGACCGCGCCGTTCGTCGTGCCGCTCGGCGTCGGCGCCCATCTCGACCGCTGGGGAGTGCCCGCCGACCGGATCATCGAGCTGGACTGGCACGAGCACGTCGACCTGGCGGGTCTCACCGTGACCGCGACCCCGGCCCGCCATTTCTCCGGTCGGGGATTCGTCCGGGACCGAACGTTGTGGGCATCCTGGGTCGTCGCCGGCCCGACCCGGCGGGTGTTCTACTCCGGTGACACCGGCTACACCGAGAGCTACGCCTCCATCGGCGCGGAGTACGGACCGTTCGATGCGACGCTCATGCAGATCGGCGCCTACGGTCCCGCCTGGCCGGACATCCATCTGACCCCGGAGGATGCGGTCAGTGCCCACCTGGACCTCAACGGCAACGTGCTGGTTCCCGTGCACTGGGGGACGTTCAACCTCGCCGTGCACGGCTGGGCCGAACCGGCCGACCGGGTGTGGCTGGAGGCCAAGGCCCACGGCATTCCACTGGTCGTCCCGCGCCCCGGCGAGCGCGTCGATGTCGACGATCCACCCGCTGTTGACGGGTGGTGGCAGCCGATAGCCTGCGCACTATGACCTACCCAGAAAGCAACGACCCGTACGGCCGCCCGTCCCAGAGCAACGATCCCTACAGCTACCCACCGCCGCCCAGCAACGACCCGTACGGCCTTCCGCCCCAGAGCAACGATCCCTACAGCTACCCCCAGTCACCGGGCACCAGCCCCTACGGGCAGCCCCAGCCCTCCGGCGATGCCTACGGCTACAGCGCGCCGCCCTTCCCGGTCGCGCCGCCGCCGTACGCCCCGCCGACGGCCATCCCGATGATGGGCGCCCCCATGCTGCGCCAGAACTCGGGGCTGGCCACCGCGTCCCTGGTCCTGGGCATCATCGGCTTCGTCACCAGTTGCTGCACCTTCGGCGTTCTCAGCCTCGCCAGCCTCGTCTGCGGGCACGCGGCACTCATCGACATCCGCAAACACGACAAGACCGGTCACGGTTCGGCGGTCGCCGGACTGGTCCTCAGCTACATCGTGCTGGCGCCGGCCATCCTGTTCTCCATCTGGGTGTTCTTCGGGGCCGGATACGCCGCGATCACCGGCACCTCCATCGAGCCGTCGACGACACCGTGACGCTGGCGACATCGCCTGAAGATTCCCCGGGAGTCCTCTTCGCGCGGTACCTTCGCTGTATGGCCGTGAACGCCGCGAACCGCCAGGATCCTGCCGATCTCGACGCGACCGACTGGGCGATCCTCGTGGAACTGCAACGTGACGGGCGTCTGCCCCTTCCCGAGCTGGGACGGCTCGTCGGGTGCGAGCCACCCGAGATCACCGAGCGGATGCGGCGGCTGGCCGCCACCGGCCGCATCACCGGCTACCGCGCCCAGGTCAACGCCACCAGGCTCGGGTTCCCCATCCTGGCGATCGTCCGGTTGCAGCACGAGGGCGCCGGGCCGGTCTCGCTGGACCGGGTGCTGGCCGCCCGTCACGAGATCCAGGAATGCCTATGGATTGCGGCGGAGCGCTACCACTTGCTGCGGATCGTCGCATCCTCGACGTACCACCTCGATGAGGTCGTGAACGCACTGGCCCGCTTCGGCAGGACAACGACCAGCCTCGTGTCCGCCGTCCCCCTGCCCTACCGGGGGATCGATCGGCCGAGTGCCACCCCGCCGAGGCCAGGAGGCCGAGAAACCTTGATGTGGGCGTCGTCATAGTCCAGGGCTCAGCTCAGACCGTCGTCATAGCCGGGCGTACGGTAGATCCGTGAATTCGCGGTTGGGGGAATTGCCCCTTGCCGCCGCCTTTCCACCGGCCGATAGTGACCAGTGGCGGCGGCTGGCGTTGGGAGCATTACGGAAGTCCGGCAAAGCTGGCGACGACACCCTGCCTGAGGCTGTCGACGAACTGCTAGCGAAGGTTACCTACGACGGCATCACCATCGCCGCATTGCATTCGGGATCGACGGAACGTCCACCCATCGGGGTGCCGGGAGCGCCGCCGTTCGTCCGCGGGCGACAGGCAGCGGGCGCCGTTGCCACCGGGTGGGACGTCCGGCAGCGACATGCCCATCCCGATGCCGGGGTCGCCCGGGCCGAGATCCTCGCCGATCTGGAGCACGGGGTCACCTCCCTGTGGCTCGTGCTGGGCCAGGCGGGCCTCGCCCCGGCGGAACTCCCCGCCGTCCTCGACGGGGTGCATCTCGATCTCGCTGGAGTCGTGCTCGACGCCGGGGCACAGACCGCCGAGGCCGCCGAGATCTTCCTCAACGTCGCGGACGACGGCCACGCCCCCACTGCCAAGGTCAATGGCAACCTGGGAGCCGACCCGATCGGCCTGCACGCCACCGCCGGCACCCCGATCGACCTGCCCGTGCTGACGACGCTGGCCGCGCGGATCCGGGGAAGCTTCCCCAACCTGCGGACCGGCATGGTCGACGCCACGCCGTACCACGACGCTGGCGGCAGTGATGCCCAGGAGCTGGGCTGTTCCATCGCCACCGGCGTCGCCTACCTGCGGGCGCTGACCGCCGCGGGGCTGACCGCCGCGGACGCGTTCGCCCAGCTGGAGTTCAGGTACGCCGCGACCGTCGACCAGTTCCTGACCGTCGCGAAGCTGCGGGCCGCCCGCCGGCTGTGGGCCAGGGTGGCGGAGGTCGCCGGGGCGCCGCAGATCGGGGCGCAACGGCAGCACGCCGTGACCTCCTCGGCGATGATGACCGCCCGCGACCCGTGGGTGAACATGCTGCGCACGACGGTCGCCTGCTTCGCGGCGGGAATCGGTGGGGCCGATGCGGTCACGGTCGAGCCCTTCGATGCCTGCCTCGGACTGCCGGACGCCTTCTCCCGGCGCATCGCCCGCAACACGCAGGCGCTGCTGCTGGAAGAGTCCAACCTGGCCAAGGTGATCGATCCGGCCGGGGGCTCCTGGTACGTCGAGCACCTGACCGACGAGCTGGCCAGGACCGCCTGGGACTGGTTCACCGAGATCGAGCGGGCCGGCGGCATCGTCGCGGCCCTCGACACCGGCCTGGTCACCGCGCGCATCGATGCGACCTGGGCCACGAGGTCCAAGCGCGTCGCGAAGCGCAGCCACCCGATCACCGGGGTCAGCGAGTTCCCCAACCTCGACGAGCAGCTGCCCGTCCGGGCACCGGCACCCGTCGCCGCTGGCGGCGGCGTGCTGCCCCGGCGCCGGTACGCCCAGGTCTTCGAGACCCTGCGGGACCGGGCCGACGCGCATCCGGGATCGCGGCCGACGGTGTTCCTGGCGACGATCGGCTCGGTCGCCGCGCACACCGCGCGGGCCTCCTTCGCGGCCAACCTCTTCGCCGCCGGGGGCATCGCGACCGTCAGCGGCGGCCCCGGCACCGACGTCGCCGAGATCGCCCGGCGCTTCGCCGACAGCGGCCTGCCGGTCGCGTGCCTGTGCTCGACCGACAAGCTCTACGCGGAGCACGCGGAGGATGTGGCCGCGGCGCTGGTGGCCGCCGGGGCGAAGAAGGTGTGGCTCGCGGGAGCGCCGAAGCGGTACGCCGGGGTCGACGCCTACCTGCACCTCGGCTGCGACACGGTGGCGGTGCTGGAGACAACCCTGGCCGACCTGGATGTGAAGGCTGCGTCATGACCATCCCCGATTTCTCCCACATCGACCTCGGCACCCCGGAGATCCCCGCCGACGCGGCCAAGCACTGGAACGCGGCCGTGCTGGAGACCACCGGCACCGAGGCGAGCGACCTGGTCTGGGACACTCCGGAGGGTATCGGGGTCAAGCCGCTGTACACCTCCGATGATCTCGCCGGGCTGGACTTCCTCTCGACCATGCCCGGTGTCCCGCCGTACCTGCGCGGGCCCTACCCGACGATGTACGCCACCCGGCCATGGACGATCCGGCAGTACGCCGGGTTCTCCACGGCGGAGGAGTCCAACGCCTTCTACCGGCGCAACCTCGCCGCCGGGCAGAAGGGCCTTTCGGTGGCCTTCGACCTGGCGACGCACCGGGGCTACGACTCCGACCACCCCAGGGTCGCCGGGGACGTCGGCATGGCGGGCGTGGCCATCGACTCGATCTACGACATGCGGCAGCTGTTCGACCGCATCCCGCTGGACCGGATGAGCGTCTCGATGACGATGAACGGGGCGGTCCTGCCGATCCTGGCGCTCTACATCGTCGCGGCCGAGGAGCAGGGGGTGGCGCCGGAGCAGCTGGCCGGGACCATCCAGAACGACATCCTCAAAGAGTTCATGGTCCGCAACACCTACATCTACCCGCCGCAGCCGTCGATGCGCATCATCTCGGACATCTTCGCGTTCACCTCGCAGCGGATGCCCCGATTCAACTCGATCTCCATTTCCGGGTACCACATCCAGGAGGCCGGGGCCACCGCCGATCTGGAGATGGCCTACACCCTGGCCGACGGCATGGAGTACATCCGGGCGGGGATGGGGGCCGGGCTCGACGTCGACGCGTTCGCGCCCCGGCTGTCGTTCTTCTGGGCGATCGGCATGAACTTCTTCATGGAGATCGCCAAACTGCGGGCGGCCCGGCTCCTGTGGGCCAAGATCATCAAGGACTTCGGGGCGACCAACCCCAAGTCCCTGAGCCTGCGCACCCACAGCCAGACCTCCGGCTGGTCGCTGACGGCACAGGATGTGTACAACAACGTCGCCCGCACCTGTGTCGAGGCCATGGGGGCCACCCAGGGGCACACGCAGTCGCTGCACACCAACGCCCTCGACGAGGCCCTGGCGCTGCCGACGGACTTCTCCGCCCGCATCGCCCGCAACACCCAGCTGCTGCTCCAGCAGGAGTCCGGCACGACGAGGGTCATCGACCCCTGGGGCGGCAGCGCGTATGTCGAGCGGCTCACCCACGACCTCGCGCAGCGGGCCTGGGCGCACATCCAGGAGGTCGAGCGGGCCGGCGGCATGGCCAAGGCCATCGACGAGGGCATCCCGAAACTCAGGATCGAGGAGGCCGCCGCGAGGACCCAGGCCCGGATCGACTCCGGTCGCCAGCCGGTCATCGGGATCAACAAGTACCGGCTGGAGGTCGACGAGGCGATCGACGTCCTCCAGGTCGACAACAGTTCGGTGCGGGCCCAGCAGATCGAGAAGCTGCGCCGGCTGCGGGCGGAGCGCGACGAGCCCACCTGCACGGCGACGCTGACCGCGCTGACGACGGCCGCGACGGCCGCCATGGCCGGCACCCGTGCCCCCGGGCTGGAGCAGAACCTCCTGAGCTGCGCGATCGACGCGGCTCGGGCCAAGGCGACGATCGGCGAGATCTCCGATGCCCTGGAGCGGGTCTTCGGCCGGCACTCCGCCCAGATCCGCACCATTTCCGGGGTGTACCGGCAGGAGGTCGGCGCGGTGGGGAATGTCGCGAAGGTTCGGGCGGCGGTGGAGGTGTTCGCCGCCGCGGAAGGACGCCAGCCACGCGTTCTGGTCGCGAAGATGGGTCAGGACGGCCACGACCGGGGCCAGAAGGTCGTCGCGACGGCCTATGCCGACCTCGGCTTCGACGTCGACGTGGGGCCGCTGTTCCAGACGCCGGCAGAGGTCGCCCGGCAGGCCGTCGAGGCGGACGTGCACATCGTCGGGGTCTCTTCCCTGGCCGCCGGGCACCTGACGCTGGTGCCGGCGCTGCGCGACGAGCTGAAGGCGCTCGGCCGGGACGACATCATGATCATCGTTGGTGGAGTCGTCCCGTCCCAGGACTTCGATGCCCTCCGGGCGGCCGGCGCCTCGGCGATCTATCCCCCTGGCACGGTGATCGCGGACTCCGCCCTGGACATGCTCCAGGAGCTGTCCCGCCGGCTCGGCCACCCGCAGCCTCCGACGACACTGGCTGCATGAGACCACGGCTGCCGGACGTCGACACGTTCGTCGACGGGATCGTTGATGGCTCGCGTGCCTGGATCGCGCGGGCCATCACCCTGGTGGAATCCACCCGCGCCGACCACCGCGCCCACGCGCAGCGGCTGCTGTCCGCCCTGGCCCCCCGCGCGGGACACGCCCGGCGGGTGGGGATCACCGGGGTCCCCGGTGTCGGCAAGTCGACCTTCATCGACGCCCTGGGGACCTATCTGACCGGTTGCGGTCACCGGGTGGCCGTCCTGGCCGTCGATCCGTCCTCGACCAGGACCGGCGGCAGCATCCTTGGCGACAAGACCCGGATGGCGCGGCTGGCCGCCGACCCGGAGACCTTCATCCGGCCCTCCCCCACCGCGGGAACCCTCGGCGGCGTCGCGCGGGCCACCAGAGAGGCCATGGTGGTCCTTGAGGTGGCCGGCTACGACGTCGTGCTGGTGGAGACCGTCGGGGTCGGCCAGTCGGAGGTGACGGTCGCCGGCATGGTCGACTCGTTCCTGCTGCTGACGCTGGCCCGCACCGGCGACCAGTTGCAGGGCATCAAGAAGGGCGTGCTGGAACTCGCCGACGTCATCGCGGTCAACAAGGCCGACGGCCCCCATGCCGAGGAGGCCAGGTCCGCCGCCCGAGAGCTGTCCGGGGCGCTGCGGCTGCTGCACACACCGGACGGCTCGTGGCAGTCGCCGGTGCTGACCTGCAGCGCCCAGGAAGGCACCGGCATCGACACGGTATGGCAGACCCTGCTCCGCCACCAGGAGACGCTGGCAGCCTCCGGCGCCCTGGCGGAACGTCGGCGTGCCCAGCAGGTCGACTGGATGTGGTCGACCGTGCGGGACAGCCTGCTCGACCGGCTGCGCTCGGATGAGCACGTCGCGACGATCACCACCGAGGTCGAGCGGCAGGTGCACGACGGGGTCCTCCCACCGTCGCTGGCCGCCGAACGGATCATCGCGGCGTTCACCGCCGACGCTGACCTGGCTACCTGACCTCCGCGAGCAGGTCGGTCAGGGCGCCCTCCAGGGCCTGCGGATCCTGCGGCCGGGAGAAGAGATACCCCTGCCCCAGCGGGCAGCCGAGCGCCACCAGCCGATCCCGCTGGGTACGGGTCTCGATACCCTCGGCAACCACGGGGATGTCCAGGTGATGAGCGAGATCGACCATGATGCGCACCAGGGTCGCCTCCTGCATCGGGTCGTCGAGCGTGGCGACGAAGGACCGATCGATCTTGATGAGGTCGATCGGCAATCGGTCCAGATAGGCCAGGGACGAGTACCCCGTGCCGAAGTCGTCGATGGCGATCCGCACCCCCAGCGACCGCAGGGCCTTGAGCCGCTTGGCCGCGAGGTCGATATCGGCCATCAGCGCGCTCTCCGTCAGTTCCAGCGTCAGCTTGGACGGATCGATCCCGCTGACCCGCATCGCCCTGGTGACGTCGTCCAGCAGCCGGCCATCGGCCACCTGCTTGGCGGACACGTTGACCGCCATCCTCAGCTCCGAGCCAAGCGTGGTGTGCCAGCGGCTCGCCTGACAGCATGCCCGGTGCAGGATCTGCCGGCCCATCGGGATGACCAGCCCGGTCTCCTCCGCCAGCTGGATGAACCGATCCGGGCCAAGGAGGCCGTGGGTTGGGTGCTGCCACCGGACAAGCGCTTCGAACCCGCTGGGCCTGTTGGTGGACAGCTCGATGATGGGCTGGTAGAAGACGACGAACTCGTTCCGGTCCACCGCCCGTTGCAGATCGCCGTGCAGTTCCAGCCGCCGTACCGCGTCGGCCCGCATGCTCGGCAGAAAGGCCTCGCAGCGGTTCTTGCCGGAGGACTTGGCGCGGTGCATGGCGATGTTGGCGTCCCGCAGCATGACGTCCGGGTCGTCGTACTTGCCAGAGGTGGTGCTGCTGCCGATGCTGGCGCTGGTGTACACCTCGTGGTCGTCGATCAGGAACGGCTCTCGTAGCGCCCCGAGAACCCGGCTGGCCGCCGCGCCCGCCTGCTCGGTGTTGACGTCGTCCAGCAGGATGGCGAACTCGTCTCCCCCGATGCGCGCGGCGGTGTCGGCGACGCGAAGGCGCTCGGTCAGGCGTTCCGCGGTCTGCCGCAGCACCTGGTCGCCGGCCTCGTGGCCCAGGCTGTCGTTGACCGTCTTGAAATCGTCCAGGCCGATGAGCAGCACGGCGGCATGTCGACCGTCCTGGTCGTGCTGCGCGATCGCCCGGTCGACCCGGTCCATGAGCAGCGCTCGGTTGGCCAGCCCGGTCAGGTGATCGAAGAATGCCCGCTCGATGAGCTGATCGGCGAGTTGCCGGCGTTCGGTGACGTCCAGGCCGGTGAAGAGCAGGCTGTCGACGGCGGGGTCGTTGAGGGCGTTCCGGCCCGTGACCTGGAAGATTCGGTATGACCCGTCGGCGAGTCTGAGCCGGCAGTCCAGCCACGCCGACGATCCCGGCACCACCAGCGACTCCGCGAAATAGGCGGCCACTGACACATCATCGGGGTGCAGGAAGTCCACCATCTCCCGCCCGGTGAGGTCTGCCGGCTGGTACCCACAGATGCGCTCGATCGAATCGCCGCACCAGGTGATGGTGCCGTCCGGGCGGGCGAGCAGCATGACGTCCGACGACGAGTGCACGATGGAGCGGAAGCGCCGCTCGCTCCACCGGCGGCGTTCCTCGCGGGTATCGGCCTCCGCCCGCAGGGCCTGCGCTCTCGCCACGGCCTGCTCCAGATGGCGCACGATGGACACGGTGCGGGACAGCAGCAGCAGCGATACCCCGAGGGTGCCGACGGTGAACACCGTGATGTCGACGGCGCTCGACGACCGGCTCGCCCCCAGCGTGCCCAGCATCGTGGTCAGCATGCCAGCGGCAATCAGCATGATCTGCTGGGGGCCGAAGCGTGCCGTCGTCTCCAGGACCGGCAGGCCCAGCGCGCGCATGGACGGATACAGCGCCGCGCTGATCAACGCGGCGGAGCCGAGCGACCAGGCCACATCGGCAATCCCGCTGACGGGTTCCCCGCGCATGGTAGCCGCGGCGTAGGTCACATCGGCGACCGCGGTCAGCCCGAGGCTCAGGAGTAGCAGGTGGCTGGGCGGCCACCGCAGAGCCGGCCCGGCGGCCGGCTGGCCACGCGGGTTGTGGCCGCGGATGAGCAGCACCAGGCCGATGATGAACAGCGGGTAGTAGACCAGGCAGAGGAGGCCGACGGCCAGGGCCGAGGCTGTCTCGCCGTCCCGGGCGTCCACGATGCTGTGGGCCACCTGGATGACGGCCAGCAGGTACCACCCGCCCGCTTGTGCCTGCGGGTACAGGCGCATGGCGGCCACCGCCGCCCCGACGGCCAGCCCCGCGACCGCGGCGTGCAGGGCGTCCTGGAGCCGGGGGGAGAGCCCGGGATAGCCCACGAGCATGGCACACCCCGATAGGGAGTACATCCACCATGTGCGCGCCACGCTGCCACTATCGATCCGCATGGCCAATTAATGAGTCTTCTGTGTGCTGGGTTTCTTGCCTGGCGCCGCCGGCCCGCTACGCCAGTCCGCACAGTCCTTGCCCTGGCTGCCACTCTTGTGGCTCTTGTTGCTCGTGACACCCTTGTTGCTCTTACCGCGGATGGGACGCTTCGTCGGTTCGTCCTTCCGCCCCGCGGGATGCCCGCCGGGCTGCGCCCCGCTGGCGGCGAGCCGGGCGGCCCGGAACGCCTCGACCGCCGCGGCCTCCCCGGCCAGCTCGTCCGGGCTGGCCGGTGCGGTGGCCGCCGTGAGCAGGAGGGGTAAGGCCGAGGACCCCAGCGTGGGGAACTCCGCGTCTCGACGTCCGATCATTCTGTTGCCCCCAGAGTCCCCGTGGCCGGATCTGTCGCGCCGCCGCCCGGTGGGCCTTCCCGCTCGAAAAGATCCGCGAGGCGATGCAGTCCTCGGTACGCGGCGGTACGCACGGCGCCGGAGCGCTTGCCCAGCACGCCAGCCGCGGTCTTGACGTCCAGTCCCACGACCACCCGCAGCAGGACGGCTTCGGCCTGATCGCGCGGTAGCGCGGCGATCAGGGCGATGGCGGCCTCCGTCGACACCGATCGCAGTGCCTCGCCGGCCGTGTCGTGATCGGCGACCAGGTCGGCGAGGACCTCGATCGGCGTGGGCTGGACCGGACGTCGCCGCTGGCTGCGCAGGTGGTCGGTGGCACGGTTCCGGCCGATGGTCGCGGCCCAGCCCCGAAACGCCCCGCCGTCACCGCGAAACGCGGGGAGGTCCCTGGCGATCTGGAGCCATGCCTCCGAGGCCACGTCCTCGGCGTCCCCGCCGACCAGGACCCCCAGGAACCGCAGCAAGCCGGGTTGCACCGACCGGTACAGCGTGCGAAACGCTTCCTCATCGCCCTGCTGGGCCGCGCGGACGGCCGCGGTGAGATCGTCCTGGCCTGGCGACGCTGGGATTGTCTCGGCCACCACCCCGGGCCCATCGGCCGCCACCGCGGGGACCTGAGCGGTTGTGAGAATGCCGTCGGCGGCTCCGGCCCGGGTGACGGAACCGGGTCATCGGGCGCTGAGAGTTGTTAGGAAGAAATCCAGCGTTCTCACCCCAGGGAGCAGCCCATGCCGGATCATCTCGCCTGGCTCGCACGATGCGGACGAGCTGTGGCCACCGGTCTGTCCAGGCGTCGCGACCGCGGCGCCGCGACGGCCGTGGTCTCGGTCGTCGTGGGAAGCGGCGTCCTCATCGGCGCGGGCGCCGTGGTCGTCGATGTCGGTCGGCTCTACGTGGAGCGGGGCGAACTGCAGCGCGGCGCGGACGCCGCGGCGATCGCCGTCGCCAACGAGTGCGCCAAGGACCCGGACCAGTGTGCCAATCAACTGGCCGTCGCCCAGCGGTACGTCGACGACAACGCCGCCGACGGGAACACCCGGATCACCGCGATCTGCGGAAATGGCCAGGGTCTGCCCGCCTGTCCCGCCGAGCCGACCAACCTGAGCGGGTGTCTCACCGATCCGCCGACCGGTGGGTACGTCGAGGTGCACGCCGCGACGGAGAGCGTCGACGGCCAGACCGTGCTGCCACCGGTCCTGGCCACGGGCCTGGCGGGGAACAGCACCGACAACGGCCACGCCGTGGGCGCGTGCGCCAGGGCGGCCTGGGGCACACCGACTTCGGCGGCCACCGTCGCGGTCACCATCTCCACCTGTGTCTGGAACCATCTGACCAGTAACGGCACCAGCCTGGCCGCGCCCCCGCCGGCGGTCCCGTCGGCCAGTTTCGAGGGCGCGATCTACCTGCACGACAGTCGCGGCTCGACCCCCTGCCCCGCCGGACCGTCCGGCTGGAACGCTCCCGGTGGCTTCGGCTGGCTCGACGAGCTGGCGGGCCCCTGCGCGTCGGAGGTCGACGCCAACGGCGAGTACGGCAGCAACCCCGGCGTCTCCGCGTCCCAGAGCTGCAAGACGGTGCTCGCCGCCGCCCGGGCCAGCCGCACGGTGCTCACGATGTCCATCTTCGATGGGGTTCGGGGCAACGGTGCCAACGCGGCCTACCACCTCGACGGCTTCACGAGCTTCGTCCTCACCGGGTACGCCCTGCCAGGGTTCTCCGCAACGTCGAACCTCACCGGCGACAGGCTGTGCCGCGGCCAGGAGAAGTGCCTCTACGGCTATTTCACCACCGGCATCGTGTCCGCGACGGAACTCAGCCCGACCGCCTCGAACTACGGCGCCATGACCACCATGCTCGTCGGATAGGAGCACCCCAACATGATCCACGGACCGGCGGGTCAGCCCCAGAGCACGCCGGCGACCATGGCGCCGCACAGCGCCGCGCCCAGACCGCCGCCGACGCCAGCGACGATGTTCGCCATGGCGAGCCACCACGCACCGCCCTCCGCCAGCCGCACCGTCTCATAGCCGAACGTCGAGTAGGTGGTCAACGCACCGCAGAACCCCGCCCCGAGCAGCGCCATCACCGCTTCGGGCAGCCCCTGTGCCCGCAGCCCGCCGGCCAGCAGCCCCAGCAGCAGCGATCCGACGAGATTGACCGTCCAGGTTCCCCAGGGAAAGGGTGAATCGTGCCGGGTCTGGACCACCTGACCAGCGAGATAGCGCAGGGGGGCGCCGATCGCGGCGCCCAGCGCCACCAGCAGCACGGTCACCGGCGGTTCCCGCAGAGTGTGGCTGTCACGCTGTGGCACCCCACCATCGCAGCGCCCGTCGCGCCCCGGCGATGCCGGCGCAGGTCGCCGCGAGCACAGCGACCACCGTGCCGAAAAGGTAGGCCAGGCCCGTTCCCGGAGCGTCGGTCTCAACCAGCTGATGCACATCGACAACATACGTGGAGAAGGTGGTGAACCCACCGAGCACCCCGACGCTCAGAAAGGGCCGGAGCAGCCTCCGCTCGGTCCACACGTCATTGACCAGCACCATCAGTGTCCCGATCAGCAATCCTCCGAGCACGTTCACCCCGAACGTGGCCCACGGGAACATCCCGGGTTCGGCCGGGAACGCCGCGCCGAGGACGAACCTGGCCACCGCCCCCAGCATCCCGCCGGCCGAGATCACCGCCAGCACGTCCCGCGGGGCGCGGGCCCCGCGGGTGGGCCGCCGGGAAGCCGGTCGGGTTCGGGCCCTTCCGGGGGACGCCTTGGACGGCGCGCTTGCCATGGGCGGACCCCTCCACCAGAGCGTCAACGGAGCGTCTGGTGGGGACCGGTGGCGGCATCCGCCGAGGTCTTCCGACGCCCGGACCGGGCCGGCGGGCCACCCCGCCATCCGACCACAGGACCGTGCCGACCACAGTAACCGCCCGATCTGTCATGCTTTGGGCCTTCCCCCGGGCTCGTGACGCAGATCATGGACGCGGGCAGGTCACCAGCTCGCCGGCTTCCGCCTTACGGGTGAGCCGCAGGCCCGGATGCCCGGGCGGCAGGGATCGCCGTACCACCATCCAGCTGAATGCCAGGAACACCGCGACCAGCGGCCAACTGAGCGCCACCCGCGCCACCGCCAGTTCCAGCACCCGGTCGGCCTGATACAGCGGCAACAGCACCACCACGCGCACCAGGTACTGTGGTACCCACGCCCAGCTTCCCCTGGTGTACGCCCGCAGCAGCACCGGGTCGGCCCGCCACCGAGCGCGCTGGCCACGAACCAGCCCTACCACCACCCCGAGCAGTGGCCAACGAATCACGATGCTGATGACCCAGACCAGGGTTGCGGCGGCGTTGCCGACCAGTTGGACGAGATAGAAGTCCGCGGCACGACCGGTGTACAAGACGACCAGCGCGGCGACGCAGACGGCGAACAGGCCGAACAGCACGGCCCGGGGCCGGTGTCCTCGCCGCAGCCGCCAGGCCGCGACAAGGATCGCGGAGGCTATGGCGATGATCACACCGCCCCACACCGAATGCCCGGTCAGCAGCCAGCCCACGGCGAACAGCAGCGGAGGCACGCTCGCCTCGACACCGGCCCGCCACCCGCCCAGCAGCGCGGCAAGGGATTCGGGCTCGGATGCGTCCGTGTTCGGTAAGACGCCACGACATACATTCACGTTTGGTAGGTTATCCTAACCAACTGTCTGTTCAGGACGACCTTACGCTACGGTCAGCCTCAACGGCATAACGCCGGTGCGGAAGATCAAGAAGGGACCGCTGCCATGCGTGCACGAGACCTAGCCGCACCGTTTCCCACAGTACGGCTCGACACCCCGGCGATCGAGGCCGCGAGGCTTCTAGCCGGGCAGGACCTTCCCGGGCTCATCGTAATAGACGACCAAGAGTGCCCGTTGACCGTGCTCCCCGGCGCTCAGGTTCTGCGAATGGCGATTCCCCAGTACTGCCAGGACGATCCCCCTCTCGCCAGGGTGATCGATGAGAAGGCCGCTGACCTCTTCCTGAGGGAGTTGGGCGACCGCACCGTCGCCCAGTGCCTACCGGAGCGGGCAAAGGAGCTGCCGATTGTCAGCCCGGACGCCACCGTGCTGGAAATCGCCGCGTTGATGGCACGCACCCACAGCCCGCTTGTCGCCGTGGTCGACCCAACGACGGGCCCCCTCGGCACGATCACCCTCGACGCGCTGCTGGATCGGATGCTCGCTACATGACTGCTATCTCCTGGATTGCCATTGTCGTTTTCATCATCGCCTACGCCCTGATCGCGACGGAGAAGATCCATCGCGTTGCCGCCGCCGTCGGCGGAGCCGTGATCATGCTGATCATCGGTGCAACCGACGCCGAGCACGCCTTCTTCTCCGAGGAAGCCGGCATCGACTGGAACGTCATCTTCCTGCTGCTCGGCATGATGCTCATCGTCTCGGTCCTGAAACGCACCGGCGCCTTCGAGTACGTGGCGATCTGGTCGGTCAAGCAGGCCAAGGGACGCCCGTTCCGGGTGATGGTGATCCTGGTTCTGGTGACCGCCGTCGCCTCGGCCGTGCTCGACAACGTCACGACCGTCCTGCTCATCGCCCCGGTCACCTTCCTCGTCTGCGAGCGGCTGGCGGTTCCGGTCATTCCCTTCCTCATCGCCGAGGCGCTGGCCAGCAATATCGGCGGCACGGCCACCCTGGTCGGCGATCCGCCCAACATCATCATTGCCAGCAGGGCAGACCTGTCGTACAACGACTTTCTTGTCCACCTCGCCCCAATAGTGCTGGTCCTCATGGTGGTGTTCGTTGGGCTGTGCCGCGTGCTGTTCCGCTCGTCGTTCCGCTACGACCCTGATCGCGTCGAACGGATCATGGCGCTTCGGGAGCGTGAGACGATCCGTGACCGGCGTCTGCTGATCGTCAGCCTTGTCGTGCTGACCATGGTCACCGCGGCGTTCGTCCTGCACACGGTGCTGCATCTGGAGCCGTCCGTCGTCGCGATCATCGGTGGCCTCGCTCTGCTCGCGCTGTCGCGGCTGGAACCGGTCGAGGTGGCCAAAGACGTCGAGTGGCCCACGCTGGTGTTCTTCGCCGGCCTGTTCGTCATGGTCGGCGCGCTGGTGAACACCGGAGTCATCGAGACCGTTTCCCGGAACGCGGCCGACGCGGTGGACGGTAGGCCGCTGCTGGCCACCGGAGCGCTGCTCGGAGGTTCTGCGGTGCTCTCGGCGATCGTCGACAACATCCCCTATGTCGCGACCATGAGCCCGGTCGTCGCCGAACTGGTCGCCGCCGACGGCGGCGGCAAGGACCCGACCCACGTCTTCTGGTGGGCGCTGGCGCTCGGCGCGGACCTCGGCGGCAACGCCACCGCCGTCGGCGCCTCGGCCAACGTCGTCATCCTGGGACTGGCCGAACGGGCCGGCACGCGCATCAGCTTCTGGGAGTTCACCAAGTACGGTCTGGTCGTCGCGACAGTGACGATCATCCTTGCCGCGCCATACCTCTGGCTACGCTATTTCGTCCTTGGGTGACCACAGGGCGATCCTCAGGACCGTTTTCCGGCTAGGTGGCCGTTTCATGCCCCCAAAGCGGCGAGAACCTGACCACCCCTGGCCGCTCGCCGAAGCTCTCTCCGTACAGTTCACGGATACGTTGTGGGTCGTCGCGCAGGGACGCCTCGTCGGCATCGCCCCAGACGCGACACTGGGGAGGGTCCTCACTTGGGTTCGAGCCGTTCCGACCGGGAAAACTCGCGGGCACCGGATACTCCGGTCGGGGTGCTCGGGCCAGACCAGGCACCGCCGCCGCGAGTCGTCCGGGACCAGGGCATCGACACCTGGAGAGCCGCGGCGCTCGCGCGGGTGGTCGTCTACCACACGCTGGGCTGGGCCTGGCTGACGATCGTGTTCCCCGCCATGGGGCTGATGTTCGCCCTCGCCGGCTCGCTGATGGCGCGCTCGCTGGATCGGACGGGGCCGCGTGCGGTGTTCGGCCGGCTGCGCCGCCTTCTCCCTCCCCTGTGGGTTCTTGCGGTCAGCGCCGTCTCGATCATGGTTCTGTGCGGCTGGCGAGAACGGCCCGAGAGCCCGCTGGGCTGGATGGAACTGCTGTGGTGGATCGTGCCCGTACGCACCCCGCCGGCCGGCGGCCCACCCTGGGCCTGGGCCTTCACCGCGATGCTGTGGTATCTGGTGGCGTATCTGTGGCTCGTCGTGCTCTCCCGCCCGATGCTCACCGCGTTTCGCCGCTGGCCGTGGCAGACGCTCGGGGTATCGCTGGCGCTCCCGGTCGCGCTGCACTTCCAGGTCGTCTCGATCGGGGGCTACCTGGTCGAGCCGCTCTCGAATGTCGCGACCTACGGCTGTTGCTGGCTGCTGGGGTATGCCCACCATGACCGGCTGCTGCGGCGGCTGCCCAGCAAGATCTTCGCCCCGCTGGTCATCACCCTGGCCGTCGTGAGCGCCGGCTGGTCGTTCGCCATCGGTTCCCGGCAGGGCGACTTCGACATCAACCACATCCCGATGGCCAACAGCCTGTGGTCTGCGGCATTCGTCGCCGCGGTGCTGCGCTTCAACCTGCCCATCGCGGGACTGTGCCGAATCCACTGGTTCAACCGGCTGGTTCACCTGGTCAATGCCCGGGCGGTCACCATCTACCTGTGGCACTTCGCCATGCTCGTCGCGGCCGGGCACATGCTGAACGCCACCGAGCGCCCGCTGCCGGCCGAGCAGTCGGCGGCCCTGCTCGCAGCGGTGATCGCACTGACTGCGACGATTACCCTGGCCGTCGGATGGGTCGAGGACATCGCCGCTCGCCGGCCACCCCGATTGATCCCCCGACCACGGAAAAGGCCATGAAATCGCCCCGGACAGGCCCGGATGCCGCCGCCGGCCCCGCAGGCGCCACCGGTCCCGCAGGCGCTGCCGGTCCCGCAGGCGCTGCCGGTCCCGAGCCCGCAGCCGACACCGGTCGCGACACCGGCGGAATGGTCACCATGGCGGTCGTCGGGACCCTGGCGGTGACGCTGGCGGTGATCTCCGCGGTGTGGCCCGCCGCCCAGCCGACCCCGAGCGACAACCGCCAGCCGGGGACCGAGCAGGTCCGGCACCTCAGCGATCTCCCGTTCATCTCGATCAGCAACGGGCTGGGACCGGTCGCCATCGACCAGGCCAACGGCGACTCCGAGGTTGATGACGGCGGTCCGATCACCATCGGGGACCAGGTGTTCGCGCGCGGGCTCGGGGTGCATGCCCCCAGCCAGATCCGGTTCTACCCGGCGGCGGCCTGCACCCGCTTCGTTGCCCAGGTGGGGGTCGACAGCGAGGCCGGCGACGGCGGCAGCGTCGCGTTCCAGGTGCTGGCCGACGGCCGCAGTGTCTACAACTCGGACGTGCTGACCGGCCAGGACGGGCCCCGCGCCATCGACATCGACCTCGATAATGTCGAAGTGCTGGATCTGATCGTGACCGATGGCCACGACGGCGCGGCCGGGGACGGCGCGGCCTGGGCCGGAGCGTTCCTCACCTGCCAGGACTGAGCAGGTCCGGCGCCCGCCAGATCGTGACGCCACGGCCATTGCGCGGAGGCCCGTTCCCACCGACCGGTAGATTGTGCTCTTGTTATGACCCTGTTGCTCGTGTTCGCCGCGGTCCTGCTCGTCGCGGTGCTGCTGTCAGCGTTGGCACACCGCACGGTGCTGTCGACGGCCGTACTGTTCCTCGTCGCCGGTTTCCTGATCGGCGATGGCGTGTTGGGCCTGGTCCAGGTGACCCCGCGCTCGTCGGAGGTCGCGACCCTGGCGGAGCTGGCCCTGTTCGCGGTGCTGTTCACCGATGGCATGCGGGTGGGATGGCATGACCTGCGATCCGCCTGGCGGTTGCCCGGTCGAGCGCTCGGCTGGGGCCTGCCGTTGACCCTGCTGGTCACCGCCGGGCTGGCCCACTCCGTCGCGGGCCTGGGATGGCCGGAAGCACTGCTGCTCGGAGCGGTTCTCGCCCCGACCGACCCGGTGTTCGCCGCCGCGCTGGTCGGCAACGACAAGGTGCCGGCCCGGCTGCGGCACCTGCTCAACGTGGAATCCGGGGTCAACGACGGGCTGGCCCTGCCGTTCGTCGTCGTGTTGCTGGCCGTGGCTGCCGGATCTCACGATCTGCACCTGCCGGCCCTGACCTCGGAGCTGCTGCTGGGCATCGGCATCGGCATCGCCGTCCCGTGGGTGGCGATCCGGCTGGAACGCACCCGCCTGTTCGCGGTGTCCGATCAGTACCTGCCGCTCAACGCCGTCGCGATCGGGTTGCTGGTGCTCGCGCTCGGCAAGGCCACCCACGCCAACCTGTTCCTGGCGGCCTTCACCGCCGGCATCACCGTCGCCACCATCGCCCAGCGGGAACGCCAGGCGTTCGAACACTTCGGAGAGCTGATCGCCGAACTGCTGAAGCTCGCGGCACTGCTCGTCTTCGGAGCGCTGCTGTCCCCCGCGTTCTTCGGCACCATCGGCTGGGCCGGCTGGGTATTCGCGCTGCTCGCGCTCGTGCTGGCTCGCCCCCTCGCACTGTGGATCTCATTCCTGGGCGCGGGTCTCGGGCTGCGGGAGCAGGCGGCCGCGGCCTGGTTCGGCCCGAAGGGCTTCGCCTCGGTCGTGTACGGCCTGCTGGTGCTGACCTCGGGTATCGCGGCCAGCCAGCGGGTGTTCGATCTCGTGGCCGTCACCATCGTGCTGAGCATCGTGCTGCATTCCTCCACCGACGTCGTGATCGCCAGAGGCTTCGACGAGCGGCGGCTGCCCGGCTGGCGCTCCCGCTGGGAATGGCGTGATCATCGGTTGAAGCGCCGGCCATCCGCCACAGGCGCCGACCCCGACGGAGCCTGAGCCTGAGCCGCCCCGGGTTCTACGGGGATCTCGGGTGTCGGGGCGGTCAGCGGTCAGCGGTCAGCGGTCAGCGGTCAGCGGTCAGTCTCGCGGTTACCCGTGGGTACGCCGTAGCTAGCGGTACCTGGGGATGTGATTCTCTACGGCACTCATTCGATCATGTCTTTCGGCTAGGACGTGTCTTGTGGATCGATTCGCGCGGTGTCGTTGCTCCGGACTTCACGTTCATCGAAAATCATCGCTACCTATACGTCAGGGTGAATCAGGTGCCCGGGATTTGCCGTCACGTACATGTCGTGATGATCTTCGATGTTTCTTGTCGCCAGATACCACCGTATTTACGGTCCCCTCATCCTGAATGAGTTCAAACCGCATGAAGTCGGATTGTTCGCCGATACCCACCGGCCAGTGCCATGGGCGTCCAGGAGCGCCACACCGGTGACGGCTGGTGGATCTACCACCCGACGGCGGTGCGCGTATCACGTGATGCTCTGTCGCTGCTGCGGCATTGTCCTGCGACGCCCGCCGGCGGCGTCCAGCAACGTGGACCTGGTTCCGAGCGGCGATCCACGAGACAGGCCCTAGTCTTCTGCGGCGAGGCCGTAGCGCAGAGCAAACACGGCAGCCTGCGTCCGGTCGGCAACCCCCAGCTTGGCCAGAATCGCACTGACATAGTTGCGGACGGTCCCCGGTGACAGGTGAAGCCGCTCGGCGATGTCGGCGTTGGCCAGGCCCGCCGCCAGCAGCCGAAGCACAGCGCGTTCTCGATCGTTGAGGTCGATGCCGATCGCACTCGGCGGCGGGTTCTGCCGCGCGATATGGGAGAACAGTTTGCCGGCGACGTTCTGGTCCACCGGAGTCCGCCCGGCGGCCGTGTCCCGGATCGCCGCGATGAGCTGTTGTTTGGACTGGAGGACCCCACGGGTTTCCACCAGGCCGCCCCGGGCCGTGATCAGAGACCGGTCGAGCATGTCGCTGGCCTGCTTGGGATCGGCATTCCACAGCGAGCGGACGGCCTCCAGCTGTTCGAGGGTCGCCGCGAACGCGCCCAGTCGCCGGTTGGCGTCTGACAGCGCCACCCGGTGCGCCCGCTGCCGAGCCATCATGCCGCAGATGACGTATCCGGTCACCAAGAACACCATGGTGCGAATCAGCACCGTGCGCTGGTACACATCGCTGGCGTACAGGTCCGATCGGCCACCGACGTGGACCATGAGGACGCCAGAACCTCCCGATAGCAGACAATAGGCGAACACGGTTGACAGATTGTATTGCCAACCGATGAGCACCAGTGGACAGAACAGCAGCAGAAAAATCTGCCAGGCGGTACCGCTGCTGTTAAATTCCTCGGGACTTGAATAGTTCCGCAAGAGTTGGTGCTGCATCAGCATGGATATGCCGACCACGGATACGAATGCAAGCGGCAGATATCCGCCAGCGAGCCGGCGTCTGGCCGCCGGCCAGGAAAGATACCCCAGCAGCAGCACCATGCCGGCGGCTCCGCCCCCAACCGCGTGCAGGGGACAGTCCACAAGCCGGCCTTCGTTGACGTGGGTGAACACGTTGATGGCCGTCAAGCCGATCTGCACACCCAGCAGTGCCCGGAACAACGGCAGCAGACCAGGCTCCAATGTGGTTTTCCCGATCCGAGAAATCATTATCGATTGACCCTAGCACCCGCCGCCCCGACCAGCCGCTGACGTGCGTCATCGCGAGAATGACACACGTCATTTCAACGGATGATCCGTCGCCCGCCAGGTCGTGATTCGCGGTGCTCGCCTCGGAATCCAGGCCCCGGGATGCTGCTGGAGAGAAGAGACCAATACGGGGAGACAGCACATGGACAGAACAAGAATCCACCGCCTCGGTACCACCTTGTGGGTGCTCCTGATGTGTACCGCACTGTCGGCCGTTGGCGGTGCGTCCGGGCTGGTCTCCGAGATCGTGCCGTGGACAGCCATGCACGCCGCGACCGGTTTCCTGTTGCTCGCCGCCGCAGGCGTTCACACGTTCGCGCATCGGTCCTGGCTGGCCGCCGTGCTCCGGTCACGCGGCGACCGGTCCCGGTTGGCACACCCCAGGCACAGGAGCGTGCTCGCCCTGGGCGCGCTGCTGGTGGCCTGCACGGTCAGCGGCATCGCAGCCCTGGTCACTGGGGGAGCACCGGTCTGTTCCGGCGTCCATGCCCTCAGCGGGTTGGGCTTCTTCGCCCTGGCGGTCCGGCACGGTTCCCTGGCTCGGGCACGGACCCGGGTCGCGGTCCGATGAGGGGGATGGCCATGGGGCCCGATGTCGAGCGGCCGGTGCCAGAAGGGGGCCTGGCGGGGGTCCTGGCCCGGGTTGGGCAGTGGTGTTTCGCCCACCGCTGGCCAGTCGTGGGTGTGTGGATCGCCGTCATGGCACTCGGCGTGCTGTCGGCCGGTGTGGTCTTCGGCGGGCTGGTCGAGGACAACAACCCCAGGAACGTCGAGTCCATCCAGGGGTCCGACATCCTGGAGGACCACACCGACACCGGCGGGACGGTCGTGGGCTATGTCGACCGGATCGATGCCGGCACCGCCGCCGTGCGAGACGCGCTCGGCCGGGTCAGCAGCGATCTTGCCGCGTTGCCGACCGTCGCGTCGGTCCAGACGCCGGATGCCGCGGACGGGTCGCAGCCCCTGCTCGGCCCGGGCCACGATGCGGCGCTGATCCTGGTGACGCTCAAGCCGTTTGACGCGGTCGATCGGGAGACGGTGCTGCGGCCCATCACCGACCGGCTGCGATCGGCGGACGCGGACCTCGCCGCGGCTGGCGCGCCGAGCGCGCGGATCAGGGTCGGTGGGCAGCCGGTGTTGCAGGACCAGATCTCCGAAACGCGCATGGGTGACCTGTCCCGGTCAGAGCTGATCTCGTTGCCGATCACGCTCATCGTGCTGATCATCATTTTTGGCGGCCTGGCGGCGGCCGGGCTGCCGCTGCTCGCGGCGATCGCGTCCGCAATCACCGCGATGATCGTGCTGCTGGGGTTCGCCCTGTTCACCGATCTCGACCACAACACGGTCACCGTCGTCACCCTGCTCGGGCTGGGGTTATCGGTCGATTACGGCTTGCTGCTGGTCACCCGCTATCGCGAAGAGGTGTCCCGGGGCTGGTCGCCGGGGCACGCCATCGGTCGGACCTGGGCGACCGCGGGCCACACCGTTCTGTTCAGCGGGCTGACCATCGCCGTGGCGCTGGGAGGGTTGCTGACCTTCGACATCTCGATGATGGCGGCGCTGAGTGCCGCCGGCATGTCCATCGCCGTCGTCGCGGTCTGCACGGCGCTGACGTTCACCGCAGCGATGCTGGGCCTGGCCCGGCGGTGGGTCGCGCCGTCGAAACGGGCCATACTGCGGCAGGCGCTGCTCTCGGACGCCACCGACGTCGGGTTCTTCTCCCGGCTCGGCGGTCTGGTCCAGCGACGGCCGGCGTTGGTCATAGCCGGGACCGTCGCCGTCCTCGCCGTGCTGGCCAGCCCGCTACTGATCGCAAAGGTCACGATCCCGGAGGCGGCGGGCGTCCCCCGCAGCATCGAGGCCATGCGGGTTCAGGACGATCTGGCCAGCACGTTCGGCGAGCAGTACGCCCCGGCCGTGCGAGTGGTCGCCGAGGGCGGCCGGGCCTCGCTCGATGTCTGGGCCGACCGGTGGCGGCAGGACACCGCCGTCGCGGCGGTCCTCCCCGCCGAGGCCGTCGGCGACGCCCGGTCGACGGTGGTGCTCACGCTCCGCGGCGCCGCGCAAGACGCCGCGGCCCAGGATCTGGTCGCCCGGGTACGGGCCGATCGGCCGGAGGGGCGACGGTCCTGGGTCACGGGAGAGGCTGCTGTGCTCATCGATCTGCGAGGCAAGGTCGCCGATCGGCTGCCGCTGGCCCTGGCCGTGACAATGATCGCGATGTTGGTGCTGTTGTTCGCCATGACGGGGTCGCTGATCGTCCCGATCAAGGCGATCATGGCCAACATCCTGTCCCTCGGAGCCACCTTCGGGGTCCTGGTGCTCGTGTTCCAGGAAGGCTACGGGCAGGACGTGCTCAACACGTTGACCATCGGGGGGCTGAGCCCGTTCGTGCTCGTCATCGTCTTCGCCTTCGCGTTCGGGTTGTCCATGGACTACGAGGTGTTCCTGCTCGGACGGGTCAAAGAGTACGTGGACCAGGGCGTGGAGACCGACGCCGCGGTACGGCACGGGCTCCAGCGCACCGGTCGCGTCATCACCTCGGCCGCCATCCTCATGATGGTCGTCTTCGGGTGCTTCGGCTCGGCCGAGACGGGCAACATCGAGCAGATCGGCATCGGGCTGACCATGGCGGTCCTCATCGACGCGACACTGGTGCGATGCCTGCTCGTGCCGGCGACGATGACCCTGCTCGGGCGGTGGAACTGGTGGGCCCCGGCGGGTCTGGCCTCGTTGCGGCGAGGCC
>JABDRL010000111.1 GCA_013041765.1 Dactylosporangium sp. | reverse complement strand
CCAGGGCAACGAGTGCCGTCGCCGTCCGCGCCGGGTCGGCGTCCTCGTCGAAGAGCCGGTCCGGTTCGCTCTGGATCGCGGTCGCCGTCGCCAGCGGCGTGAGGGTCGCGACGCAGCGGCCGGTCGTCCCGGTGACGATCCGGGTCGGGGCGAGCAGCGCGAGGGTTCGGCCGAGGGCCTCGGCGCTCTTCACCCGTTTCGCGGAACGGACGAACGCCACCCCACCGGTCACTGCGGGGCGGTCGAAGAACGCGCTGGCCACGAGCTGGTCGTGCGGGTAGGTCAGGAGCCTGGCGGTCTCCTCCCGGGTCGCCCAGCGCACGCGGTCGACCTCGCGGTCCGGGGGATGGTCCACCCAGGTCACCGCCCGCATGGACCAGTATCGAACGATCTTGTCCGCGATCTCGGGATGCGGCCCGGCCAGACGCACCTGGTAGCGCACCGACGGCAGCTCGGCCTCGGGCACCGCGGTGACCGAGGTTTCCTCCCCGACCTCCCGGACGGCCCCGGCCAGCGGATGCTCCGCCCGCCGGAGCTTGCCCTTCGGCAGCGACCAGTCGTCGTATCTCGGCCGGTGCACCAGGGCGACCAGGGGAGCGTGAGCGCCGGCCGGGTCGGGCCGCCAGACGACGCCGCCTGCGGCCCGGACGGTGGTCACCGCAGCCAGGCCGTGGCCCGCTTGCGGGTCACGGCCTGCCAGAGCGGACCGATCCGTCGCCGGCAGCGGCGGGCGGTGGCCCGCTCCCGCTCGTAGAGGCGGCCGGCGGTCACCGCGAGCGCATGGTCGTCCGGATCGGCTGCGGCGATGGCCATCCAGGTCTCGGCCGCGATCGTCGCGTCGTGGTGTTCTCCGAGCAGGTCCTGGAGCGAACCGAGCGCGCGAGCGAGTTCTCCCGCCGGGCCCCCGAGGACCGCGGCGGCCGCATCGGCCGCGTAGCGGGCGCGCTTGCCGAGCACCCGCACCGCGTGCCAATCGGCATCCGGCGTCGCCCGGCCAAGGGCGGCAGCGCCACCGCGCACCAGCCGCCGCCAGGGCCCGGCCATGATGGGCGGCAACGCCCAGCGGGCCGCGACCGCGGCGTCCTCGGCCAGCTCCGGGGCGGTCGACGCGGTCACCAGCCCGCCCAGCAGGTCGAGGTACCTCGGTGCGGCCAGCATCTCGTCCAGGGCGAGGAGGGCCTCTTCGTGCCGGGCGGTCAGGTCGGCGTCGATGCGGGCGAGGGAAGCGGGTTCCAGCGGCGCCAGCGCATCGACCACCGCGGTCTGGTGCAGCCTGGCCCGCAGCACCTCCGCGTCCCTGGCCGGGCCCAGCACCTCGGCGAGCCAGCGCAGGTCCTCGCGGAGCGAGTCCGCCCAGGCCCGCTCGAGCAGCGGCCGGAACGTCCGGAGATCGCTGCGGAGCCGGCGACATCCGACCCGCATCCGGTGGACCGGGGTGTCGCCGCCGTGCACGGGTTGTCGCATCCGGACCAGGGGATCGTTCCGGAGGATCCGCAGCACATCCCGGCGCAGGACCCCGGCGACAACGTCCGCGGCCGATGGGCGGTCGGGCAGGCGCGCCGCGCCGGGCACCGCGGTGCCCATGGCACGGACGTGGTTGGGAACGGTATCGCCGGGATGGGCGCCGTGCCGCCGCAGCAGGCTCTCGATCCGGTTGAGCAGCTTCGGCCGGCCGGCCCCTCGCCTGATCTCGATCTCCCGGAACCTCCGCACGACCCGCCGGCCCTCGAACACCCGGACGGTGTCGTCGACGATCTCCACGAGGGACCGGCCGTCGGCGTCGAGGATCTCGTGCGCCCTCCGGACCGTCCGCAGCACCACGGCCCGGTGCAGGGACGCGCCCCGGTGATAGGCGGTCAGCAGGGCGACCAGGTCGGCCGGCGGGTTCTTGGCCGGGCCGGGACGGCAGATCTCGTGCCGGGTGCCCGGCGGATCCGAGGGCAGGTCCGCCGTCCACACCCCGGTCGAGGACTCGTCCCCGCCGTACCGGAGGGACCCCCCGGCCCGGGCCAGGCGATGATCTGGGGTGTCGTGGTAGGTCGCGCGCGAGGCGACCGGCGGGTGTGCCACCACGGTTCCCCCGCTGGGAACGCAGCCGACGAGGTCTGGCAGGGAGAACCGTTCGGCGACCTGGTACCTGCGGTCTTCTTCGAGCATCGTGCCCTTGCCCTAGCTACTCAGTCGATCCGAGCCGTCGGCGATGCGGCGCAGCAGCGCCTCCTGCGTGCTGGCGCTGTCCAGCTCCGGGCTGCCCTGCCGTCGCCGTTGCCACGAGCCGTCGTCGCCGAGGTCGAACGCTCCGGTCTCGTCGGCCATGGCCAGGCGCAGCATCCGTTCCAGCTCGGCCTTGGCCTTGGGGTCGGTCACCTTGACCAGAGCCTCGACCCTGCGGTCGAGGTTGCGGTGCATCAGGTCGGCCGAGCCGATCCAGTACTCGCCCCCGCCGGACTCCGGCTCCCCGCTGCCGAAGTGGAAGACTCGGGAGTGTTCGAGGAACCGCCCCAGCACCGATCTGACCCTGATGTGCTCGGAGAGACCGGGAACGCCGGGGCGCAGCGCGCAGATCCCCCGGACCACGAGGTCGATGCGCACCCCGGCCTGGCTGGCCCGGTACAGCGCGTCGATGACCTCTTCGTCGACGATGGCGTTCACTTTGATCCGGATCAGGCCGCTCTGGCCGCTCTCCGCATGCTTGCTCTCCCGCTCGATTCGCTCGATGATCCCGCTGCGGACGCCGTACGGCGCGACGAGCAGCCGCCGGTAGACCGTTTGCCTGCTGTACCCGGTCAGCACGTTGAACAGGTCTGTCAGGTCGGCTCCGACCTCCGGATCCGCCGTCAGCAGGCCAAAATCCTCGTACAGGCGTGCGGTCTTGGGGTGGTAGTTGCCGGTGCCGACGTGGCAGTACCGGCGGATGGTGCCGCCCTCCTGCCGCACGACCATCGCGGTCTTGCAATGGGTCTTGAGCCCGACCAGGCCGTACACCACGTGACAGCCCGCGCGTTCCAGTATCCGGGCCCAGGCGATGTTCGCCTCCTCGTCGAACCTGGCCTTGACCTCGACGAGTACCACCACCTGCTTGCCGGCCTTCGCGGCGACGATGAGCGCGTCGACGATCGGCGAGTCACCGCTGGTCCGGTAGAGCGTCTGCTTGATCGCCAGCACGTCCGGATCGGCCGCCGCCTGCTCGACGAAGCGCTGCACGCTGGTCGAGAAGGAGTGGTACGGGTGGTGCACCAGGATGTCGCCGTCGTTGAGCCGGGAGAAGACACTTCGGGGGGTTTCCCCCTCGGCGAACTGTGGATGGGTCGCCGGGACGAACGGGCGGTCCTTGAGGTTCGGCCGGTCGAGGGTGTTGTAGATCTGCCACAGCGAGGCCAGATCGAGCAGGCCAGGCACCCGCATCACGTCGTGCTCGTCCATGTCCAGTTCCCGGACGAGCAGGTCGAGGACCTGGTCGGAGATGGAGGAGACCACCTCGAGCCGGACCGGCGGGCCGAAGCGTCGGCGGGCCAGCTCGCGCTCCAACGCTTGGAGCAGGTCCTCGTCGCGGTCCTCGTCGAGTTCGACCTCCGCGTTGCGGGTGACCCGGAACAGGTGGTGCTCCACGACCTCCATCCCGGAGAACAACTGCCCGAGATGCGCCGCGATCAGCTCTTCGACCGGGAGGAACCGGATTGTCCGCTGGCCGTCGGGAGTGCGCGGCTCGCCAGCGACCCGGTCGATCAGGAAGAACCTCGGGACGTTGTTCGGCACCTTGACCCTGGCGAACAGCACCGGACCGCCCTCGGGATCGCGGACCACTGCGGCCAGGTTCAGCGAGAGCCCGGAAATGTAGGGAAACGGGTGCGCCGGATCGACCGCCAGTGGCGTGAGCACCGGGAAGATGTGCTCCCGGAAGTAGCCGCGCATCCGCTCCCGCTCGCCGCTGGTGAGGTCGGTCCAGCGCACGATGTGGATGCCCTCGGCGGCCAGGCGCGGCAGCACCTCGTCGGTGAGACAGTGGGCCTGGCGGGCGACGAGCTGGGCGCCGCGTTCCGCGATGCGTTCCAGCAGTTCCCGGGGCGACCGGGAGGCCCGGTGCCGGATGGGGATGCCCGTCTGCATGCGTCGCTTGAGCCCGGCGACGCGGACCATGTAGAACTCGTCGAGATTTCCCCCGAAGATCGCCAGGAACTTGGCCCGCTCCAGCAGGGGCGTCTGCGGGTCCTCCGCGAGGGTCAGGACCCGGGCGTTGAAATCCAGCCAGGACAGTTCCCTGTCCAGATACCGGTCGTCGGGCAACGGCCTCGGCGGCGGCGGGTCGGCGTCGTCCGTCGGATCGACGCTGGCCGCCGGCGAGGGGGCGGGTCGCCGGGGCGCTCGTGTCACCAGATCATCATGACCCCGTCTGGGGGAACACGGAACGAAATCGCCGATCCGATTCGGCCTGGTGGCCTATGGCAGGGTAATCAACGTGACGCGGTGAATCGAACCATCGGCCTTGCGTTCGAGTCGTATCCGCTGGCCAGGGCGGAGCAGCCGCAATTCGGAGGCGGCGAAGGCCGCATCGGAGAAGCCGACCTGGGCGCCACTGTCGAGTAGCACCGTGCCGGCGCGGGTCGTCGTGTCAAAGGTGGCGACGGTGCCTTGCAGGGGGCGCATGACAGCAACGGTACCGGCCGGTCCCCGCGAGCAACGCGCAGGTCCGCGGCCCGGTCCCCAGATCCACCGCGACCGCGAGATCTGCGGCGGTGTCGACATCTCGGCGCAGCCCTGGCCAGGCCCCGTCGAGGCGCCGGGCACCGGAGGCCTCGTGCGTGCCGGCCGAACCGCCGCCGAAGGCGGGGGCGAGGACCGCCGGCGACGGCGCGGTGAGCAGGACCGTGCCGGTCCCCGCGGCATCG
>JABDRL010000087.1 GCA_013041765.1 Dactylosporangium sp. | reverse complement strand
GAGGCCGTCGACCTCGCCCGGCAGGCGCTCAGGCTCGACCCGACCGGCGATCCGCGGTCGCTGCGGAGCCTGGCGGACCAGCTGGCGAGGACCGGTCGGTTGGATGACGAGGCACGCAGCTGGTACTGCCTCGCGGTGGCGCTGCCAGACGAAGACCCCGAAGGGCTTGCCGCCGCTCGCCGGGCCACCGAGCTGGACGCCGGCTACTTCGCGGCCTGGTACCAGCTGGCCGAGCGGCTGCACGAACGCGGCGACACGTCGGCGGCCGTCCGGGCCGTGGCGGCCGGTGCCGCGGCCCGCCCCGGGGACCACTACGTGCAGCGGACGGCCGCCAGCAAACTCCGCCGGTTCGCCCGCCCGGCCGAGGCGGAACAGTACGCGGACCGTGCCGTCGACCTCGCGCCGCTGGACGCGTCGATGTGGGTCGAGCGGGTCCGGGTGCTGGGGGCCGCCGGGCGGTGGGACGAGGCGTTCGCGGCGGCCGGCACCGCGGCGGAGCTGGCGGCAGCGTACCCCGGCGAGACCGAGTCCGATGTCGCCGAGTGGTTGCGCTGGCTGGGGCTGGATCTGGCCGAGGCGGGCCGGCATGCGGAGGCTGTCGCGGTCACCACCGACGCCGTGGAGATCTACCGGCGGCTGGCCGCGCGGGACCCCGACCGCTTCGAACCGGACCTCGCCGCGGTGTCGGAGAGCCTCGACGAGCGGTCGGCCGCGCTGGACCGGGTCGCCCGCCCGGGCCTGCTCGCGAGGCTGGTGGCGCTGCTGCGCAACGCCTGACCTCACAGCATGTGGCGCTGGTTGAGGTAGGCGAGGAGGTCGTTGTAGCGGCCGTCGTCGTTGGCGAACATGGCGACATTGCGGGCGCTGGCGAACCACGGCCCGGTCGACGGGCGCACCTCACCCAGCGCCCGGTCAAAGTCGTCGTGCCGGATCGGGCGCACCTCGCCGGACGAGATCGAGTCGTGCATGGCGTACTCGGCCGCCGTGTCGCACAGGTGCGTGAGGTCGGCGCCGGACAGGCCCTCGGCAGCCGTGACGATCTTCTCCAGGTCGATCTCGGCGACCGGTCGTTCCCGCAGGTTGGAGGCGAGGATCGCCGCGCGGGCCGGTGGATCCGGGGGAAGCACGAGCACGGTGCGGTCCAGCCGCACGCGGCTGGTCTCGATGTCGAACATCCGGTCGGCGTCGCCGTGGACCGGGTCGCGCTCCGCGTCGGCCCGCAGCGGCTGCTGCCCGACGAACCGCGGGGGCACCACGTCGGAGAGTTCCTCCTCGTACGCCGACCAGTCCATCCCCGGGGCCCCGGAAGCCCGCTGGTCGGCGGGCCGCTCCGCCGGCTGGCTGGCTTCCGGGGCGTTCCGCCTCGGGGTGAGCGCCGAGCGCATCAGCACCTGGGCACCCGCGTCCTCGGGCGCTCGGGCGAGGATCGTCGCGAGATGGGGCACCGCCTCGGGGCCCCGGCCGGCGGCGATCAGGAGCTCCGCCAGGTGGCGACGCAGCGGAACGTCCTCGGGGTGAGCGGAGACCGCAGCGGTGAGACTCGCTATCAGCTGATCGTCAGGCACGGGGCTACCGTTCGCGGCTCAGGGGCTCGGCTCATCGGCGGACCACCCGGTCGCACCGCCGCCACGCAGATGATAGCCGTCCATCCCGCGACAGCAACGCCCCCGTATCGCCTCAGACCTGGGCTGGACTCCAGCGTCGATCACGCCCGGCCGGGCCTCGGCCGGCCAGGCGGTGGGCCCGGGCCAGCCCGCACCCTACCGTTGCCGGCCGGACCGGGCTGGAGACCAGCGGTCCGGTGGCTCAGCGGGCGGCGGCCCGGGCCCTCGCGTGTCGACCGGCTTCCCCGGGCCGGTGGTGGTACGGAAGCTTCAGGCAGCGGTCGGGACGCTGACCCGGCCGATGAACAGGGGCACGGCCCGGGCGACGTCGTGGATGACGTAGAGGAACGGCCGGTCGACGATGACCGGTTTCGGGGGCGGGGGCGGTTCGCTGATACCCCCGAATCCGATCACTGCGGTGGCGGCGGCGGCCTCGGTGCCCTTCTCGTCGACGGAGATGTAGGTCTCGTGGACGACGGCATCGACGAAGAGCGGCTTCACCGGGCTGATCCCGGACAGGTCGGCGCCGGAGGTGAAGGCGGTGGGCATGCCCAGCCGGCTGAGGCTGGCTCGGAGCTGGGCGGGGACCCGGGTTTCCCAGCGGGGCAGGCTCAGCTGGATCCGGGTGCTGTCGAAGCCGCCGAGGAGCCGGGCCAGCCAGGGCCCGTCGAGGGCGGCTTCGAGGGTCGCGAGGGAGCCGGTGCGCGGTACCACGATGGACATGGCCAGCTGGTAGCCGGCGTAGGGCAGGCTGACCGCGAACCAGTCGCCGGTCTCGGCATAGTCGAGGTACTGGGCTGGGGCCGTCATCATGACCACGGGGGTGGCCGGGCCGTCGTCCGGGTAGAAACCGGCGGGGATCGTCAGGTCCGGGTCGAAGGGCACCTGCCAGGACGCCTTGAGGTACAGCGCGTTGACCAGCACGAACAGGGTTGCTGGCGTGAGGACGCCCGGAACGAGCAGCTCGGGGATCTTCCCGGCGGTCTGCTCGCTCACCCAGGCGTTGATCTCCTGCCGGGCGCTCTCCGCGGCCAGCCGGTAGTCCGCGGGGTGGGTCGTCGCGCCGTAGTAGGCGGCGAGGGTTTCGCGGAAGGCCGCCTCCACCGGCAGGTCGTCCTGGGGCCACAGGGAGTTGGCTGTGGCCAGCCGCGGCTGCTTGGTGCCGTCGTCGTCGTGGTCGCGGTACTGGGCGATCATGAGCTGGTCGAGGGTGTTGAGACCGGCGTCGAGAGCGGTCGGGGTGGGTTCCGGGGCGTGGAGCACCCGGTCTATCTCGGCCGCGGTGGTCCCCCGGGCGCCGGCCCTGGTCATGGCGAGGGCGGTGGCCACGGAGTAGGGGGAGCACACGAGGTTGCCCGGGCTGTCAGCGACCTGGGCGAGGTCGCGGTAGAGGTCGGCGGTGAAGGCCCGGATGGCCTCCGCCGCACCCGCGGCTGTCGTGGGGTCGGGCTCGGCTCGCGCCGTATCGAGCAGAGCAGCCGGATCGGGGTCGGGGGTGGTCCGGGCGACTGGCCGGTAGCGGCTGGCCGGTCGCTCCTGGGCGGTTATGGCGGCGGCCACCAGTGGTGCCGCCAGCATCATTGATCTTCGTGACACCATCGGTAAATGATATGTGTCAATACCACTGTCTTGAGTAGACTCAGACCCGGCAGGACGGGGACCGGCGCGCCGCCGGCCCTCCGAGCGGCGGCATCCCGCCGCATCCGTCCTGGTGGCCGCCGCATCCCCGGGAACCCCGCGCCCGGAGGCGGTGGAATGAAAGGACCGGAGGGCCGGAAAACCACGCGAGTGGATGAGGACTGGTGAGCTGGCCGCCCTGGGCCTGGGGCACCCCTACGGCTGGTGGAAGAATCGTCATCCGTGACCGAACGTGGTGACGGGCTCCGAGACCAGGCGTTGGCCCGGCTGGCCGCGCTGCGCCCGCACCAGCGCAACGGGCGACGATCTCCGCACAAGCCGCTGCTGGTGCTCCTGGCGCTGGGTCGGCTCGCAGTGACCGGTTCCAGCGCGCTGGGCTGGCAGGACGCTCAGGTCGAGCTGGGCAACCTGATCGCCGAGTTCGGACCGGCGTCGAAGACCAGCCGGGTGCAGGGCGCGGCCTACCCGTTCACGCGTCTGCGATCCGACGGGGTTTGGGTACTCGACCACGACGTACCCATGGACATCCTCGGCCCACTGTCCACCGCTCGACCGACCGGCCGGTTTGCCCCGGCTATTGAACAAGCCCTCGCCGCCGATCCCGTCTTGATCGTCTCGGCCGCTCGCGTGTTGGTGGAGGCACACTTTCCCGCGACGATCGCCCCGGATGTGCTCGCGGCCGTCGGGTTCGACCCCGACGCCGTGCTGCACGCCCCGAGTCGCCTGCCGGAGCCAGCCGGCACCGGTCAACGGCAACGCGATCCGAAGTGGCGGGACGCGATACTCCAGGCCTGGGATCGTCAATGCGCCTTCTGCGGCTTCGACGGCCAGGTCCACGGCGCCACCGTCGGCGTGGACGCCGCCCACGTGCGCTGGTTCGCCCTCGACGGGCCGGACAGCCTGGACAACGGCCTGGCCTTGTGCGTGCTGCATCATCGGCTCTTCGATCACGGTGTACTTGGCCTGGACAACCGGATGCGGGTCTGCGTGTCGGGCACCTACAGCAGCCGTACCGTGTCCGGGCAGGCCGTCTACGACCTCAACGGCCATCGCCTGCGGGCTCGGCCAGGCACGCCCCTGCCGGCTGTCCACCATGTGGCCTGGCATCACCAGCAGGTGTTCAAGGGCCAGCCGCTCGCGGTGTCGTCGCTCGGATCTGCCTGAGTCGCCACCACTGGCCGGCGACCGCTCGGCTCCGGCACGCATCCGGTCATGAGATCGGCGAGCAGCGCTTCCATGAGGCTCTCCTCGTACGCCGCGAGGCCATGCTCGCTCATGACGTCTCCCAGCGCGGGATCCCACGGTGTCGCCGGAAGGGGGTCGGGGCGGAGCCGGATCCGATCATCGGCAGGCGTGGTGGCGAGGCTGGCCAGGTAGTCGGCGGCGCCCATGCGCCACGGCCGCGCGACCGGTACGCCCCGCAGCAGGGACCCGACATGCTGGAGGCCGGCCTGGTCGAAGTCGGCGCGCGCGGCGATCTGCCAGCCGGCGCCCGCCAGCCGACCGATGGCGGCGATCTCAAGCGCCGACGGAGTCCCGACGGTACACAGCAGGCGGACAGGACCCACCGGCGTGTCCGGCACCGCCACGGCATCGGCGGCCGCGGTGACGACAGACGGGTTCTCGGTGACGAATACGCATGCCCCGGGGCCGGGCGGTGCCGGCCAGGCGCAGCGGGCAAGCTCGCGGGGTGGCAGGGTGACGGCGGCGTCCGGGGGAAGAGACCAGCCGGCCGGGGAGATCCCGAGGGCGATGAGTCCACCCATCAGGTCGTCGCAGTCGATGCCAACGGCCGCCCAGGCCGCGCGCGCCGGGAGACCGGCCGGGACCACGCCGGCCGCGGTGAGGATGGCCAGCACGAGCC
>JABDRL010000043.1 GCA_013041765.1 Dactylosporangium sp. | reverse complement strand
GACCTACGCCGACCAGACGACCGGCCGGCAGGGGGGATTCCTGCCGGCCGAGCGGCGGATGGCGGAGATGCTGGCCCGGCACGGTCCTTTCTCCCCCCAGGCGGCTGTCCACCAGTTGCGTGGTCCGGCGCTGCGCGCGCTCGCGGACCGGGTAGAGCGTCGGCTGCTGATGAAACATGCCCCGGGGCACGTCGCTTCGACCGCTCCGCATGGTGCGTAACGGCTACCGGGTACGCCGACGGCCTCCGGCCGCATAACGGCGGCAACACCAGGGAGACTTGCCCTCTCCGGCCCTGCGCGCCGTATGGTTGGCCGATGCCCAACCGCCTCGCGACAGCGACGTCGCCGTACCTGCTTCAACACGCAGGCAACCCGGTCGACTGGTGGCCGTGGTGCGCTGAGGCGTTCGACGAGGCCCGCGCCAGAGACGTTCCCGTGCTGATCTCCATCGGCTACGCCGCGTGCCACTGGTGCCACGTCATGGCTCATGAATCGTTCGAGAACGAGACGATCGCATCATTGATCAATGAGCTGGTCGTGCCCATCAAGGTCGACCGGGAGGAACGGCCGGATATCGACGCGGTCTACCTGGACGCGACCCGGCTGATGAGCGGGCAGGGCGGCTGGCCGATGACCGTGTTCGCGACGGCGGAGGGGCAGCCGTTCTCCTGCGGCACCTACCTGGCGCCCCAGGTCCTCAGCCGGCTGCTGGTCGCGGTCGGGGACGCCTGGCGCTACCAGCGGCAGGCCGTGGTCGAGCAGGGCGGGATCCTGGTCGATGCGCTGGCCCGGGTTTCCCCGGGACGATGGGCGCGGCGCGGCGGGGGCGCCGGGTGGCGCGAGCGCGCCGAGCCGGGCGGGGCCGCCGGACCGGGCACCGGCCTCGGCCCGGACGAGCGGGCCATGGGCACCGGTGTGCTGGAGGCCGCCGCGGCGTCGCTGGACGTGGACTACGACGAGCGGTACGGCGGGTTCGGCAGCGCCCCCAAATTTCCGCCGCACCTGAGCCTGCTCTTCCTGCTGCGTCACCACCAGCGCACCGACGATGCGCGGGCGCTGGAAATCGCCGACCAGACCTGTGCCGCGATGGCCCAAGGCGGCATGTACGACCTGCTGGGCGGTGGCTTCGCCCGGTACTCGGTCGATCGGCACTGGAGCGTGCCGCATTTCGAGAAGATGCTCTACGACAACGCGCTGTTGCTGCGGGTCTACACCGCCCTGGCGCGGCTGACCGGCGACCGGCTTGCCGCTCGCGTCGCGGGTGAAACCGCCGGTTTCCTGACGACCACACTGCTGACCGCGGAGGGCGGGTTCGCCTCGGCGCTGGACGCCGACACCGACGGCGAAGAGGGCATGACCTACGTGTGGACCCCGGCCGAGCTGTGCGACGTGCTGGGTGAGGACGACGGCGCCTGGGCGGCGGGGCTGCTCGGCGTCACCGCTACCGGAACCTTCGAGCGGGGCACCAGCGTGCTGCGGCTCCAGCGGGAGCCGGAGGACCTGCGGCGGTACGCCCGGGTCCGGGCCGCGTTGCTGGCCAGCCGGCAGGGGCGAGCGCAACCGGCGCGCGACGACAAGGTGGTCGCCGCGTGGAACGGGCTGACCGTCACGGCGCTGGTCGAGTACGCGATGACCACGGCGGCGGTGAGTCCCGACCGCACGGGGGGAACCGACGGCACGATGACGACGGCGGCGCGGGCCGGGGCACTGGCCGTTGAGGCCGGGGAACTGCTGGCCCGGCTGCACTTGGTCGACGGCAGGCTGCGACGGGTTTCCCTCGGTGGCGTGATCGGAGCCCCCGTCGGGGTGCTTGACGACTACGGTGCGGTCGCCGAGGCGTTCTGCGCGCTGCACCAGTACACCGGGGAGGGACGCTGGCTGCGCCTGGCCGGGGAACTGCTCGACGTGGGGCTGGCCAGGTTCGCCGATGGCGATGGCGGGTTCTTCGACACCGCCGACGACGCCGAGCGGCTGGTGGCCAGGCCGGCGGATCCGACGGACAACCCGACCCCGTCGGGTACCTCGGCCATGGCGGCGGCGCTGCTGGCCCACGCGGCCCTGTCCGGGCGGTCCAGCTACCGCGAGGCGGCCGAGCGGGCACTGTCCACCATCGCCCCGCTGGCCGAGCGGCACGGGCGGTTCACCGGACACGCCTGCGCGGTCGGGGAGGCGCTGCTGTCCGGCCCGGTCGCGGTGGCGGTCGCCAGCCCCGACGGGTACGACGACCCGCTGGTGGACACGGCCTGGCGGCACCTGCCCCCCGGCGGGGTGGTGGTCGCGGGGAAGCCGGAGGCGCCGGGGGTGCCGCTGCTCTCCGGCCGGCCGCTGCGGGACGGCCTGGCCGTGGCATACCCGTGCCAGGGCCTGACCTGTGTTGCCCCGGTGACCACTCCCGCAGAGCTGGAGCGGGTGCTGGAAGCGGCCGGCGGCCGCCGGCGCTGACGTCGGCCGTGGCCCGTGCGGCGC
>JABDRL010000076.1 GCA_013041765.1 Dactylosporangium sp. | reverse complement strand
GCAGGGCGGCGACGGCGTCGGCGGCCATCCGATGCTCCGCCAGCAGGTGTGCCACCGGCCCGGCCGCGGCGTCCGGCCGCGGTCCCGGCCCGGCCCGCTCCCGGCCCGGAGCACCCGGTGAGGTCCGGGCCGACCACGGAGCCACCCAGGCGTCCATGGCCGCCAGATCGGCGGGGAACGTCCGGTTGGCTTCCCGGACGAGCACCGGCACCAGCTCCCGTGCCTGCTCCCGCAAGGTCGTGATCAGCGTGGGCAGCCAGGGCAGCAGCACGGGATCCGGCAGATCCGCGAAGGCCCTGGACACCATTTCAACCACAAAGGACACCAGCGTCGGCACCGGCTCCAGGGCCTGGATGAATCCACTGAGGTACCGGGGAAACGCCGGAACGACCAGGGGATTGGCCAGCAACTCGGTGCAGCGTTCCCGGAGCTCGGATCGTGGCACCAGCCCGAGCTGGGACTGCGTGGCCCACAGCAGCGCCACCTTGGCAGGGTCCTCGGGATGCGACTGTGCCACCGCCAGCTCCAGCTGCGTGCGGTCACACCCCAGGGACAGGGCCAGGCTCTCCGTGCTGAACAGGAACCCCAGCATGGCGGCCACCTGCCGCGCATCGACATCCTCTGCGGCGAACGCCGTCGGCAGCAGCGTGCAGTAGTGCGCGTACCCCTCGCTGACGAACGACTCGCACCACTGCGGCAGGACCGGTGCCGCTGCCCGGAAATGGGCCAGCAGTTGGCGCATGCGGCGCAGGACCTCCGGCGCGTCGTCGACGGTCCGCTCGGCGGCCAGCAGCGCCACGGCCCGCGTTCCCAGCTCGTCGGCGAACCGCCGGCCGCCGAGGTAGCAGATGGCGTCCTCCACCGCTGCCAGGGCAACCGCCGCCGTGGCCTGCGGGGCCCGCACGTCGCGTCGCAGGCGCCCCTCCAGCACTTGCTCGACGCTCACCCCCGCATACCCCAGCTCGATGATGGCTCGCTGGTCGCGGCCGATCGTCAGGTCCCAGCTTTCCTGGACCGACCGTTTCCCCAGCCCGCGCTCGCCCATGATGGGACGCACGATGCCCTTCGGCAGCAACCGGTGCAGCACCCACAGCAGATCCGAGCATGCCGTCAGTTCCGGGTCGGCGGCCAGATCCAGCAGGGCCCGCTGGACGGTGCGTCGCTGGAGATCCAGCCCGAGCGGGGCCAGCCGGTCGAGCACGTCGCGGGCCAGCGGTGGCAGGGCCTCGTAGCCGACCTGGCCGATCCGGTCCCCGCCCAGCAGCATCTCGCACAGCCGCCGCACGTCCCGCTGACCGGGGACGGTGTCCTTTTCGATGCAGGTCACCGCGGCGTCGGCGAAGTCGTAGGGGGTGGGACGCACCCGGTGGCGCAGACCGGCGAGCAGGATGGACGTTTCGAACACCGCGATGGCGTCCGCCGTGCTGGCCAGGTATCCGTTGCGGCGGGCCAGCCGAACGATGTCGACGCACCACCCCCGCAACTCCGCCTCGTCGAGGTCGTCGAGCGGTGGCGGGCTGGCCAGGAACCCCGACAACCGGTCGGTGGCCGGCTCGCCGGACCGGGGCGGCGGCGGGTGTCCGCGGCCGGACCGGGACCGGCCCCCGCGCGGGCCGCCGGGCTGGCCCGCCAGCCGGAACGGCGTGACGCCACTGCGGGCCACCGCCTTGGCCCAGGTGGCGGCGGCGATCGACACCGAGCCGGAGGCGAGGGCGAACTGGGCCTCGATGGCGGCGTGGCTCGACGGGATCAGCCCGTACAACCAGCGGGTGGCCGTCCGGGGACTGATGTCCCAGGCCGGGGTGCCGTCGGCCGATCCGAACTGCTCGACCCGGCTGACCGCGTGGAAGGCACCGCACACGTACAGGCACCGCGACCGATCGGCTCCGGAAACGGCCAGGTGCTCGCGGATCCGGGTCCACATGTAGCGCTCCCGGTCGGCGTCGCGTTGCCTCCGGTCGCCCTCGTCGGGGGCCAGGCGTCGGAACAGGCCGCCGATGAGCAGCATGATCTGCCGGTAGGTGTCGTGGTCCGCCCCGGCCAGGGGCTGCTCGACGTACTGGTCCCACCACTCCGACCAGTGCCGCACCTTGCCGTGGTGCAGCAGGTGCGCCTCCAACTCGGCGAAGCGGGGTCGCAGGTCGCCGATCTCGACGCCGACGGCGTTGCCGTGCAGGGCCGCGTCGTCGGGGTGCTCCGGGCGGTCCGCCCGTTCCGGACCGCCGTCGGCGTCGGCCGCCGTCGGGGCCTCGGCCCGGGCACCGGGCGGCCACTGGAAGACATGGTCGGTCGAGCGGTCGACGAGCACCAGCTCCACCCCCGGGGTGTCCAGGGCGTAGGCGATGGCCTGGAACTCGGCCGAGGCCTCCGTGATCGGCGCGATGACGCTCAGCGGCCCCCAGTCCTCCGGGAAGCCGTCCGGCTTGGAGGCGAATGCCTGCACGGCCACCGGCAGGCGGCAGTTGCGCAGCTCGTCCAGCAGCGGGCGGAGATCCTCGCACAGCTCCAGGTAGATGACCGTCGGTCGCCTCTCGCGCAGGCGACGCACCATCGCCAGGGCCGAGGCCGGGGAGTGGTGGCACACCGGGAAGATCTCAAGGTCCTCGGCCAGGGCATGATCGACGTCATCGACCATGCCCGAGAGGATGTCGCTGAGGGCGCCGGGACCGTCGGCGAACGCGGTGGCGGCGTCGCGCAGCTGCTGGCGCAGCGCCCCGAAGGGGGCGGTGCTCGGCGGGGCACTCATGACAGGGTGGCGATCGCCTGACGGCCACCGTCGAGGAAGGCCGGCCACGGCCCGCCGGCGGATGTGCTGCGCGGCTCGACGACCGCGTGCCAGTACTTGTTCAAGATGGCCAGGTCCTCCGGGCTGCGCCGGGCCAGCGAGCCCACCAGCGAGCCGGCCAGGGTCTCCGCCCGCAGGGTGCCCTCGCCGAAGAACTGGCTGTGCAGGATGGCGTCCTCCAGCACCCCGATCTGCTCGGCGGTGGACAGCGCCGACTCCAGCCGCTCGTCGTCGCTGCTGGCCGCGGCCGCGGCGGCCCGCAGGTCGGCGAAGCTCTCCAGCAGGATGTCCAGCAGTGTCGGCGGCACGTCCAGCTCGATGCGGTGGCGGTGCAGCAGCTCGGTCGTGCGGAACCGGACGATCTCGGCCTCGCTGCGCTTGCTGGTCACCACCGGGATCCGGACGAAGTTGAACCGCCGCTTCAGCGCCGAGGAGAGATCGTTGACCCCCCGGTCCCGGCTGTTGGCGGTCGCGATGATCGAGAATCCCGGTTGGGCGAACACGATGCTGTCCGTGTCGAGCTCCGGGATGGACACGTACTTTTCGGACAGGATCGAGATCAGGGCGTCCTGCACGTCGCTGGTCGACCGGGTCAGCTCCTCGAACCGCCCGATGACCCCCTCCTCCATCGCCGTCATGATCGGCGAAGCGATCATGGACTCCCGGGACTGCCCCCTGGCGATGACCATGGAGACGTTCCAGGAGTACTTGATGTGGTCCTCCGTGGTGCCGGCGGTGCCCTGCACGACCAGCGTCGAGTTGCGGCAGATCGCGGCGGCCAGCAGCTCGGCCAGCCAGCTCTTGCCCGTGCCGGGGTCGCCGATCAGCAGCAGCCCCCGGTCGGAGGCCAGCGTCACGATGCTGCGTTCGACCAGGCTGCGGTCGCCGAACCACTTCTGCGGAATGTCCCGGTCGAGGCCGTCGGAGCGCTCGGAACCGAGGACGAACAGCCGCACCATGCGCGGGCTGAGCCGCCAGGAGAACGGCTTGGGGGCGTCGTCGACCGACTCCAACCAGTCGAGTTCGTCGGCGTACTTGGTCTCGGCGGGGGCGCGGAGCATTGCCTCGGTCATGCGGAGTCTCCTAGGCGAGGAAGGTCTTGAGCTCGAACACGAGCTTGCGGATGTGGCCCGAGACCACGGGAGTGCCCAGGTCCTTGAAGCGCTCGCGGAACCAGGGATTGACGATCTGCTGGCCGGAACTGTTGACCGAGCCGACCGGGATGAGACGCACCCCCGAGCGGTGCACCGCCGCCAGCCCGTCGAACAGCGGCGCCGACCGGCCGAACTCGTAGAAGTCGGAAATCCACACCAGCACGGTGTTGTCCGGATCGGTGATCTTCGGCCGGGCCATGGCCAGGGCCACGGGTCCGTCATTGCCGCCGCCCAGATTCGTGCGCAGCAGGACCTCGAACGGGTCGTGCACCCACGGGGTCAGATCGAGCGCTTGGGTGTCGTAGGCCACCAGGTGCACATCCACCTTGGGCAGACCGGCGAAGATGGACGCCAGGATGGTGCAGTTCACCATCGAGTCCACCATCGACCCCGACTGGTCGACGACGACGATCATCCGGGCCGGGGTGGTCCGCCTGGCGGTGTGCCGGTAATAGAGGCGGTCGACGTACAGCCGCTCGTCGCCGGGACTCCAGTTGGTCAGGTTCTTCCAGATCGTGCGTTCGAGGTCGAGATTGCGGAAGACCCGCTTGGGCGGCACCGACCGGTCGATCGTGCCGACGGTGGTCTGCTGGACCTGGGTCCGCAGCACCCCGGCGACCTCGTCGACGAACCGGCGGATCAGCGCCCTGGCGTTGGCCAGGGCGAGGCCCGACAGGTTGGACTTGTCCCGCAGCAGCTGCTCGATCAGGGACATGCTCGGCGTCAGCTGGCGGGCCAGCGCCGGGTCGGCCAGGACCTCCCGCAGGTGCATCCGGCGTACCAGATCGCCCTCCAGCCCGGCGAGCACGCCTCCCAGCTTGTCGCCCCCGGACCGGCCGCGCAGCGTTCCCGGCTCGGCCCCGAGTGCCCGCTCGAACCAGCCGGCGTCGGACTGCCACCCCGACAGCTGATTGGCGGTGGCCGGGCCAGAGCCGGTCGAGAACACATTGAGCAGGAGCTTTGACACCAGCGCCGCCCGCCGCACCGCCTCGGTCCCGATCCGCTCGGGCGGTTGGTCGCCCGTCGGCGGCGATCCGGGGCCGCCGGCGGGTGCCGGGGCGGGGCCGTCCGGTCCCGGCGCCATCAGGTCCCGCAGCTCGTCGGCCAGGGCCGGGAAGCGCTGCACGACGGTGTCCACCGACACCGTCGGATCGAGCAGCGCCGCCGGCAGGCCGAGGTCCTCGACGATGGCCATGCTGGCGGTCTCCAGCGAGGCCTGCTCCTCGGGGTCGAACACCCGCGCCAGCAGCCGCCAGCAGAGCACCTGGCGCCGGGTGGCGTGGGCGTCGGTGCGTTCCGGTTCGCTCATCGCCGCAACAGCCTTCCGGCCCGCTCGCGGAGCACGGCGAGGGGATCGCCGACCCTGGCCTCGGCCCGCACGACCTTGGGATCGGTCGGCCCCAGCGCCCAGTCGGCGGTGCCCACCGTCGTGGCCTTGCGCTTGACGGTCGCCTGGACCGCGAGGGGCTGGAGCATCCATCGTCCGCCGTCCCAGCGGACCAGGCCAAGGCAGGCCGAGGACGCGGCCACCAGTTCGGCGGTCAGCGGGCCGCAGGCCGGCAGCCGGTCGACGGCGACGGCCAGGGCGCTCCCGCCCAGATCCAGGCGGACCGTCGAACTCCCGGCGTCCAGGGTGGCGGTGTAGCCCTCGACCAGCACCGGTTCGGCGATGCGCACCGGATGCCGGTCCAGGGGCGGCACCGCCGGGGCGAGCGCGTCGGCCAGCCGCACCCGGGCGGTGACGAACGGGTCGGCCGGTTCCCCGGCGCTGGCCCGCCGCTCGCACCAGACCAGGTCACCGCTGTCTGCCAGGGGCATATCCGTGATGTCCAGGCCGCGGCGCTCGGCCAGCGCGCCCAGGAGCACCGGGTACCCGCGCAGCAGCTGCCACAGCGCCGGACCCCCGATCGTGTCCACCTTGGCCGCGGTGACGCTGGCCCGTACCTGCCTGACCCGGGTACCGTCGGCGGGCTCCAGGAGACCGTGGACCTGAACCTGGACCGCGGTGGCGTGCTCGTGCACGTCGGCGCCGAGGACCAGCAGCCGCCCCGAGACGGTGGTGGTCCCCGCGGCACCGCCCGGCCCGCCCCCGGTCTGGGCCAGCACCAGCGCGCGGGCCCACAGGTCGGCCCAGCGCCGGACCGGCAGGCAACCCATGGTCGCCACCGGGCACGAGGCCCGGAGTTCGGCGGCCAGACCATCGACGAGCACCGCCAGCCGGCGCAGCCCGGGCTCGCCCAGCAGCCCCTGGAGCAGTTGGTCGGCGGAGGCGACCAGATCGTGGTCGACGCCCCGCCAGCCGGCGATGGCCAGCTCCCGCAGCCAGGAGCGGCATCCACCCCGCAGGTTGTC
>JABDRL010000065.1 GCA_013041765.1 Dactylosporangium sp. | reverse complement strand
ACGGAATCCACCGCCGCCACCGCCGCCACGGAATCCACCGCCGCCACCGCCGCCACCGGGACGACCGGCGCCACCGCCGCCGCCACGGAATCCACCGCCGCCGCCACCGGGACGACCGGGACGCTCGCCCCCGCTGGGACGACCTGGCCGCTGGCTCGGCATCTGCGACGGGTTCGGACGCGGACCGCCCGTGGACGCCGGGTTGGTGCGAGGCGGCATGGACGCGGGGTTCGGCCTCGGGATGCCGCCCGGGGTGGGCCGTTGCGCCCCGCCGGAACTGATCCCGAAGGGGTTGTTTCCGCCCCTGGCCGGAGGACGCCCCCCCGACCTCGATGTGCCTGGTGCGCCCCCACCGGACTTCGGCGTTCCGGGTCCGGGCCGCTGGCCCGTTCCCGGGCGCGGAGCCGATCCTGGCCGCGCGCCCTGTCCGGGACGCGGAGCCGGGCCCGGACGCGGTGCCGCTCCGGGACGTGGGGCCATCGGAGGCTGGGGAGTCGGAGTTCCGGGACGGGGCCCCGGGGATGGGGCGCCGGGAGCCGCCGCATCCGACGTCGGAGTGCTCTGCTGCGCCTCACTCCGGGTGTCCCGCTGCCGTGCCGCCTGCTGGGCGGCCTTGACCGCGGCTTCCTGCTCCGCTTTCAACGCGGCGGCGCGAACCTCTGCCGCGGCCACCTCAATGTCATGGGCACTCGCTGGCTTCGCGACAGGAACATTGCTCCGGGGCGGTCCAGGAACCGGCCCCCGCCGTTCCGATGTCGGTCGCTTCGGCGGTGCCGGCTTCGCCGTCGTCGGTGGTGTCATCTTCGCTTCGGTCTTTGGTGTGATGGGCACGGGGCTCGCAGACGCGGGCGCTGCAGACGCGGCGGCAGCGACTGCCGACTCGAATGTCGCCCGCAAGCGGCGGGCGACGGGCGCCTCCACCGTACTCGACGCGGATTTGACGTACTCACCCAGCTCTTGGAGCTTCGCGAGCACGATCTTACTTTCGACCCCGAGCTCCTTCGCAAGCTCGTGAACGCGGGCCTTGCCTGCCACTGCACTCCTCACTCCGAGGCCGAGGCGGCAATCCCGCTCCGACCTCACTCGTGCACTTGAAGCCTGATCATTTCAGCGACTTCATCGTGTGCTCATGTCGGTCGTCCTACCTTGCGTGTCCGGGCGGACGCGGTTGCGTCCACCGTCGACTGTCGCTGGCCATCGAACGTCAGAGAACCTCTCTGGCGTAGGGATGTGTCGTTGATCGCTCGCACCAGCGGCTCGGCATCGATGACACCGAGCACCCGAAGCGCTCGTCCAAAGACACGGCGCCGCTGTGCCGACGCGAGGCAAGCCGGATCGGTGTGGAGATGCACTCCCCGACCCGGCCGTCTGCGTGTCGGGTCGGGGACAAGGCTGAAGATCTCAGCATCGTTCCTGACTGCGACAACCCGCAACAACTCGGCGATCGGCGCGCGCTCCCGGCAACCCACACAGGTGCGCACCGGCCGCGCACGTCGTACCACGGGACCGAGTCTACCTCGCAGTCCCCACGCGTGCCGCGCCCGGTGCCCGGAAGCCAGGAGCCGCGCTAGTCGACGCCCTCCGCGACATCGGGAGTCGCGCCAACCGGTCCAGCCGCGTCCGACCGGATATCGATCCGCCATCCGGTCAGCCGGGCCGCAAGCCTCGCGTTCTGCCCCTCCCTGCCGATGGCGAGCGACAGCTGGAAGTCCGGAACCGTGACCCGAGCCGCCTTGCTCGCGGCGTCGACCACCTCGACCCGGAGCGCCTTGGCAGGGGACAACGCATTGCCGACGAAGGTCGCGGGGTCCTCGGACCAGTCGATGATGTCGATCTTTTCGCCGTTGAGTTCGCTCATCACGGCCCGAACCCGTTGCCCCATCGGACCGATGCAGGCTCCCTTGGCGTTGACTCCGGCGACGGTCGGACGCACCGCGATCTTCGATCGGTGGCCCGATTCCCTGGCGATCGCGGCGATCTCGACCGTGCCGTCAGCGATCTCCGGCACCTCCAGCGCGAACAGCCGCTTGACCAGGTTCGGATGGGACCGGGACAGGGTGATCTGCGGCCCGCGGAACCCCTTCGCGACGTGCACGACGATGCAGCGCAGCCGCTGCCCGTGGTCGTAGTGCTCACCGGGCACCTGCTCCGCGGCGGGCAGCATGGCCTCGATCTTGCCAAGATCGACCGTGACGATGCCTTTCTCCGAGCGTGCCTCGTGCGCCTGCACCACGCCGGTGACGAGATCCCCGTCACGCCCGACGTACTCGCCGAAGTGCGCCTCGTCCGTGGCTTCCCGCAGCCGTTGCAGAATGACCTGCTTGGCCGTCATCGCGGCGATCCGACCAAAGTCGTGCGGGGTGTCGTCGTACTCCCGAACGCCGGTCTCACCGGCCTCGTCGGACTGGGCGTAGACGGTCGCGGCCCCGGTCTTGCGGTCGATCTCCACTCGGGCGTGGGGATTGGCCCCTTCCGTATGCCGGTACGCGGTCAGCAGTGCGGTTTCGATCGCCGAGAGAATCGTCTCGAACGGAATCTCCCGTTCACGCTCCAGCGCGCGAAGAGCCGCGAGGTCGATGTTCATTCCTCGTCCTCTCCTTCGTCGTCGATCCCGTCATCGATCCCGTCATCAGCGAGACGGGACAGTTCGACCTGTACCCGTCCAGGACCGAGGTTCGAGAATACGAACCTCCGGGTCGCTCCTTCGACGTCGAGGACAACCCCCTCGTCGTCGGACTCGACAATCCTGCCAGTGATCTGACGCGAGCCAGCCCGGGCACGCACGAGTCTGCCCAGATTGCGCCGCCAGTGTCGCGGGGCCGTCAGCGGCCTGTCGGTTCCTGGCGAGCCGACCTCCAGGTCGTACTCCCCCGGAACGAGTTCCTGGCCCTCGGTCTCGGTCCGGTCCAGCGCCGTCGAGATCCTCCGCGACAGCGTCGCGATCCGGTCCAGGTCCGTGCCGGCGTCGCTGTCCACGGAAACCCGCACCGACCAGCGCTGGCCGACCCGCTTGGCCGACAGGTGTTCGAGGTCGTAGCCCTCGGCCGCCGCGACCTCGGCGACGACCCGCCGCAGTCCCGCCAGGTCCACCGTGGGACCCGAACCGCGAGTCCCGGGCACCGGGGGCGATCCCGGGCGCCTCGGTGACCGGTTGACGGCCCGTCCGCGCTGCTGTGCCATGGCCCGCACCTCTCTCTGTACCCGACCCGGTCCGATTCGCCCCGCGTCCGGCTCGCGCTGAGCGTAACGCGAGGTCATTCCGCCCGTCCCACGGCGCTCCGAAGCCACATCCGTCACTTCGGCGCCCATGGGACTCGGATCGCGCACCGCGATAGTGTTCACTATTGTCCGTGCACCTGTCCGAACCGTACCTGTCTCGCCGTGCTCTACTCTCCAGCGTTACTGGGGGCACGCTTCTGCTCACGCTCGGCGCCTGTATCTCGGGCGGCCAGGAGCCGTCGCCGACGGGCCCCGATCCCATCGAGCCGGTCCTGGCCGCCTCGGTGTACCTCGCCGACCGGTACACGGCGGCCATGGCCGCCGTGCCGGATCTCGCCGACCGTCTCACCCCGCTCCGCGACGCGCACCAGGCCCACATCACCGCCCTGACCCGCGAGCTGGGCACCGTGGACGACGGCATCCTGCCCAGCGGACGCCCACCAGCCGTCGCTCCCGCCGGGTCCGAATCCACCCCGGCCGCCACGGCCTCGTCCGGGAACGCCGCAGCGCCCGAAGTCACGGCGAGTCCCGTGCCCCTGCCGGCAGAGCGGCCAGCGATCCTCGCCGACCTGCAGGGGTTGGAGCGGTCGGGCCGGCAGCAGGCCGCAGCGCTCTGTCTCGCGGGCTCGCGGTATCGTGCGGCCCTGCTCGGCTCGATCGCCGCGGCCCGAGCCAGTCACGCGGAGGTGCTGACATGACTACGGGCGACGAGCAGCTCGCCGAGGCACTCCGCGCGGAACATGCCGCGATCTTCGGTTACGGGGCGATAGGCGCGAAGCTGGACAAGGCTACGGCACAATTCGCCCTCCAAGCCGAGGAGGAGCACCGGGAACGGCGCGATGCGCTCCTGCTCCGGCTGTCCCAGCGAGGCGGCACGCCGCCCGCGGCGGATCCCGTGTACACCCTGCCTGTCGCCGTCACCGACCAGGCATCGGCGCTTCAGCTAGCCGTCACTATCGAGGAACGGGTCGCCGCCAGATGGCGCTCGGTCCTCCCGCAGGCCGCCGGAGAAGACCGGACGATGGCCCTCGACGCGCTGATCGGATCGGCGGTACTGGCGACCCAGGCCCGAAGGCACGCCGGCATCAGCCCCGCGACCGTCCCGTTCCCCGGGGCGCCCGCCTGAGCGCGTTGATTGATCAATCCGCGGTCTACACCAGCCGGCTCAGCCGGTCCGGATGACACGGCTGAGGTAGACCGGAAATCGGTCGTTCTTTGGTTGCCAGAACCATACCGAGTATGCATACTCGGTATCCATGTCCATCCGACACAGCATCCTCGCCCTGCTCCGACGCGAACCGATGCATGGCTACCAGCTGCGAGCGGCCTTCGAGGCCTCGACGGGCGGCACCTGGCCGCTGAACATCGGACAGATCTATACGACCCTTGGGCGGCTTGAACGCGATGGTTTCGTCCGGCCGCTGCCCGAGACGGAAAGCGGGCAACGACCGTACCTGTTGACCACGGCCGGCGAGTCCGAGCTGGTCGCCTGGTTCGACACCCCGGTCGAGCGGGCCGGCCGGCCAAGAGACGAAATGGCGATCAAGCTGGCGCTCGCGCTGACCACGCCCAAGGTCGACATTCCCGCCGTCATCCAGCGCCAGCGCACGGCCACGATGCGGGTTCTTCAGGAATACACCCGGGTCAAACCCGCGGCAGAGTGCCCGGAGGAACTGCCCTGGTTGCTGGTGCTCGACGCGCTGCTGTTCCAGGCCGAGGCGGAGATCCGCTGGCTGGATCACTGCGAGGCCCGGCTGGCCCGGCACCCCGTCCAGCATCCGGCCCCTCCGTCCGGCAGTACCGCCCCAGCCCCGGCGACGGTGGCGAGCGTGAAGCGGTCATGACGTTACTCGACCTCATCGACGTCCATCGCACGCATGGTGCTGGCGAGACCGCTGTCCATGCCCTGCGCGGGGTCTGCCTGGCCGTCGATCCCGGGGAGCTGGTCGCCGTCATGGGCCCCTCGGGATCTGGCAAGTCCACCCTGCTCAACCTCGCCGGGGGGCTGGACAGCCCGACCAGCGGGCAGGTCGTGGTCGAGGGGCAGGTCCTCGCCGGCCTGCCGCGCCGGCGCCTGGCGGCGCTGCGCCGCCGCCGGATCGGCTACGTCTTCCAGAACCTCAATCTCCTGCCGAGCCTGACCGCCGTCGAGAACGTCGCGCTGCCGCTGGAGCTGGACGGCGTGGGAGTACGCGGCGCCAGGCGGCTCGCCCTGGCCTCGCTGGACACCGTCGGGCTGACCGACCAGGCCGCCCGCTTCCCCGACGAGTTGTCCGGCGGCCAGCAGCAGCGGGTCGCGATCGCCCGGGCCCTCGTCGGCGACCGGCGGCTGGTCCTGACCGACGAGCCGACCGGCGCGCTGGACTCGGAGACCGGGGAGGCGGTCCTGCGAGTGCTACGGACCCGGATCGACGCCGGTGCCGGTGGCATCCTGGTCACGCACGAGGCCCGCCACGCCGCCTGGGCCGATCGGGTCGTCTTCCTGCGCGACGGGGCTGTTGTCGACGCCTCCGGCCCGCTGCCCACGGCCGACCAGCTGCTTGGCGCGTCATGAGCGGCTGGCGCACCGCCCTGCGGGTGGCCCGGCGTGAGGCCGGGCGGGCCAGGGGCCGGACCGCACTCACCACCGTCATGATCGCGCTGCCGGTGCTGGCGCTGTCCTTCGTCTCGACCGTCTACACCATGTTCGATCTGCGCCCGGACGAGGAGCTGAGCCGCACGCTGGGGCAGGCCGACGCCGCGCTGACGTATCTCACCGACCATGCGGTCCAGCAGGACGCCCAGGGGAAGGCCCACAGCTACGAGCCTTCCCCGACGGCGCTCGGCGCCCGGGCCAGGCTGGCCGAGGCCCAGACGGCACTGCCCGAGGGAACCCGCTTCACCACCTGGTGGAGCGGCAGGGTACGGCTGCGGACCGCCTCCGGCACCGGCGTCCTGAGCGCCCACGCCGCAGACCTGACCGACCCCATGACCCGGGGCATCGCCAGCGTCGCCAGGGGGCGGGCGCCCCGGGGACCCGACGAGATCGCGGTCACCGCCGCCGGCGCCGACAGGCTGGGCGTCGGCCTGGGCGGCACGGTCCGGCTGGCGGACGGCTCGCGCGGCTACACCGTCGTCGCGCTCATCGAGATACCGTCCGATCTGCTGGCCGGGGTGCTGTTCACCCCAGCGGGCGGCCCGCGGGGAACCGGATCCGGGCGGGAGACCAGGTTGCTGGTCGACGCCCCGGGGCCGGTGGACCGGGCATCGGTGCTACGCCTGAACCAGCGGGGCTTCCTGGTCGTCTCCCGCGAGCTGTACCTGCGTCCCCCGGCCCCCGATGCGGGTTTCGAGTCCGGTGGGGCATCCCCGACGGCCCAGATCGTGGCGCTGCTCGCCGCGGTCGTCGTCGGGGTCGGCATCCTCGAGGTCGTCCTGCTGGCCGGGCCGGCGTTCGCCATCGGCGCTCGACGCAGGCAGCGGGACCTGGCGCTGCTCGCCGCGTCCGGCGCGTCCCCGGCGCAGCTGCGCCGGGTGGTCCTCGCCGACGGGCTGATCGCCGGGGTGCTGGCCTCGGCCTGCGGGACGGTTCTCGGCATCGCCGCCGGATTCGCCAGCAGGGGGCTGTTCGAGGAGCACCTCGCGCAGGCCAGGGCGGGTGGCTACCGGGTCATGCCCCTGGTCCTGGCCGCGACCGTGGTACTGGCCGTTGTCGTCGGTGTCGTCGCGGCCGCGATGCCGGCGTTCACCGCCGCCCGGCAGGACGTGGTAGCCGTCCTGGCCGGCCGCCGACCGGCCGGAGGCATCCGGAAGCGGTGGCTCGCGCTCGGCCTGGGCATGACCGCGGCGGGTGCCGCCAGCGGCGCCTACGGCGCCGCGACCTCCACCGCACCGATCATGGTCGCCGGCCTGTTCCTCACCGAGATCGGCCTGGTCCTGTGCACCCCGGCGCTCGTCAGCGCTCTGGCCGTGGTCGGAAGGATCCTGCCGCTGACGCCCCGCATCGCGTTGCGGGACGCTGCCCGGAACCGGGCGGCGGCCTCCTCGGCGATCGCCGCGGTCATGGCGGGCGTCGCCGGCAGTGTCGCCATCGTGCTGTTCACGGTCAGCGAGGAGGAACGCGGCGCGCGGACGTACTCGCCGGTGCTGCCGTACGGCTACGTCTCGGCGATGGGATTCCTGGGCGAGCAACTGCCGGACACGGCAGCGGTGCACCCGGCCATAGCCCAGGGCGTCCATGCGGCCCGAAGCACGCTGCCCGCCGAGGACGTCATCGTGACCCGCGGTCTGCGGTGCCCGGCGGACGCGGCCGGCGCACGGGGTCAGGGACGCTGCTCGCTGTCCTCGGTGCTGCCGGAAGCTCAGCGGTGTCCCTACGACGATCGGGACGCGTTGACCACGGCACAACGACGCGCGGCCGTCCGGGATCCCCGATGCTCGACCGCGCGGATCTGGACGGACGGCCACCACGTCGACGTCATCGTCGACGACGGTACCGATCTCGCGATCCTCACCGGAGCCAGCGGCGAGGACCTCGCCCGGGCCCGGGCGACCCTGCGACGGGGCGGCGTCGTCGTTGCCGAGTCCCGGTACGTCACCGACGGCACGGTGACTCTCCAGGTCACCGGCCTCGGCCCGGCGGCCGAGGCCGGTGATGACCAGGCCGGTGATGACCAGGCCGGTGGCACGCTCACCGTGCCTGGATACGCCATGACCACGGCCGCGCAGCGCATCGTCACCGTCGTCTCCCCCGCCGTCGTCGAGCGAGCCGGCCTGGTATCGACGCCCACGGGGATCGTCGTCGCGACCTCGCAGATGCCGACGCGGGCCGAGCAAGACAGCTTCACGGCGGCCATCGACACGATCCATGACGGCCTCTCCGCGACGGCGGCCGAACCGGCCGCGCCGGGCACGGGCGGTGAAGCGCGCCCGGCCGAGGAGAAGCCGGACGTCCAGCCGTCCGTGACGGTCGAGGACGGTCCGAGAACGGAGGACACCGCGATGATCCTGCTGATCCTCACGATCGGGGCCGGCGTGGTAACGGTCGGGGCCGCCGGGGCCACCACCGGGCTCGCCGCGGCGGACGGGCGCGCCGATCTGGACACGCTGGCCGCGGTCGGCGCATCCCCCTGGGTGCGGCGCAAGCTGTCGCTCAGCCAGTCCGGGGTGATCGCTGGCCTGGGGACCGCGCTCGGGGTCACGACCGGACTCGGGTTGATTGTCATGGTTCTCACGGCACTCAACCGTGGCTATGCCGACACGTGGCCCGCCCCGATGCCCTACCCGATCGTCGTCCCCTGGCGGCACATCGCGACGATCGCACTGGTCGTTCCGGCGGTGGCCGGCCTGGGGGCCGGCCTGCTGACCCGCGCGCGGCTGCCCATCGAGCGCCGCCAGTAGCCCCCCTCGATCGGGGCAGGCGCGCCCGGTCTCCCGGCGGGACGGCCGGGAGGCGGGCGCGCCGGGAGGCTCACGGGCGCGTCAGGATCTCGTGGCCGTCCTCGGTGACGAGAATCGTGTGCTCGAACTGAGCCGTCCACTGGCGGTCCTTCGTCACCACCGTCCAGCCATCCCGCCAGACGTTGTAGTCGTACGTCCCCAGAGTGATCATTGGCTCGATCGTGAACGTCATGCCCGGCTCCATGACCATGGTCAGCCTGGGGCTGTCGTAGTGCGGGACGTACAGGCCGGAGTGGAACACCTCGCCGATGCCGTGGCCGGTGAAGTCGCGGACGACACCGTAGCCGAACCGTTTGGCATACGCCTCGATCACCCGGCCGACCACGTTCAGGGGCCGTCCCGGGGCGACCGCGCGGATCCCCCGCATCATGCCCTCGTGGGTGCGCTCGACCAGCAGGCGTACCTCGTCGGCGACCTGGCCGACCAGGAACGTCGCGTTGGTATCGCCGTGCACCCCGTCGAAATAGGCGGTGATGTCAACGTTGAGGATGTCCCCGTCGAGCATGACCGTGGAGTCCGGGATCCCGTGACAGATGACTTCGTTCAGCGACGTGCAGCACGACTTCGGAAAGCCCCGGTATCCGAGGGGCGACGGATAGGCATCGTTCGCACAGAGAAACTCGTGCACCACCCGGTCGATCTCATCGGTGGTCACCCCGGGCTTCGCGTGCTCTCCGGCCAGCGCCAGCGCCTGAGCGGCGAGCCGTCCCGCCACCCGCATACGCTCGATGACCTCCGCCGTCTGCACGTCCGAGCCGTTGAATCTCCGGGGGCCGCGCTTACCGACATACTCCGGCCGGGCAATGTGCACCGGCACCTGCCGTCGGGGCGAGAGGGTTCCGGGAGTCAGGGAGGCACGCGCGGTCATGGTGCCGAGCCTAACGCGTTGCCCGCGACGAGGCCCAAGGCCCATCGTATTGATTAAGATCACTACCATCGGGCCCCGGCGGCGCCCGCCCGGCACGCCGGACGCTCCCGTCAGAACAGCACGGTCGCGAAGGTGCCGACCTGGCGGAACCCACAGCGGTCGTACACCCGGCGGGCCGCGACGTTGTGGGCATTGACGTAGAGGCTCACCGTCGGTGCCACCCGGCGCAGCGCGTCGCGCACCACGGCGGCCGTCCCCGCGGTCGCGATGCCCCTCCCCCGCCACTCGGGGGCCGTCCACACCCCCTGGACCTGGGCCGTGTGCCTGGTCACGATGGCCAGTTCTGCCTTGAATACCACCCGGTTCCCCACGAAACGCGCATAGGTTCTGCCCTGGCGGACGAGTTCCTCGACGCGGTCGCGGTACGTTCGGTCGTCACCACCGATCGTGGGCGAAACGCCGACCTCTTCGGTGTACATGGCCACCGCCGCGGGGTAGAGCGCATCGGCCTCGTCCAGACGCACCACCCGAACCCCCGGATCCGGCGTGATCGTCGGAACGGCGTCCGCGCACAGCAGCGGCTGGCAGGAACGCACCTCTCGGGCCGGACCCCAGCGGGGACGCAGCTGGCGCCACAGGTCGAGCACGGCGTCGGCGGAGCCGACGATCGAGGAGCACCCGCGCGGTTCCCGCCCGAGCAGGCCGGCGAACGCCGAAATCGCCGGGGGAGTCGCCCGTACCGGAACCAGGTTGGCGCCGACCCAGCACACCGATTCCAGGCGCCGGCGCGCCCCGTAGCCCAGAACCCTGGCACTCTGGTTCCACCATGACAGACCGGCCGCGGCGACCCGCTCGGCGACCTGGGCCGCAGCAAAGGGTTCCGCGTCCAGCAGGCGCTCCACCGCCCCCCGCTCGACATCGCCGAGCAGCCGTGCCGCCACCGTCAGCATGATGACAGCCTGCCAGATCCGACCGGCTAGAGGACAGTGATCTTCGGTCCGGCTCCGGGGGAAGGCTCCGGCAGTGCCACCCCCATGGTGTCCGCCAGCCGGCGGGCCTCCTCGACCAGCGTGCCGACGATCTCCGCCTCGGTCACGGTCTTGACGACCTCGCCCTTCACGAAAATCTGTCCCTTGCCGTTGCCGGAGGCGACCCCGAGGTCGGCTTCGCGGGCCTCTCCCGGGCCGTTGACGACGCATCCCATCACCGCGACCCGCAGGGGCGCCGGGAACCCGTCCAGGGCCGCCGTAACCTGCTCCGCAAGGGTGTAGACGTCGACCTGCGCCCGGCCGCAGGACGGGCAGGAGACGATCTCCAGTCCCCGCTCGCGCAGACCCAGGGACTCCAGGATGGCCGTGCCGACCTTGACTTCCTCAACGGGCGGAGCCGACAGCGAAACCCTGAGGGTGTCACCGATCCCCGCGGCGAGCAGGGCGCCGAAGGCGACCGCCGACTTGACCGTGCCCTGGAACGCCGGCCCGGCCTCGGTCACCCCGAGGTGCAGCGGGTAGTCGCAGCGTTCCGCCAGCTGCCGGTACGCCTGGATCATGACAACGGGATCGTGATGTTTCACGGCGATCTTGATATCCCGGAAGCCGTGCTCCTCGAACAGGGAACACTCGAACAGGGCGCTCTCCACCAGCGCCTCGGGCGTGGCCTTGCCGTGCTTCGCCAGCAGCCTGGGATCCAGCGACCCGGCGTTGACCCCGATCCGGATCGGCACGCGGGCCTCCGCCGCGGCCCGAGCGATCTCCGCGACCTTGTCGTCGAACTGCTTGATGTTGCCAGGGTTCACCCGAACGGCCGCGCACCCGGCGTCGATGGCCGCGAACACGTAGCGGGGCTGGAAGTGGATGTCCGCGATCACGGGAATGAGCGACCGCCGGACGATCGTTGGCAGGGCCGCCACGTCGTCCTGGCTCGGCACGGCCACCCGCACGATCTGGCACCCGGCCGCCGTCAGCTCCGCGATCTGTTGCAGGGTCGCATTGACGTCCGAGGTCCGGGTCGTGGTCATGGACTGGACGCTGACGGGCGCGTCGCCGCCGACAGGAACGGCACCGACCATAATCCGTCGGCTGCGCCGCCGGTTGGCGAGCGCGCTGCCTGGCGCCGCCGCAGCGCGGCTGACCAGTGGGATACCGAGATCTACAACGGCCACGGCTGTCTTGTCCTCCCGCTATCGGGCGCTGAAGCTACCTGTTCAACGTGATGGGATTGATGATGTCGACCGTGCCGGTCAGCAGGACGAACACCCCAAGGATGCCGATGACCGCCAAGGTGATCGGAGTCAGCTTGTAGTAGTCGACCCGGCCGGGATCGGCCCGCCCCAGGCGGGCGTACGCCCACGACCGAGCCCGCTCGAACCACGCGATGGCGATGTGTCCCCCGTCCATCGGTAGCAGGGGGAAGAGGTTGAACAGCCCAAAGAACAGGTTGAGGACCGCGAACAGGTGCAGCAGGCTCGTCCAGTCCCGGCGCTCGGCCAGCTCACCGCCGATCCTGCTGGCGCCGATGACGCTGACGGGGGTGTTGGGATCGCGTTCCTGGCCGATGAGCGCCGAGAACAGGTTGGGGATCTTCGAGGGGAGCTGACCCAACGATTGGAAGGTCATGCTGACCAGGGTCTGGGAGTAACGGACCGTGGTCGTCGCGCCTTCCCCAGCGCTCACGGTCGTCCGGGGCGCGATCCCCGTGACCCCGAGCAGGCCGACCCGCTCCAGGTCGTCCGAGGCGATCTCGGCATAGGTCTTGCCCTCGGCAACCCCGTCCTTGATCCGGTCAGCGGCGTAGACGTGCATGTCGGCCGTGTGGGAACGTCCATCGCGCTGGTAGGTGATGGTGGCGTCGGTATCCCCGAGGGTCTTGATGAACGCGCGCATCGTCGAGTAGTCGGACATCGGCTCGCCGTTGATGGAGATGATGAGGTCTCCCGGGCGCAGACCAGCCTGCGAGGCCGGGCTCTCCGGATCGTCGGCGCCACACCGGCGAGGCGTCTGGCCGGTCGAGTCCAGTTCCCAGTCGATGACGACGCAGGAGGAGACCGAGGAGACCCGCGCCGGCGCGGTGTCAATCTTGTCCGGATCGGGAATCCCGACGAACACGAACATCGACCACAGTGCCACAAACGCCAGGATGAAGTGGGTCAGGGAGCCCGCGGCCATGACCACCGTGCGTTTCCAGACCGGGAAGCGCCACATGGCACGCGGCTCGTCCGCCGGATCGACGTCGTCGTCCTGGGGCGTCATGCCGACGATCTTCACGAAACCGCCCAGGGGCAGCGCCTTGACGCCGTACTCCGTGTCCCCCCGACGAAACGACCACATCGTCGGGCCGAACCCGACAAAGTAGCGGGTCACCTTCATCCCGAAGGCTTTGGCCGCCCCCATGTGGCCCGCCTCGTGCAGGCAGACAGCTAGCAAGATACCCAGGGCAAAAACGACAATACCCAAGGTGTACGCCATCAGGTTTCCTTCCCAACCGCCAGGACGATCTCACGGGCACGTGCTCTGGCCCACGCCTCTGCGGCAAGTACCTCCTCGACGGTACTCGGTTCAGCGAAGTCCGGAGCCTCGGCGAGCACCCGCTCGACCGTATCCACAATGGCGAGAAACGGTAGCCGATCGCCGAGAAACGCCGCCACACACTCCTCGTTCGCGGCGTTGTACATCGCTGGCCGGCCGTGCCCCGCCCGTCCCGCCGCCTTGGCGAGCGCAACCGCCGGAAACGCCAACTCGTCCAGCGGCCGTAGGTGCCAGGTATGACTTGACGTCCAGTCCACCGGGTTGGCGGCCTCCGGGACGCGATCGGGCCAGCCCAGCGCCAGCGCGATCGGCAACCGCATGTCGGGCGGGCTGCACTGGGCGATGGTCGACCCGTCGGCGAACTCCACCAGAGAGTGAATCACCGACTGGGGGTGCACCATGACCTCGATCCGGTCGTAGTCCACCCCGAACAGCTCATGGGCCTCAATCACTTCCAGTCCCTTGTTGACCAGCGTCGCGCTGTTGATGGTGACGACCGGTCCCATCGCCCAGGTGGGATGGTTCAGAGCCTCGGCCGGGGTCACGGACGTCAGGTCCGCCCGGACGCGGTCCCGGAACGCTCCCCCGCTGGCGGTCAGCACCAGCCGGCGGACCTCCGGGTCCGTTCCGGCCCGGAGGGCCTGGGCCAGCGCGGAGTGCTCGGAGTCGACCGGCACGATCTGCCCGGTACGCACGGTAGCGGCCCGCACCAGGTTTCCGCCGGCAACCAGCGATTCCTTGTTCGCCAACGCGAGCGTGCGGCCCGCAGTGAGCGCTGCGATCGTCGAGGCCAGACCGACCGAGCCCACCATGCCGTTCAGCACGGTATCGCACGGCCATCCGGCCAGCTCAAGCATGGAGTCCGGGCCGGCCAGGACTTTCGGAAGCCGGGCCGGGGCCGGCCCCTGGTGGCGCTGCGCGGCCCTTCGCAGGGCGTCTTCCAGTCCGCGGGCGGCCGCTCCCCTGGCGACAGCCACGACCGCGACGCCGAACTCGATGGCCTGGTCAGCGAGCAGGCCGAGGCTAGAGCCCCCCGCGCCGAGCCCAACGAGCCGAAAACGGTCCGGGTTCCGGCGGATGATATCGATCGCCTGCGTACCGATCGAGCCGGTCGAGCCGAGCACCACAATGTCACGACGAGTCACGGCGCTATTCTCCATGCCCGTCGAACGGCGGACGCCACGCACCGTGCCGTCCGCCCGGCCAGCAGTACCAAGCTCGTCAGCGCCGCCGGCTCAGCAGGTCACGCACTTCCCGCAGGGCCGCGTTCACCTCGGCCTCGAAGTATCCGCCGGAGACCAGTTCGAACTGGCTCGGGTCGAGATCCGCCTCGGAAAGGCCGGCGGGCATTCTGCCGGAGAACGCCACGACAAGGTTCTCGAACAGGTGGTCCACCTGTACCCGGTCATATCCGCTGCCGAAACGTCGGGGTTGGAAGGTACGCCGCAACTGGTCGACCCGGATGCCGTCGCCGCCCGGGACCGGCCCGCCCGCCGGTTGATGCGGCGGCGTCGGCCCCGTTGGCGCGCCCGGCATGGGGCCTCCCGCACCGTACGGGGCACCGAATCCCCTGTCGGCGGGCATGCGGATTTCCGTGGTCATGTCGGCACGACCGTGCCGGCCGGGTTCGAACCCGCCGTCGAACGCCGACTCGTCGTACCGTCCGTACGCCGGCTCGCGGGGCGGCGGGGTGGCGTGTGAGGACATGGACACCGGTGGCCCAACGGGAACCGGGGGACCCATCCGATCCGGCGGACCCATCCGATCCGGCGGACGGGTCTCCGGCGCCCGGGCGGCGCCGCCGCGTTCCTCCAGCTCGGAGAGTTGGCGCTCGACTCGGTCCAGGTGCAGGTCGACCTGCCACTCGTCGTATCCGCCAAACCGCACCCGGAATATGACGTCGTGGACTTCTTGCGAGGCGATCGGAGCACCCATCGTCTCACCGGCGAGGGTCGCCTCAGCTCGATCGAGGAATGCGTCGACCTCATCGACCTTGTATCCCCGACGAAGCGCTCGACGCCGGAATCGCTGACCCTGACTCGTCACTCTGTCTCCTCAGAAGCAGCAAGCTGCCCGCACGCTCCGTCGATCTCCCGACCGCGCGTGTCTCGCACTGTGGTCGGCACTCCGGCCGCCCGAAGGCGAAGAACGAAGTCCCGCTCCGCTCGCTTCGTACTCGCCGTCCAACGGCTGCCCGGCGTCTGGTTGAGCGGGATGAGGTTAACGTGTGCCAACCGGCCAAGGAGCAACCGGCCAAGCAGATCGGCGCGCCATGGTTGGTCGTTCACATCTCTGATCATCGCGTATTCGACAGAAACACGCCGCCCTGTCGATGCCGCATAGTCCCATGCCGTATCGAGCACCTCGGCGATCTTCCACCGTCGATTCACCGGGACAAGCGTGTCTCGGAGATCATCATCGGGCGCATGCAGCGACAACGCAAGAGTTACCGCAAGTCCCTCACTCGCGAGGCGTCGCATCGCGGGGACCAGTCCGACGGTGGAAAGGGTGATATGGCGTTGAGACAATCCCAGACCGGCCGGCACCGCATCCGTCAAACGACGAACAGCATCAACCGTCCGGTCATAATTCGCCAACGGCTCACCCATGCCCATAAATACCACGCGCGACAGCCGATCCGGGCATCCAGCCAACTCGCCCCGCGCCACCGCACCGGCGCACCAGATGACCTGGTCAACGATCTCGGCGGTGGACAGATTGCGGGTCAGCCCCGCCTGCCCGGTGGCGCAGAATGGACACCCCATACCGCAGCCGGCCTGGCTCGACACGCAGACGGTCGCCCGGTCCGGATAGCCCATCAGGACGGTTTCCACCCGAGCGCCGTCAGACAGGCGCCATGCGGTCTTGAGGGTGGTACCCCCGGAAGAGCGGGATTCCCGAACCGGATGGAGCAGGGTCGGCAGCAATTCGGACGCCAACGTTGACCGAAGAGCCACCGGAAGATCTGTCATCGTGGCCGGATCGCGCTGCAAGCGCCCGAAGTAGTGTCTCGACAGCTGGCCGGCCCGAAACTCGCGTTCCCCCGATGCCGCGACGGCCGCGCGCCGAGCCGCCATATCAAGGTCTGCCAGATGACGCGGCGGTTCGGCCGCACGGCGTGCGGCCGAGGCGATCAGCACGGGAGAACTCGTCATGGCGCCTCCCAGTGTTTCATGCCACCGGCCTTCCTCGGGACGTCCGGATGTGCCACTACGACGCAACCGGAACAACGAACAGGAGCACCGCGTAGGCCACGGGTGCGGCCAGCAGAATTGAGTCAAGTCGATCCATCAGTCCACCGTGGCCGGGCAGCAGGCTGCTCATATCTTTCACGCCGAGGTCGCGTTTGAGGAGTGACTCCACAAGATCGCCCAAGACCGACGCCATGGACACCGCAAGGCCGAACAGCGCCCCCTGCCACGGCGCGGCATCGAACAGCCAATGGAACAGCAGCGCTTCACAACCGGCCGTGAACACCACCGAACCGGTGAAGCCCTCCCACGACTTCTTGGGACTGATGCTCGGCGCCATCGGACGCCGCCCCAGGAAGACGCCGGTGGCGTACCCAGCCGTATCCGACACCACCACACCGATCAGCGCGACCAGAACTCGAAGATGGCCGTCATCCGGCCGGACGAGCAGCACGGCGAAGGACGCCAGAAACGGGATGTAGGTGGCGATCAGTATGGCTACCGTCACGTCGCGCTGGTATCCCGGAGCGCCGTCCGCCAACCGCCAGACCAGAATCGCGACGGCCGTCGCGATCAGGCCGAGGGGCAGCACGGAGGGCCCACCGAACCAGGCGAGGCCGATCATTATGGCTCCACCGGCCAGCAGCGGGACGGCTGGGGGCCGAGGACCGTGCTGGTGGACTGCCCGGGTCATCTCCCAGGTGCCACCGACAACGGCCAGCAAGGCAATGACCACGAACGCCGGCCGCCAGATCAGCAACGCCGCGACCACGCTGCCGCCCAGCAACACACCGACCGCGATCGCCGCCGGCAGGTTGCGTCCGGCGCGATTACCTGGCCGCTGCTGGTCCGGGGTCCCGGGCTCCTCCTCACCGCCCGGTTCCGGCGGATCCGGTTCGGGGAGGGCCGGGGGGCGGCTCGGGGGTGCCCCCCAGGTCGCCAACGGGTCAGCGCCGTCAGGCTGGTAGCTAGCCGATACGACCGTTGGCTCGTCGACCGAATGAGACGAATACCGGGAAGCGCGGCGCTGCGGATACGCAATACCCGCAGTGGCGTCATGGCCGAATTCCGGCCGGTCGTCCCAGTCCGGGTCACGCTGCGGCATCAGACCTCGAGTAGCTCGGTTTCCTTGTGCCTGACGATCTCGTCCACCTGGGCGACGAAGCGGTGGGTCAGATCCTCAAGATCCTTCTCGCCACGTCGACCGTCGTCCTCGCCGACCTCGCCATCCTTGACCAGCCGATCCAGTTCTTCCTTGGCCTTCCGCCGGATGTTTCGGATCGCGACCTTGGCCTCCTCGCCCTTGTGCCTGGCGACCTTGACCATCTCGCGACGCCGTTCCTGGGTCATCTGCGGCAGGAGGATCCGGATCTGGATTCCCTCGTTGGCGGGGTTCACCCCCAGATCGGAATCGCGGATGGCGCGCTCGATCGTGCCGAGCAGGGAGATGTCGTACGGCTTGATAATCGCCATCCGCGGCTCGGGAACGGCGATCGACGCCATCTGGGGCAGGGGCGTCGGAGCCCCGTAGTAGTCAATGATGATCTTACTGAACATCGTAGCGGTGGCCCGGCCGGTCCTGATCGTCGCCATGTCCTCCTTGGCGAAGACGATCGCCCGCTCCATCTTCTCCTCGGCCTCGAAGAGTGTCTCGTCAATCATGTGTTCCGTCGCCTCCTTCGGGGCTGCAATATGTGGGCTGGTCCCCGCTACCGCTGGTTCACCCCGTTGTGATCAAGGTGCCGATCTTCTCACCCCGGACGGCTCGGATCACCGTGTCCTCTCCTTCGGCGCCAAAGACCAGCATCGGAAGCTTGTTGTCCATGCACAGGCTGAACGCCGCCGCGTCAACCACCCGAAGGCCCCGCCGGATGGCCTCGGCAAACGTCACCGTGTCGAGCTTGCTCGCGGTTGGATCGGTGTTCGGATCGGCAGTATAGACCCCATCAACACCGTTCTTGCTCATCAGGACAATATCGGCGTGAATCTCCAGCGCACGCTGCGCGGCAACGGTATCCGTCGAAAAGTAGGGCATTCCCGCACCAGCACCGAAAATCACGACCCGCCCCTTCTCCATGTGCCGCATGGCACGCCGGGGAACGTAGGGCTCGGCCACCTGGGCCATCGCGATCGCGCTCTGCACGCGGGTCTCAATGCCTTCCTTTTCCAGGAAGTCCTGCAACGCCAGGCAGTTCATCACCGTGCCCAGCATCCCCATGTAGTCCGCGCGTGCCCGGTCCATCCCCCCACGCTGGAGTTCGGCACCGCGAAAGAAGTTGCCGCCGCCGACGACGACGGCAATCTGCACGCCCACTCGGGCGACGGTTGCGATCTGGCACGCGATGGACCGCACCACGCCAGGATCGACACCGACCTCCCCACCGCCGAATACTTCACCGGAGAGCTTGAGAACCACCCGACGGGCCAGAGGCAACCCTGAGGTCGACTCTCCGACCGGCGCCTCGAAGGCGGCGTTCGTCATGACTCACCCTTCTGCGTTGGACTGTTGTTCACCGTACTCTGCATGGGCCGTGACGGGCCTCCAGAGCGCGGAGCACTCAGAGCGACCGGCCGGTGGCCGGTGCCGGTCGGCAACCGGGTCGGGGGCAACCGGCCGAAAACATACAAGCGTTCTCATGGAAAGAGGGCCGCAGGGGCGTCTCAACCGGACCCCGACGACCCTCTCACGAGAACTCAGGCCTGGCCAACCTCGAAGTGCACGAAGCGCTTGACCTCAATGCCGGCATCGCCGGCGACCTGACGCACGGTTTTCTTCGGGTCGGTGACCGAGGGCTGGTTGAGCAGCACCGTGTCCTTGAAGAAGGCGTTCACCCGGCCTTCAATGATCTTCGGAATCGCACCAGCGGGTTTGCCCTCTTCCAGTGCGGTCCGCTCGGCGATCCGCCGCTCGGACTCGACGACCTCCGCCGGGACCTCGTCCCGCGTCAGATACTTCGGCCGCATCGCGGCGATCTGCATGCCGACACCACGGGCATGCTGCGCCGCGTCCGGTCCGGAGCCCTCGTAGGCGATCAGGACGCCGACCTGCGGAGGCAGGTCGGGACTCTTGCGGTGCAGGTAGACAGCGGTTGTCCCGGCAACCACCGCGAACCGGTTGAGCACGAACTTTTCGCCGATCCGGGCCGACTCGGCCGCGACCATCTCGCCGACGGTCGTGCCCTCGATCGAGGCTGCCAGCAGGGCCGGCAGGTCCACGGGGCGAGCCGTGTCGACGTACTCGACCAGCCGCTGGCCGAGCGCGACGAAATCGGGGTTCTTGGCGACGAAATCGGTTTCGCAGTTGAGTTCCAGCAGGGCTGAGCCGCTCTGCGCGACCAGGCCGTTGGCCGTGGTGCGTCCGGCGCGCTTGCCCACGTCCTTCGCGCCTTTGACCCGCAGTAGCTCGACGGCCTTGTCAAAGTCGCCTTCGGTCTCCGTCAGCGCGCTCTTGCAGTCCATCATGCCGGAGCCGGTAAGGTCGCGGAGTCGCTTGACATCCGCGGCAGTGAAGTTGGACATGACTCTCTCTCGGATTCGACCGAACTATCGCGGCCCGGGTCATTCGGAGAATGCCCCGCACCGCGCTGGCGTCAGGCGGATGCAGCCGCCGGTTCCTGGCCCGTGGCACCCTCTGCCAACTCGCGCTCCCATTCGGCCAGCGGTTCACCGATGGAGGCCGCGCCGGGCTGTGGCTTGTCCTCGCTCCGCAGGGACTTGCCAGAGCGAGCGATCAGGCCCTCGCCGACCGCGTCAGCGACAACCTTGGTCAGCAGGGCCGCCGAGCGAATGGCATCGTCGTTGCCCGGAATCGGAAAATCGACCTCATCGGGATCACAGTTGGTGTCCAGCACCGCGATCACCGGGATACCGAGCTTGCGCGCCTCGTCAACGGCGATGGTCTCTTTCTTCGTGTCGACCACCCAGATCGCCGCGGGCAGCTTCTGCATGTCACGAAGGCCGCCGAGGGTACGGGTCAGCTTGCCCTTCTCCCGCGCGAGTTGCAGGGTCTCCTTCTTCGTGTAGCCGGCAGCCGCACCGGTCAGGTCCAGCGCCTCCAGCTCCTTCATCCGCTGAAGTCGCTTGTACACGGTCTGGAAGTTGGTCAGCATGCCGCCGAGCCAGCGGTGGTTGACATAGGGCATGCCAACGCGCTGGGCCTGCTCGGCAATGGCCTCCTGAGCCTGCTTCTTCGTACCCACGAAGAGGATGGAGCCGCCCTCGGCCACCGTGTGCCGCACGTAGTCGTAGGCCTTCTCGATGTAATCGAGCGTCTGACGCAGGTCAATAATGTAGATACCGTTGCGCTCGGTGAAGATGTAGCGCTTCATCTTCGGATTCCACCGTCGGGTCTGGTGGCCGAAGTGAACGCCGCTTTCCAGCAGTTGACGCATGGTCACGGGCATGTCGGAATACTCCTTGGCTTCCCTGGTTGTCGCGACGAACCGGCGGTCCGCCGCCCTGGTGCCCATCGCCGATCGCGTCCATCCGGCACAACACCGAAACCAGGGGCGATCACCGCTCTGAACCGGCCTCGCCAGCGTCAGTTCGACACAGCGGCGCGGAAGGCAGAGAAGACACGCGAGGTCAACCACCATGGGTGGTTGTCGGTTGCTCAGTCTACGCTGGCAGAAGCCACTCGTCAGGGCCGGGTCACCGCGCGGCGACCGCCGCGGCAAGGAAGATCGCCACAGCGAGCGGCAGATAGGCCAGTGGCGTGCGGAACCAGACCCTCGCACCCTGGCCCGGCGCCGCTGCCGCACCGCCGAAGGCGGCATAGCACCCCAGCGCGAAGAACGGCAATCCGATGATCATCAGCAGGCTGGAGATCGTCCCGTTGATGGATACCTTCGCCCCGAACGCGGACGCGGCGAATCCCCGGAGCATCAGAAGCTCGGTGAGACCCGTCGCGATGATCAGTGCGATGGCGAGGCCGGTCCGCTTCGTACGGTAGACGCTGGCGGGCGGCGAGCCGGCAGGAGCGGCGACCGTTGGCAACGGGCCGGTGTCGTGCGTCATGCCCGGCGGGACCCGAAGCCCCGTGGCCTGGGGCGACGGCGCGGGGCCCCGGTCTGGTGGTGCGGTCCGCAGGTGCGGTGAGTTCTGCACGCCGGGAGCACGCTGCTGGCCGACACCGGCCGACGGGCCCGCCGGCCCCCGGCGGAGCTGGCCCAGGTCGCGCGATTCCCCCGGGTAGGGGGAACCGGGGACATCGGACGGCAGATCGCCGGTCAGCGGATCGCTGCGGATGCCGCCCGGCGACGGGTCCCCCGATGGGACTCCCCCGGAATGATCGCTGTAGCCGGGGCCGCCCCCGTACGATGCCGGGCCTCCCGGACGGGGCTCGCCGTAGCCGGAAGCCTCGCCGTACCGAGGATCGGAAACGCCCCGGGTGTCCTCATGGTGTTCCCGGTCCGGCCCGTCGTAGCCTCGGCCGTCCTGGCGCCAGCGAGGATCGAGGTCATCGGGATAGCTGCGGTGTCCGTCCACGGTCCCGCACGCTATGGCAGATCCCGGCCCACCGCCACCCATCAGGAGTATGACCGTCCCCGCACCCCTCTTGTCCACAACGACTCCGTTATCCACAGATCGATCATCGCCTGGTTGCCGGGGCCCGCCCGGCGGGCCAACCTGCCGTGCATGAGAAAACCCAAGCGGCCGTTCACGATAGGTTCAGCCATCCTCACGATGTTTCTAGCGATATGTCTTATCTGTTGCTTCGGCGGATGGCGGCCGACCGCAACACACGCCGAGGTGGTCCAGGTCGGGCCGGTCACGGAGTTGTGGGGCTGGCCCCTGGAGGGCGTCCCGGCGGTGGCGCGACCATTCGATCCGCCCAGGGCTCGGTGGTCGCCCGGCCACCGGGGGGTGGATCTGGTGGCGTCTGCCGGGGCGGCGGTGCTGGCCGCGGGTGCTGGAGTCGTGCGATTTGCCGGTCCCGTCGCCGGGCGCAACGTCCTCAGTGTCGAACACGCCAGCGGTCTCCGCACGACGTACGAGCCGGTGGCGGTGGGCATCCGCGTCGGCGCCACGGTTGCCGCGGGACAGGTGCTGGGCCGCGTCGCCCGGGGCCACGCCGGTTGCCCGGTGGAGGTCTGCCTGCACTGGGGCCTGCGCACCGGCGCGTTCTACCTCGATCCGCTCGCGCTGCTCGGCCCGGTGAGCGTGCGGCTCTATCCCGTCGGCCCGCCAGGCGACCGCTCGACGGCGGGGGACCTACCGCTGGCCGTGCGCCGCGCCCAGCAGATCCGGCAGCCCCGCGGCAAGCCGCTCGTACTCCTCGGCCCGGTTGTAGACCTGGGCCGACAACCGGAGCACCGCCCGTCCTCGCCACACGCTGATGGCCGTTTCCGTCCTCAGGTCCTCGGCGATGCGGTGTCGAAGTGTCCGGGCCGCCACCGGGGTCGCCGCGATTCCCTCGGGCAGGGGGATGATTCGCATGGGGAGCTCGCTCGGGCCGCCCGAGCTGGGCAGCTGGGAGCGATCCAGCCCGAGCGCCCGCCCGACGACCTGCTGCCCGTACTCCGCAAGCGCTCGGTTGTGCGCCCAGACCGTCTCCAGGCCCAGGGAACGCAGGGCGAACAGGCCGGCCGGTGCGGCGAGCCAGGAGGTGTAGTCGATCGTTCCCCGCGGCTCCACCACGTCGGGGTAGCCGCTGTCCCGCCGCTCCGGCGTGGGCTGGGGCCACAGTCGCTCGCGCCATGCCCAGGTCACGGCGAGCAGCGCGGTGGGGCGGGGGGCGAAGGCCCAGGTGTGCAGGTCCCCCACCCAGAAGTCCGCTCCGGTTTCCCGGGCGTTGGCCGTCAGCGCCCCGGGCACGTGGGAGGCGTCGACCAGCACGGCCGGTCCGGCCTGGTGAACGGCCCGGGTGAGGTCGGCGACGGGGAAGACCCGAGCCGACGTTGGGGTCACGTGATCGACGATCACCAGCCGGGTCCGGGCGGTCAGCACCGAGCGGACCGCCGTGACGACGTCGGGGCCGTCGCCAGCCAGCGACACCGTTGCCACCTGGTGCCTTGCCCCGGTCGCCGCGCACGCGCGGGCCACCGCGGCGGCGACGGCGGGGTGGCCGTGATCGGTGGTGACAATGTCGTCCCCCTCGTCCAAGGCCATCGAGCGGAGTACCAGCGCCACCGCGACACCGGCGTTGGCGACAAACGCGCAGCTGTCGGGATCGGCGCCGACGAAGGAGCTGAGGTGCCGGCGGGTGTGTGCCAGGCGTTCGGGCAGACCTCGGTCGAAGAAGCCGGCGGGATTGGCCTCCATCTCGTCGCGCATTCGCCGCTGGGCACGTTGCACCGTCAGCGGGGTCGCTCCGAACGAGCCGTGATCCAGATGCGCGATGGCCGCATCGAGTGAGAACAGCAGCCGGGAACCCGGCAGCGGCGGCGGTGCTTCCGACGTCAACACGCAGAGATCGTACGGCGACTCTGCCACAGATGCCGGATACCCGATAAAACGGATCTTCAGCTGAGATCTACGGGTTGGCAACCCCGCGCCGGGTCCTCGCCCCGGCCGCGGAGCAGCTACGCCCGTGGATGTGCCTGGCGGTGTGCCGAATGGAGGCGTTCGACGGATACCTGGGTATAGATCTGAGTGCTCGACAGGGAGGCATGTCCCAGCAACTCCTGGACGCTGCGCAAGTCGGCGCCGCCCTCGAGGAGGTGGGTCGCGGCGCTGTGACGCAGCCCGTGCGGCGACACCGGAGGCACTCCGGCCCTGGCCGCCCGGGTCGTTACCGCACGCCGGGCGACGGTGGCCTGCAGGCGCCCACCCTTGGCCCCGAGCAGGAGCGCCGCGCCGCTGTGCGACCGGGCCAGCGCCGGGCGGCCGTGCCGCAGCCAGTGGTCAAGGGCGTGCTGAGCGGGCAGGCCGTAGGGCACGCTCCGCTCCTTCGCCCCCTTGCCCAGCACCCGGATGAGCCGCCGCTCCTGGTCAATATCGAGCAGGTCAAGGCCGCACAGCTCGCCGATGCGCACACCCGTGGCATAGAGCAGTTCCAGCACCAGCCGATCGCGGAGGGCCAGCGGCTCCCCGGCGTCCGCGGAGGACGCCAGCAGGGTCGCGGCCTGGTCCGGCCGCAGCGTGGCGGGCAGCACCCGGTGTGGTCGGGGGCTGGCCAGTCGCTGGGCCACGTTCACCTCGATCAGGCCCTCCCGCTGGGCCCACGCGGCAAACGTCCGCACGGCCGCGGATCGCCGGGCCAGCGTCGCCCGCGAAGCACCGGCACTCCGCAGCCGGGCAAGCCAGCTCCGCAGAACCACAAGATCAATCTCGCCCAGGGTACGAGCACCCATCCGGACGCCGTGGTCGAGCATGGAGACCACGTCGCCGGCATAGGCCCGAACGGTGTGCTCCGATCGGTTGCGCTCGGCCGTGAGGTGGCTGGCGAACCGATCGACGACGCCCAGCAGCGGCTGGGGCAGCCCGCCGGGCAACGCCCCGGTGCTGGAGGGGGTGTCGCGCGTCGAGCCGCTCATGGGGTTGACGGTCAGGTATCGCCGCCCGCTTCGTCAAGTCTCCCCGCCGGGGCCAGCCGGTATCTTCCCTCGACCTGAATCGCGAAGCCGCCCGCGACCAGCAGGGGCAGGCCCCGGCGGGCATCACGGCCGCTGACCCCGACCTCCGCGGCGATCGTTTCGGCGCTCCGAGCCGGTCCCGGCAGCAGCCCATCGAGCAGGCGAGCGACTGCGGGGTCGAGCGCGTCCCGCGGGCGCTCGGCCCCGCGGGGGATGGGAGCCAGCGCCCCGACGGGTCCGATCTCCTCGACGATCTCATCCACGCTCGTCACCAGGCGGGTCCCCAGGTCACGCAGCTCAACATGGCACCCGGCCGACATCGCCGACCCGACGGGACCCGGCACCGCCATCGTGGAACGCCCCAGCAGCCGGGCCCGCCCAAGAGTGTGCCGCGCGCCGCTGCGCAGACCGGCCTCGACGACCACCGTTCCCAGCGTGCTCGCCGCAATCACCCGGTTGCGGGTAAGGAACCGCTGGCGGTACGGCGCGGCTCCCGGCGGCCACTCGCTGATCAGCAGCCCGTGCTCGGCGATGCTGTCGAAGAGACTGGCATGGGCGGCGGGATAGGGCCGGTCGAGCCCGCACGCCAGAACCGTCACCGTCGTGCCCCCCGCGGCCAGCGCGCCCCGGTGGGCCGAGGCATCGATGCCAAACGCTCCTCCGGACACGATGGTCCATTGCCTGCTGGCGAGGTCATAGGCCAACTCGGTCGCCAGGCGGCCGCCATAGGGTGTCTCGGCCCGCGCCCCGACCACCGCGACCGAGCGTTCCGTGGCCTCGTTGAGCGGCATCGCACCGCGCACCCACAGGCACAGCGGAGGATCGGTGTCCCGATCGACGGCCAGCCCGCCGGGTCTGCTGATCCGGACAAGGTCGTCGACCTGGGTCGGCCACTCCGCGTCGTCCGGCGTGATGATCCGGATGCCCAGCCGAGCGGCCCGGGTTTCCGCCCGGTCGGCAAACGACGACAGATCCCGCGCGGACCCAGTTATCTTCTCCGCCCCGAGCCTGGCGGCCACGGCTCCGCACAGCCCGGCGGAGGCGTGGCCGGCAAGCACGCTGCCCAGCGCCGACACCGGCCCCCGTTCCCGGATCAGCTGCCCCAGCTCTCGGTTGGCCGGTTCGACCAGGTACCCCAGCAGCAACCTGGCGAGCCGATCAAGATCAACATCCTGAATGGGCCGGATCATGACGGCGCCCCGTTCCGCAGGTCAAGGGCTTCCGCCGCGTCGCCCAGGTCCGGACGGTCCCGCCCGTCGAAATCGGCGATGGTCCAGGCCAGACGGAGCACGCGCTCGAAGCCTCGGACCGAGAGCCGGCCGAGATCGACCTCTCGGGCCGGGGCCCGAAGCACCGGCCGGGGCAGGCGATGGCGGACGGAGCGCATGACCGATCCCGGCACGGTCGCATTCGACCAGGCCATCGAACGAGGCAGCCGTCCCC
>JABDRL010000055.1 GCA_013041765.1 Dactylosporangium sp. | reverse complement strand
GGACACCGGCGGGCGACACCGCCATATCGCCAGGGGCTCTCTGGCAGCGCAAGACTGAGGAGCACCACCGTGACCGGCATTCCAACCCTCGAAATCCGAGGTCTCAACAAGAGCTTCGGTCCAGTCCATGTACTGCGCGATGTCGACTTCGCCGTCAAGTCCGGTGAGGTCACCGCACTCGTCGGCGACAACGGCGCGGGCAAGTCCACCCTGGTCAAGTGCGTCGGGGGGATCTACCCGATGGACTCGGGACAGTGTCTCTTCGAGGGGCGACCGGTCACGGTCAACCACCCGAAGGACGCGGCCGGGCTGGGCATCGAAATCGTCTACCAAGATCTCGCGCTCTGCGACAACCTCGACATTGTCCAGAACATGTTCCTCGGCCGGGAACGCCGCAGCGGCCTGGTCCTCGATGAGCTGAGCATGGAGCGGATGGCGGCCGAGACCCTGGTCAGCCTCTCCGTCCGCACGGTCGCCTCGGTCCGCCAGCAGGTGGCCAGCCTCTCCGGTGGCCAGCGGCAGACCGTGGCGATCGCCAAGGCCGTGCTGTGGAACAACAAGGTCGTCATCCTTGACGAGCCGACGGCGGCCCTGGGCGTCGCGCAGACCGCGCAGGTCCTCGAACTCGTACGCCGGCTGGCCGACAGCGGCCTCGCCGTCGTCCTGATCTCCCACAACATGAACGACGTCTTCGCGGTCTCCGACCGGATCGCGGCCCTGTACCTCGGCCGCCTGGTGGCGGATGTCCCCGCGACCGAGGTCACCCATGCCCAGATCGTTGAATTGATCACCGCTGGACGCAGCGGCAACCTGGGCCTGGCGGCGACCTCGGCGGCGGACGGCGACACCGACCTCGACGACGGAAACGGAGCAGCACGATGAAGGCGGTGGGAACAGCCGTGCCCGGTACGACACCACGGGCCGGACAGCCAACGGTCAGGTCGTATGCCGGCAACTACATCGCCCGACTGCGCGGCGGGGAGATGGGCGCCCTGCCGGCCGTCTTCGCGCTGCTCTTTCTCGGGACCATGTTCTCGCTCGCGAAACCGGTGTTCCTGACGGCGCTGAACTTCGCGAACCTGTTCACGCAGGGCGCCGCCGTCACCGTCATCGCGATGGGGCTGGTGTTCGTGCTGCTCCTGGGCGAGATCGATCTCTCCGCCGGGTTCGCCAGCGGCGTCTGTGCCGCGGTCCTCGCCGTGCTGCTCGTGGAGCATGGCTGGCCCTGGTACCTGGCGATCGCCGCGGCGATCGCCACCGGGGCCACCATCGGCCTCATGCTGGGAGTCCTCGTCGCGAAGGTCGGCATCCCGTCGTTCGTCGTGACCCTGGCGGCGTTCCTGGCGTTCCAGGGGGTCGCCCTGCTTCTGATCGACAATGGCAAGAACATCTCCATCTCCGACAAGGCCATCCTCACCATCGACGCGACCGGAAAGCTGACGCCGGGGATCGGGTGGGCCCTGTACGCCGTCGCGGTCTGCGGTTTCGCCGGTATCCGCCTGCTGCGACGCCGCAGCAGGATCGGCAAGGGGCTGGCCGCCGAGCCGCTGTCGGTCGTCGCCTTCCGGGTGGGCCTGGTCGCGGGGATCCTGGGCCTCGCCGTGTACGTGCTCAATCTGGAGCGCAGCCTCAACCCCGGGTTCTCGTCCCAGAAGGGCGTGCCCTTCGTGGTCGTCATCATCGCGGGTCTGTTGATCCTGTGGACGTTCGTCCTCAGCCGCACCCCATACGGCCGGCACATCTACGCGGTCGGTGGCAACCGCGAGGCAGCCCGCCGAGCCGGTATCAACGTCGACCGGATCCGAATCTCGGTCTTCGTCATCTGCTCCGCAATGGCGGCGGTCGGGGGCGTCATCGCGGCTTCCCGGGACAACTCCGTCGATCCCAACACCGGGGGCAGCAACGTGCTGCTCTACGCGGTGGGCGCCGCGGTCATCGGCGGCACCAGCCTCTTTGGGGGGAAGGGACGGGTCCTCGATGCGGTACTTGGGGGCGCCGTCGTCGCGGTCATCAACAACGGCATGGGGCTCATGGGCTACAGTTCCGGCGTCAAGTTCATTGTTACCGGATCGGTCCTTCTCCTCGCTGCCGGCGTCGACGCCCTGTCGCGACGGCGGGCGAGCGCGGTCGGCCTTCGCTAGACACGAGCTCTCCATGCGTGCAGGTCCAAGCCAGGAGGAGATCCGCCGACACAACCTCGGCGTGTTGCTCCGTTCAGTTCACGTCCACGGTGCCACCTCTCGCGCCGAACTGACGGCCAGCCTCGGCCTCAACCGCAGCACCATCGGGGCGCTGACCGCGGAACTCGCGGCGGCTGGGCTTGTCACCGAGGAAATCCCGCGTGACCGAGGGCGGGCCGGACGCCCCTCGCTCGTCGTCCGGCCCGTATCCCAGATGGTCTACGTCCTAGCGTTCGCGATCGAGGCCGACCGGGTGACCGCAGCCCGTGTCGGCCTCGGGGGCCTGGTACTCGACCGCGTTGAGGCACCCCGGAGGCCGGGACCGGGGCCGCTGGACGAGGTGGTGGCCCCGCTGGCGGCCTTCGCCCGGCAGATGTGCCACGCCGCCCCGGAGGGGTCCCGGCACATCGGCACGGGAGCGGCGATCACCCCGATAGTCCGGGATCGGGATGGGCAGGTGCGCCCGCGAGCCTATGGCTCGTGGGCCGATGATCCTCTCAGCACGGCCCTGGCCGAGGCCGTCGGTCAGGCAACACGATCGGATTCCCCGATCACTCGGCTCGGCACCGCCGATCTCGCGGCGCTCGCGGAACACACCAGAGGCGTCGCCCTTGGCTGCGCCAATGTGGTGTACCTGCACGGGGATGCCGGTATCGGCGGCAGCATCGTCGCCGCGGGCCGGCCGCTGACCGGCCACGGCGGCAACGGCGGCGAGGTCGGGCACATGGTGGTCAACCCGGCGGGCAAGCCGTGCGGCTGCGGCTCCCGGGGATGCTGGGAGACCGAGGTCGGAGAGCAGGCGCTGCTCGTGGCCGCCGGCCGCCAGATCGGCACCGGCGCGCCGGGAGTCTCCGCCGTCCTGGACGCCGCCGGTCGCGGCGATGCCGAGGCGCAGGCCGCCGTGCGCCAGGTCGGCGACTGGCTCGGCTTCGGCGTCGCGAACCTGGTCAATATCTTCAACCCGGAGATGGTTGTCTTCGGGGGAACCCTGCGGGAGATCTACCTGGCCTCGGCGGCGCAGGTCCGCAGCCGCCTGAACCGCACCGGGCTCCCCGCGTACCGGGAGCATGTCCGGCTGCGGACGTCCGCGCTCGGCAACGACGCGCCCCTCCTCGGGGCCGCCGAAGCGGCGTTCGAGCAACTGCTGGCCGATCCGCTCGCGGATGTCGCGGGCACGCCGCTGACCGGCCGGGCGACCGGCCCGGCCCAGCCCGCCGAATCCGGACTGAGCTGATGCTGTTTGACACGGTCGAGGGCGGGCATGCCCTCGCGAGCGCCGAGGAACTGTCCAGCGATGATCCCCTCGCGGCGGCGTCCGCGATGCGGGCCCGGGGGTTCGACGCGGATCTCGCTTCGGCGGCCCTGACCCAGGTGGCGCTGCGCCGCCGGGCCACCGGCAAGTTCGGCGCCGACGCCGCCCGGATGTTCTTCACCCGAGCGGGCCTGGAGCAGGCCACCCGGGGCGTCGTCGCGGCCCGGAGAGCGGCCCGGCTGGCCGCCGCCGGAGCGACGAGCGTCGCCGACCTCGGCTGCGGGATCGGTGCTGACGCGCTCGCCTTCGCCCGCGCCGGGCTGCGGGTGGTCGCCGCGGAGATCGATCCGCTGGCGGCGGCCATCGCCCGGATGAACGTCGCGGCATTCGGCCTCGGCAGCCAGATCTCGGTGCTGGAACGGGACGCCACGGCGCTCTCGCTGGAACACGTCGACGCGGTGTTCTGCGATCCGGCACGGCGGACAGACCGTGGCCGCCGGGTCTTCGACCCGGCGCGGTACTCCCCGCCCTGGGACTTCGTCGCCGGTCTCCCGGCGAGCGTCCCGCTGACCGTCCTCAAACTGGCGCCCGGCATCGATCACGCGCTGCTGCCCGAGGGCTGCGAAACGGAATGGGTGTCGGTCAACGGCGAGGTCGTCGAGGCCGCCTGCTGGTGCGGCCCGCTCGCGCGGGTCGGCCACCGGGCGACCCTCCTGCGCCCCGCCGCCCCGGGTGCCGACAGTGCCGGGGTGCTCAGCGCGGAACTGACCGGGTCCGGCACGACCGTCGGCGAGGTGGCCCCCGCACGACGGTTCCTCTATGACCCGGACGGGGCCGTGGTGCGTTCCCATCTGGTCGCCGAGTTCGCCAGCACCGTCGGGGGGACGCTGGCCGACCCGACGATCGCCTACGTCTACGCCGACGCGCCGACGCCGACGCCGTTCGGCCGCTGCTACGAGGTGGTCGAGCGGCTGCCGGTCGCGGTCAAGCGGCTCCGCTCCGCACTGCGCCAGCGGGGCGTCGGCGTGCTGACCATCCTCAAGCGAGGATCCGCGCTCGACGTCCAGCGGCTCCGCCGCGACCTGCGGCTGACCGGTGACCATTCGGCGGTCCTCGTCCTCACCCGGATCGCCGGGGATCCCGCGGCGCTGCTGTGCCAGCGGCCCTAGCGATCGACCGGGGCGAAATCCCACCACTGCGGCTGGCGCGCGACCAGGTGGTTCGGCGGCTCGCCCAGCGCGACGGGCTGGCTTCCCCGCCACCGGGACATGACCAGCAGTCGATGATCCGGTGAGGAGAAGACCTCGGTGGTGATGTGCTGGGGATGTACCTCCACCGCCGGTACCGCACTGTCGCACAACCATCCCAGAAGATCCGCAAAGCCCTCGGGATGTGCCCGCACCTCCCACATACGCACGATCACGCCGACTCCTCCCCTTGGTCCGGGCGGGGAGGTTACACCGGCTCAGCCGGCAGAGCGCCAGTTGTGAGATCTTTCACGTTTGCCCGCGAAAGGCTCAGACCGTAATGACATCGACCCGCATCGCCGAGTTGGTGGGCAGGTCCAGCCGTCCCGGAGCCGCCCCCTCCGCGACCAGTTGCGAGCCGAGCGCCGCGACCATGGCCCCGTTGTCCGTGCACAGACCGGGTCGCGGCACGCGCAGATCGATCCCGTGCCGGGCGCACCGCTCCGCCGCCAGTGCCCGAAGCCGGGAGTTCGCCGCGACGCCCCCACCGATGACGAGGGTGGTGATGCCGCTGGTACGGCAGGCGTCCACGGCCTTCGCCGTCAGCACGTCGCAGACCGCCTCCTGGAAACTGGCCGAGACCTCGGCCAGCGGCACCGGTTCACCGGCCCGCTCGCGCGCCTCGACCCATCGGGCGACCGCGGTCTTCAGCCCGGAAAAGGAGAAGTCGAACCGATGTTCCCGCAGGTCGCGGGCTGCGGTCAGGCCACGGGGAAAGGCGATCGTCACGCTGCCCTCGCTCGCGGCCCGGTCGATCGCCGGGCCACCGGGAAATCCCATCCCGAGTACCCGCGCGACCTTGTCGTAGGCTTCCCCGGCCGCGTCGTCGAGGGTGGACCCGAGGGGAACGATGCCGTCGGCCAGCGAATCGACCCGGAGCAGGCTGGAGTGTCCACCGGAGACGAGCAGCGCGATCGCCGGTTCGGGCAGCGCCCCGTGCTCCAGCGTGTCGACGGCGACGTGCGCGGCGAGGTGGTTGACCCCGTAGAGCGGCTTACCGGCGGCCAGGGCGTACGCCTTGGCCGCGGCGACCCCGACCAGCAGCGCTCCGGCCAGCCCGGGACCAGCGGTCACGGCGATGGCGTCGATGTCGGCGAGGGCCACCTCGGCGTCCGCCAGTGCCCGGTGCACGGTCGGCACCATCGCCTCCAGGTGGGCGCGGCTGGCGACCTCCGGCACGACCCCGCCGTACCGGGCGTGTTCCGCGACGCTCGACGCGACGGCGTTGGCGAGCAGCGTGTGCCCGCGCACGATGCCGACCCCGGTCTCGTCGCATGAGGTTTCGATCCCGAGCACGAGTGGCTGGGCGGTCATGGGTTGTTCTCCTCCCGCATCATCACCAGCGCGTCGATGTTGCTCGGCTGGTAGTACCCCTGGCGGACACCGATCGGTTCGAAGCCATACCGTGCGTACATCCGCTGGGCCGGGCCGTTGTCGACCGCCACCTCCAGCAGGACCCGAGAGGCGCCCTGCCGGTGGGCCTCGGCCAGCAGCGCCGCCAGCAGCGCGCGGCCGGCACCCCGCCGCTGGGCGTCCCGGCGAACCGCGAGGTTCTGCACCCATGCCTCCTCCGGCGGGCTGAGGGCGAGCCCGGCGTAGCCGACGATGCCGGCCTGCTCGTCCAGCGCGACGAGGTAGTAGTTGCCGCTGGCCAGCTCGTTCCAGAACATGCCAGCCGACCACCGCTCGGCCCCGAACAGGTTCTTCTCGATCGGGAGGAGCTCCGCGATGTGCCACCAACGCATCCTGGTGAGTTTCACTGCGGGGCCGCTCTCTTGCGCGCGACGGGCTCCGTGGTGTCGGGGCGACGGAGGTACAGCGGGATCAGCGGTTCGCCCGGCGCGCCGGTCCCAACGCGCCGGACCGCGAGTGAGAGCATCGCCGCCGGCTGCGGAAACCGCGGCTCGGCCAGCACGGGCAGGTCGAGCTGGTCGGCGTACCGCAGGGCCCCGTCGCCGACGGCCTGCCGCGCTCCGAGTCCCGCGGCCCGTCCCGCGACCTCGACGGGTTTGGACACCTCCGGGCCGGCCAATCTCACCCCGTCGGCGTAGCAGGCCCAGTAGATCTCCCGGCGCCGCGCGTCGGTGGCGACGAGCACCCGGCCCGGCCGGCCCACCGCGAACGCGTCCAGGGTGCAGACCGGGTAGGTCGGAATGCCCAGGGCGTCGCCGAGCGCGGTGGCGGTGACCAGCCCCACCCGCAGCCCGGTGAACGGTCCGGGACCGATGCCGGCGACGATGGCTCCCAGGTCGCCCGGTTTGGCCCCGGCCTCGCCGAGGACCGCGTCGATCTGGGGAGCCAGGCGCTCGCCGTGTGCCCGGGCGTCGACCGTCGCCCGCCGCGCGAGGATCGTCGCCGACCAGGGGTTGCCGTCGATGGTTGGGGGGCGGTCCCCGGCGGCCGGTTCGACCCGCCCGAGGGCTGCGGTCACGGCCGGGGTGGCGGAATCGAGCACCAGTACGAGCACGGTGAAAACTCTAGAGCAGGTCGAGTCGGGCAAGTCGGGCCGCCCAGTCGCCCCCTCGGGGCACGAACACCGCCGTTCGGGTCTCGTCCTCCGCCCGGTCGATCCAGATCTCCAGGTGGGCCTCCGACAGCCGTTCGACCAGGCCCTCGCCCCATTCCACGAGGGTGACCGCGTCGTCGAGGGTCGCGTCCAGATCGAGCCCGTCGATCTCCCCGAGGGGGTCGGGGACGCCGCCCAGCCGGTAGGCGTCGGCGTGCACCATCGCCAGGTGCCCGCCTCGCGCGGAGTCGGGCTGGTGGACGCGGGCAATGACGAACGTCGGGGAGGTGACGGCCCCGGCGACCCCGAGTCCGGCACCGATGCCCTGAGCCAGCACCGTCTTCCCGGCACCGAGCGGGCCGGTCAGGACGACAAGATCACCGGCACGCAACACGGCCGCCAGGTCCCGCCCGAGCCCATGGGTGTCCCGTGCGGCCGGCAGCTCACGCGGCCGGCTGGTCTGCGAAAGCGTCACGATCCGTTACCTCCCACGGCAAATCCTACCCACGCAGGGTGGTGCAGAGGTCCGCGAGGATCGCGTTGACCACATCGGCATGTTCGAGGATGGCCACGTGCCCGCCGTCCGGAATGATTTCCAGCCGGGCTGCGGGTAGGGCGGCCGCGATCACCGTGGAGTGCTCCAGCGGCGTGATCAGGTCTCGGTCGCCACAGAGCACCACGGCCGGGACGTCTCGCAGGTACCGCAGCGCCCGAAGCCGATCATGGTGGTGGATCGTCCCCAGGTACCGGGCGATCACGTCAAGCGAGGTGGCCGAGTTCATCCGTTCCACGTACGACACCAGGGCCGGACTCGGCTGGGCCGTCCCGAACCCGTACTTGCGCGTCAGCAGCCAGGCGACTTCGGACGTCACCGACCGCGCCCGGTCGATCACCCCGGCGGCGGCCGGGCCGGCCGCCCGTACCACCGGCAGCAGCGGTCGGCGGGCCTGCGCGACGACCTGCGGCATCCCGAAGTTCACCGTGTGGATCTGCCCGGCGGACGTGGAGATCAGGGCGATGCCGGCCACCCGCTTGGCGATCAGCTTCGGCTGCCGCTCGGCCAGCGCCATGATGGTCATCCCGCCCATGGAGTGCCCGACAAGAACGAGCCGCCCGGTGGGCGCGACCTGCTCGATCACTGTGGTCAGGGCCCCGGCCAGGTCGTCGAGGGAGTAGTCGCCGTCGGTGAGGTGCCCGGATCGGCCATGGCCGGGCTGGTCGTAGAACACCATCCGATAGGTACCGGCGAAGTGGGTGCGCTGGAAGTGGAACGTGCCCATGTCCAGGCAGAAGCCATGCACGAAAACGATCGTCAGGTCGTCGGTGGTGCCGGCTCCGGTGGCCTCGACGACCTCGACATGCAGGTCCAGGTCGGATGTTGTCTGCACGGTGTGCTCGCTGGTGGCCGCCAGCTCACCGAACGGCTCGTCGGCGTACGGGTCCTCGACCTGCCGGGAGCGACGCAGGAGGTACCGCTCGGCGGCGACACCGGTGGCGACGGTCGCCGCCGCCACGCCCAGTGCGGCGCCGACGATACCCGCGCCCCGTCTGGTGACCCATGGGCTCACGCCAAGACCTGCCCTTCGTACACCCGGGGGACCCTGGAACTGCCCATTCTTGTCACGATCTCATAGTTGATCGTGTCGCAGGCCGCAGCCCAGTCATCTGCGGTCGGTTCTCCCTGGCCGGAGCCGATGACGACGGCGATGTCCCCGGCGGCGACGGCATCGTCACCGCAGTCGAGCACGATCTGGTCCATGCAGACCCTGCCGGCGATCCGTCGCACCCGCCCGCCCACGCTCACGGGCCCCCGGTTGCTCGCCGAGCGGGGAATCCCATCGGCGTATCCGAGGGGCACGATCGCGACCGTCGTCGTCCGGTCCGTGACATACGTGTGGCCGTAGGACACCCCAGCGCCGGCCGGAATCCGCTTGGCCAGCATCACCCGCGCGCGCACGCTCATCGCCGGCCGAAGCCCGAGGGAGCGCCCCTGCCCGGGAACCGGGGTGAGGCCGTATACGGCGATGCCCGGCCTGACCAGGTCAAAGTGGGTGTCCGCGCGGGTCAGGGTCGCGGCCGAGTTGGCCAGATGCCGGACGCTCGGCGTCAGGCCTCCCCGATCGGCGATCTCCAGCGCGGTCTGGAAGGCCGCGAGTTGCCGGTCGGTCGCCGGGTGTTCCGGGGCATCGGCCACCGCCAGGTGGCTCCACACCCCCACAACCTCGATCGTGCCGTCCGCCGCCGCCTTGGCCGCCGCGTCCACCAGCTCCGGCCAGTCGCGTTCGGTGGCACCGCCCCGGGTCAGGCCGGTATCAACCTTGAGGTGCACCCGGGCGGCCCGGCCGGCGGCCCTGGCCGCGTCGAGGACTTCGGCCAGTCCTCCCGGGGTCGCGGCCGACAGGTCGATAT
>JABDRL010000036.1 GCA_013041765.1 Dactylosporangium sp. | reverse complement strand
GGATCGTCCCGCGCCACCACCGGTGGTGCACTGCTGGAAGCGGGCCGCGGCCGCGGCATCGGCGGCTACCCGGGCCGTCGGTGGTGCTGTCGAGGCATCGTGGGTCGCACCAGTCCCGCGTTGAAGGCGGCGATCACAAGCTGCGCCCGATCCCGCGCCCCGAGCTTCGCCAGCAGGTGCGAGATGTGGGTCTTCACCGTTTTCACCGAGATGGCGAGCGCGGTCGCGATCTCGTCATTGGCCAGGCCTCGGCCGATCAGCGTCAGCACCTCCACCTCGCGGGCGGTCAGCCGCCGGACCGATGGGGTCGGGCGTTCCGGGCGCGGCGTGGACACGTAGTGCGCGACGAGTCGGGTGAGGATCGACGGTGCGAACAGCGACTCGCCGCGGTGCGAACAGCGACTCGCCGCGGTGCGTGCGGCGGAGGGCGTCGAGCAGGACCTCCGGCCGGGTGTCCTTGAGCAGGAAGCCGGAGGCTCCCGCCCGGAGCGCCTCGTAGACGTACTCGTCGAGTTCGAACATGCTCAGCACCAGGATCCGGGTTCCGGCGAACGTCGGGTCCGCGCAGATCCGCCGGGTGGCCGCCAGGCCGTCAAGGCGAGGCATCCGCACATCCATCAGGATGATATCCGGAGCGCTGGCCCGTGCGACGGTGATCGCCTCCGCGCCATCGCCCGCCTCGCCGATCACCGTCAGGTCCGGCTCATTGTTGATAATGGTGGCGAGGCTGTACCGGAGCAGCGGCTGGTCGTCGACCAGCAGTACCCGCACGCCGCGCGCGCTCACGCCGCCCCCTCGTCTGGAATCCGGGCGGTGACCTGGAACCCGGTCGCGACCGGCTCGGCCCGGAGCGTGCCGCCCAGGCTGGTGACGCGTTCGCGGAGACCGGTCAGACCGTGTCCGGCGCCAGGCGTGGCCCGCCACCCCGTCCCCGGACCACCGTCGCTGACCGTCACGACCACCACGGGGCCGTCGCGGTGGACGTGGACGCGAACGTCGACCGGGCCGGCGTGCCGGGCCGCGTTGCTGAGCGCCTCCCGGATCGTCTTGCACACCGCGACCTGCACGCCCCGCGACACCTCGCCCAACTCGTCCACGATCAGTCGGGTCCGGAGTCCGGCCGCCTCGGCCCCTCGGACGATCTCCGGGAGTTCGGCCAGGCCCTCCACCGGCGCCAGGGGGCTGCCGGTGTCCCCGGTCCGCAGCACCGACAACATGCGACGCAGTTCGGCGGTCGCCCGCCGCCCGGTCTCCTCGATGTCCCCGAGCGCCGCCTCGATCTCGGGTGACTTCGGCAGGTGCCGGGTCGCCGCGGCGCGTACGGTGATCAGACCGAGGCCGTGCGAGACGATGTCGTGCAGGTCCCGAGCGATCCACATCCGCTCGGCCAGCACCGCCTCGGTGGCGGCCCACGCGGTCAGCCGCGTTTCGTAGTCGGCGCGATCGGCGCGCAGCCGCCACACCGCCCAGATCGCGACCCCGGCCGCCACCCCGGCGATGAGCACCGGCAGAACCACGGCGAGCGGCCCCTGGGCGCCCACCGCGCACAGGACCACCGCGAGTACGGCCCACCACGCGGTGGCGGCCAGCCAGACCCGTGATCGCCGTCTGGGACGCCGCGACACCTTCACTTCGCCGACTGTACCGCTCAGCCCCAGGTCTGACGGCCCGCAGACCGAGGCCACCGTCGGGATGGGATTCCAGCCCGATGCGTGCCTCCGCGCCCGCCAGTTGACTCGACGCGAACCGCGACGGAGGAACATATGATCACAGTCGAGCACGTGAGCAAGACCAAGGGCGGCAGGCTCGTCCTCAACGAGGTGAGCTTCGAGGCCCGCCCCGGTCGGGTCACCGGGTTCCTGGGGCCGAACGGGGCCGGCAAGACCTCGACGCTGCGGGTTCTGCTCGGTATGGATCGGCCAGACGGCGGCGTCGCCCTGGTCGGTGGCCGCCCGTACCAGCGGCTGGACCGGCCCCTCACGACGGTTGGCGCGCTGCTCGACGGCGGCGGCGCGCACCGCTCCCGGACGGCCCGCGCGCACCTGCGGTGGGTGGCCGCCAGCAACGGCCTGCCGCGCCACCGGGTCGGGGAGGTCCTGGAGCTCGTCGGTCTTTCCGGCGACGCCACCAGCCGCGCCGGCCGGTTCTCGCTGGGCATGAGCCGTCGCCTTGGTCTGGCCACGGCGCTCCTTGGCGATCCCCCGATACTGATCTTGGACGAGCCGGTGAACGGCCTCGACCCGGCGGGCATCCGGTGGATGCGGGGCTTCCTGCGCGAGGAGGCCGCTCGGGGCCGCACCGTGCTGCTGTCCAGTCACCTGATGGGCGAGCTGGCGGAGACAGCCGACGACGTCGTCGTGATCGACCGGGGCCGGATCGCTGGCCGCGGCACGCTCGCCGAGATCACCGGCGACCATCCCAACCTGGAGGAGGCGTTCTTCGCGCTGACCGCCGCGAGTACCGGAGGTGCCTGGTGAACCTCGTCCGCGCGGAGATGCGCAAGCTCCTCGGCCTGCCGGCCACGTGGGTCGCCAGCCTGCTGAGCCTCGCCCTGGCGCCCGCCATCGCCCTGATCACCACGCTGCAAACCCGGCACACCCTCGCGGCCGGGGCCACGATCGACGTCGCCGACCTCGGGTTCCGCGACCTGGCGTTCGGCGTCATCGGGCCGCTCGTCCTCGGCGTGGTAGCGGTGAGTAGCGAGTACACGTCAACCGGGGACGAGGCCCCCGACGCCCGCCAGCTCACCGTGAGCCTGATCGCGGCGCCACGCCGACTTCGATTTCTGGCCGCGAAGACGGCAGCGCTGTCTGTGATCGTGATGGCGCTGGCGCTCTCCGCGACGGTCATCACGATCACGATCACGCGAGCGGCGATGGGTGACTATCCCCTGCCGCGGCTGGAGGTGACGCGGATGCTGGCGGTGGCCCTGTACTGGCTGCTCACGGCTCTGATGGCGGACGCGATCACACTGATCACCCGGAACGGGGTCATCCCGCTGACCCTCCTGATGGTCAACACGTCGGTGGTATCGGTCTCGTACCTGCTGAGCAAGGTGACACGCGCCGCCGTCTTCCTGCCGGACATCGCCGGGTTGCACCTGTTCGTACGGGACATCGACACCCCGATCCGGCTGGCCCCGCTGGCCGGAGGCCTGGTCATGGCCTCCTGGGTGGCGGTACTGCTGGCGATCGGCGCCGCGCGGTTCAGCCGGAGGGACGCGTGAGGGCCATCCGGGCCGAGCTGATCAAGATCGGCACCCTGCCCGCGGTACGCCTGACCATCATGCTCACCTGGACCGCCACCGTCGTGCTGGCCCTCGTGTACTCGGCGGCCGTCCGGCGGGGCGAGCCCCTCGCCCCGGACCAGGTCCTCGCCCCGATCCGGTTCGTCCAGGCGGGTTTCGTCGTGCTGGGAGTCCTGGTGTCCACCTCGGAGTACCAGGGCGGCCAGATCCGCACCACGCTGGCCGCCCTGCCGCGACGGCTGGGACTGCTGGCCGCCAAGACGCTCGCGCTCGCCGTCACCGCCGTCCCGGTGGCCGCCGTCGCGGGAATCGCCAGCGCCGTCGTGGCTCGCGAGCCCTGGCCGGAATCGGTCGAAGCCGTCGCCGCGTCCACCGGGTATCTCACCCTCACCACGCTGCTGGCCGCCGCCGTGGCGACCGCGATCCGGCACCCGGTACCGGCCGTCGCCACGCTGCTCGGCTACTACTTCATCGCCGGACCGCTGCTGCGCGACCGCACCGGTTGCGACGCCTACCTGCCCGATACCGCGGCACTCGGCCCGGCACCCGGACTCGCCGCGACCTCGGCCTGGGCGCTCGCCGCGCTCGGTGCCACCGCCATCGGCTTCCAGCGCCGAGACGCCTGATGACCGGGACCGCGGAGTAAGCGATGGAAATGCGGCCCGCGCCAGTACCCGGCCACCGCTGGCGTCGGCGCCGGCTGGGGCGACGCGACGAGGGGCCGCGCGCTCTTCGACCAGCTCAGGAACGCGTCCCCGACAGGAAGTTGCGGCGGAACGCCAGGTACTGCGCGCGGGCGAACCGGGGGCCGATGTCCACCAGGAACCGCTGCATCATGCTCTGGGAGCTGCCCCGGGGCGCCGGTGGTCACGTCGACGGTGTGCGGGATCAGGCCGGTGGCCGGCCTCCAGCTCGTGGCGCAGGAACACCAGCTGGCGGCGGACCGACGAGGTGGTGTCGGCGGGGGCCACCAGCCGGACGGCCGCGACCAGCGCGGCCAGACTGACGACCACGGACAACGCGATGCGCACCCACCGGGCCATGGCGTGATCCTCCGTGCCGGCCGCAACGCGACGCGCCCGTGCCAGTTGACGAGAGCGGGGGCTCGACGATACTTCGACAATGACCACCACCGTCCCGGACGGCGACATCGACCGGCCGTCCGCCACCGGGCGGTACGCGGCCGTCGACGTGTACTACCCGGCTGCGGGCGGTGCGACCGCGGCCCTCGTGATCGCAGCCGATCCCGCCTTCGCCACGCTGACCGTCGAGCGTACGGTCGCCGTGGCGCGGGTCCAGCCATACCGCCCGGGAGCCTTCTTCACCAGGGAACTGCCGGCCCTGCGGGCCGTGCTGGCCGGCATCGACCGCCCGGACCTGCTCGTGGTCGACGGCTACGTCCATCTCGACCCCCACGGCCGGCCGGGGCTGGGCGCACACGCCCACGCCGAGTTCGCCGTGCCGGTCATCGGGGTCGCCAAGACCGCGTTCCGGGGAGCCACCCACGCGATCGAGGTCCATCGCGGCGCTGCGAGCCGACCCCTGTACATCACCTCGATCGGCGTCCCGGCCGAGCGGGCCGCCACCCTGGTGCGGGGCATGGCCGGACCGTACCGGATGCCCGATGCGCTGCGCCGCGTCGACACCCTGTCGCGCACCGGCGCCGGCTGAACCCGTCACATACACGGTGGGCGGGTTCGGCGGGTCGGCATCATGTGGCCTTCCGCAGATCGGCGAACGCGCGGTAGGTCGAGGCTGCCGGGGTGCGATCCAGGATGGCGAACACGATGTGGTCGAAGTAGCTGAACTCGTGCAGCGCTGCGGTGAACGCGGCGGCCACCGTGGTCGGATCGTTGCCGAACACGCCGCAGCCCCACGCGCCCAGAACGAGGCGCCGGTGGCCGTGGGCGGCCGCAACGGCCAGGATCCGGCGTGCCCTGGTGCGGAGAACGGAGGGCACGGCGGCGGCCAGTTCCGCCTGCCGACCGGTGATCGCGCGCAGGTTCGGCGCCGCGGCGGCGAGCATCGTGACGTGGTACGGCTGGTGCAGCAGCCGTCCGGCGTCGTCGCGGAATACCGGGACCCCCGGGGCGTAGCCGACCCGGTCGCTGTAGCGCAGGTCCCGGTTGGTCCGGTGGTGCTCGTAGAACGCCGGGGTCGTGGTCAGGCAGGCGTACAGCGCCGAGGCTCGGGCGATGTCCTCTTCCTGGGCTCGCGCGCCGTTACGGAAGCCTCCGCCGGGATTGCGGGCGGAGGCGAACACCAGGGCGGCGACGGGCTCGCCGAGCCGCCGCGCGGCGGCCAGGGTCGACTCGTCGGTCACCTCCACGATCGGATACGGATTCACCGGTCCCGTGGCGGGCAGCGGGTGGTCGGGCGGATACATGCGGGTGCCCGCCATGGCGGAGCGCACCGCCGGAGCGATGTCCACGGCCGCCCCGGACCCGGCCCGGTAGTGGCCTTGGGCGACGATCGCCATGGTGTCCGCGGCGATCGCCCGCAGCCGCCGGCTCACCGGGTGTCCTCGGGCGGGTCGGCGCGCAGCTGGTCGCGGACGTCCATCAGGGCGAAGCCGAGCAGGTTGAGTCCCCGCCAGGCCGACGGGTGCTGAACCAGGGGGTTGGTCGGGGCCATGCCGATGCCCCAGATCCGGTCGCGGGGACTGGCTTCCACGAGTACTCGCTCGCCGGTGGCCAGCAAGAATCGGCGCAGGTCGGGGTGCTGGGTGAACTTGGCGCGGTTGCCGGCGACGACCAGCCGGTAGCGGGCGGCGGTCCAGCGTCGCTCGTCGAATCCCTGGACTCTGCGTCCGGCGGCCTTGGCCGCACCGGGGCCTCTGGCGGCCAGCACGGTGGCCAGTCCGGTGGGGTCGTCGAACAACCGGGCCTTGCCGGCCATCATCCAGTGCTCGGCGGTCGGGTAGGCCACGCCGTCGACGACGAACGGTGCCGGCCACCATTGGCTCAGGCAGCCAGGTCCGATCGCGCCGCTGGGGGTGGGTTTGTGGCCCCAGAAGGCCATGACGTCGAGGTCCGCTCCGGCGGCCTCGGCGGCGTTGAGCTGGTTCAGGCGCTGTTCAGGGGACATCGCGGGGTCCCGTCTCGTAGGGATCGGTCGGCCGGGCTGGCCGCGGCGCCAACATCATGGCTCAAGGTGAGTCGCGATGCAACTCTGTTTGAGTATGATGCTGAGGTGCCCGAACGCCCAGACCCTGACCACGATGCCGAGCTGGCGTTCCTCGCCGGCTACGACCAACACGCGTTTCCGCCGCTGGCGGTGACCGTCGACCTGGTCATCGCCACCATCCGCCAGGGCGAGTTGTGCGTGCTGCTCATCCGCAGGGGCATCCACCCCCACCGTGGACGGTGGGCGCTGCCGGGCGGGTTCGTCGGTGCCCGAGAGACCCTGGGCGCCGCGGCCCGCCGGGAACTGGCCGAGGAGACCGGCGTGGACGCCGGCACCCATCTGGAACAGCTGGCGACCTACGGCGATCCGGATCGTGACCCGCGGATGCGGGTGGTCTCGGTGGCCTACCTGGCCCTGCTCGCCGACCTGCCCCACCCGAGTGCCGGCACCGACGCCGCCGACGCCCGGTTCTGGCCCATCCCTGACCTCACCGCCACCAGCCAACCCTGGCTGGCCTTCGACCATGACCGGATCCTCGTCGACGCCATCGACCGTATCCGCGCCAAACTGGAGTACACCAGCCTCGCCACCACGTTCCTCGACGAGCCGTTCAGCATCGCCGACCTGCGCCGGGTCTACGAGACCGTCTGGGGCTGTGACCTGCACCCGGCGAACTTCCGCCGAAAGATCCTGGCCACTCCCGACTTCGTCGTCCCCACCGGCGAGAAGCGCCCCACCGGCCGGGGCTGGGCCGACCTCTACACCCGCGGCACCGCTACCCGGCTGCACCCGCCAATCCCGCACCCGCCAATCCCGCACCCGCCAATCCCGCGACCAACACGGCACACCTGACCAGAACCCCGCTCATTCCACCCTCTTCGGGCAGAGACCGCCCGGCTCCGTGTCGCCAGATTCGCCTCGGCAACAGGCCCTCCCGAGACTCGGGTGGTCGGCCTGCCCGCGCGGCGCGATCGCCCTGTTGTCGGTGCCCCGTGGCATGGTGACGCTGTCACGATCGCGATCGACAGCATCTTTCACCAGGGCACGGTGTATCCGGCCACCGTGGCGGCCGTGCCGTTCCTGGCCGAGCTGGCATGTTCCGCACCCAACGGCCGTGCCGAACTCGTCTGGATGCTCGGGCAGCTGGCCGACCCGGAGCATGCCTACGGCGACGTCTTCGGGGAGGTCCGAACGGCGGTCGCCGCGCGGCTGCCGGTGCTGCTGGCGCTGCTGACCGACGACGACCCGGAGATCCGGGAGGCCTCGGCCTACGCGGGTGGCACAGGCCGGCACCGGCGCCGGACCACTCTGGGAGCGCCGGCGGGCCGAGACCAGCCAGCCGGTTCGGTCCTCACTCGCCCTGGCCCTTGGCATGATCGATCCGGCCGCCGCCGGGCCGGTGCTGGCCGAGGCCGTGCTGCCCGCCGCCCGCGCCCAGCTCACCGGTGCGGCCGCCGCGACCTACCCGCGGCGCGAAGCCCAGATCCTCGCGGCTCGGGTGGTCGCGGCTTTCGACGGCATACAGCCCGTTCTGGCCACCGTGCGCGCGGTCCTTACCGGCGGGGACACCCCGGCCAGGTCCGCGGCCGACCTCGTGGCGGATCTGACCCCAGCCAATCGCGGCGCCCTGTCCGGCCTCGAACCCCTGCTGCGCGAGCGTCTCGGCGACTACCGGAGCCGGCTGGCAGCGGCCCGCGCCCTCGCCCGCCTCGGCATGCCGGTGGCGGACCTGACCGAACCGCTGATCCACGGTGTAACCGACTACGCCTGCCGCTACGGGCTGGACACGATCCTGGAACTCCGCGCGGTTGACACGATCCCCGGCCTGGAAGCACTTACCACGGGTGACCAGCGCCTTCCGGCCACCGGCTCCCACCACGACATCGTCTGGGCCGACGAACTCCTCATCGACCGGATCCATGCCACCGTCGCCCACCTGCGTGCCGGCTGAACGCTCGCCGTACACGATCACTGGCCTCAGCCACGTCCGAACCTTCCGCCGCCGATCTCCTCCGTCACCATCGGTAGCGCCCGATCGGCGGAAAGGCAGTGTCGATGCCTTGGTGCTGGCGTTTCATACTCGGGGTAAGCAGAGCTGCGGAACCGCAGCGCGCTTCATCGCGGCACGTGCGTGTACCCGATTATGGGCGGTTCACGGTTTCGGGGCAGTCCGGGGATCAATCCGGCACACGCAGACCGTTCCACCTCGCGGTTACCCGCCGGTAGGTGTGGCACAGCTGTCGTCCCAGCGACAGCAAATCCCCACCTAAGCCCAGCTGAGAACGATCTGGTCGCCGGAGCCATGACGGGTACGTGCCCTCCGGTGGTGGGTGCCCGTCGGTCGAGGTGGCCCCAGCCCGGTACCGAGACGGCGCCCCGACCGGGACGCCCAGTTCGACTCCATCAACACCCTGGCCGCCGGGTTCCTGGCCGCCGGAGACCCGGTGATCAACATCGACACCAAGGAACCTGAACCCGCTCTGTCCTTTCGCCTCGCCTTGTCGGTGCCTTCGAACCGGCACTGTCGCACGCACCGTCACCGCGGATGCGACCGATGAACGCGTCGTATGCGGCAGAGTCGTACGTTCGTTTCCAAGATCATGATGTTGTCGTAGTGGAGGGTTGCCGGTTGACCTGGGTTTTGCCACATGGATATACTACCGTTAGGTTTCGTATATACAGGTGGGCGGTGACGATGACGAAGGTTCTCATCGACGTTGACGACGACGCTCTGGCTGAAGCGTCCGCCCTGCTGGGCACCAAGACGAAGAAGGAGACCGTCAACCTCGCGCTGAGGGAGACCACGCAACGACTCCGTCGTGCCAACGCGCTCGCCCGCCTGGCTGAGCTCGGCGAGGCTGGCACCTTCGACGAATTGTTGGACAAGGCGACCCGCCGCTCGTGATGCCGGCCCGATTCCTGCTCGACACCAGCGCTCTGGTGCGGCTTCTCCGGGACCCAACCGTTCGGGCACGCTGGGAACACCAGGTTACCGCAGGCCTGGTCGTGGTATGCCCGATCGTCGAGCTGGAGGTGCTCTACACCGCCCGATCCAAGGCCGATCGCGAGGAGCTTCTCGAACTCCTCGCCGCCGCGTTTGGCTGGGTGCCCATGCCCGAGCGGGTATTCGCCCGCGCCGCCGAAGTGCAGGCGGCACTCACCGCTCGCGGCACTCACCGCTCGGCTGGCGCCGTCGATCTGCTTGTGGCAGCCACCGCCGAACTGTATGCGCTGGTCCTCGTGCACTACGACCACGACTTTGATCAGATCACCCCGGTCACCGGTCAGACGGCGACCTGGCTGGCCTCGCCAGGCTCCATCGACTGAGCGGCACCGGCGACCAGGCTGATCGAGGCGCCATGTATCTGATTGGGCATGGCCGTCCCCCCAACGACGGTCCTCGGGCGCGTGCTCGACAAGGCCAGCGCAGCCCCTTGATGATCTTGGCGTTCCGCAACCGGACACGGTTATCGTCTGTGGCCGGCGACAGCTCCCGGCGCACGCCGAGTTTCCCGTGTTCGCCAAGACCCCGGTGGGCACGGCAACCGTAGGAATCCGTTTCATCCGCGACCCCGTCGAACTGGTCGCACCGGCGGCACCGAGGAACTCACGCCACGATCGCAGGATCCTCGCTCGGCGTTGCCGGTTGTCCTCGCGGCCAGCGCGGGGAGCATCCCACCCGACCGATGGCCGCCGCCCCGGCGCACGGCAGGATGCCGGTATGAAGGTCTCCCAACGATCCCTCGTACCGCCGTTCACCGTCATGGAGATCATCGCTGCGGCCAACGCCCGTCGAGCCGCCGGCCACCGGGTGCTCAACCTGTGTATGGGCGAGCCGTCGGCCGGTACTCCCGCCGCTGTGCGGGAGCTGGCGAAGGCCCTGCTCGATACCCATCCGCTCGGCTACACCGAGGCGATCGGCACCCCACAGCTGAGGGCGGCGATCGCCGCGCACTACCACCGCTGGTACGGCGTCGAGGTCGACCCGGGCCAGGTGGCGGTGACCACGGGGTCCTCGGGAGCGTTCCTGCTGGCCTTCCTGGCGGCCTTCGAACCCGGCGACCGGGTGGCGGTGGCCCGGCCGGGCTATCCCGCCTACCGCAACATCCTGTCCTCGCTGGGGTGCGAGGTGGTCGAGCTGGACTGTGGTCCGCAGACCCGCTACCGCCCGACCGTCGAGCAGTTGGCGGCGCTGCATGCTCCGGTGGCCGGGCTGGTGCTCGCCGGACCGGCCAACCCGACCGGCACCCTGGTCGACCCGGCGACCCTGCGGTCCCTGGTCGACTGGTGCACCGACCGGGGGGTTCGCCTGATCAGCGACGAGATCTACCACGGCATCACGTATCCGCAGGGGACCGGGTTCGAGGCGAGCACGCCCGGGACCGATCCGGCCGGCGGGTCGGGCCCGGCGGGGGCTCCGACGGCCGCGGGGCGGCGCGAGGGCGCCGCGATCGTGGTCAGCTCGTTTTCGAAGTACTGGGCGATGACCGGGTGGCGGCTGGGCTGGATGGTCCTGCCCGACGATCTCGTCGCCCCGGTCGACGCCCTGGCGGGCAACCTGGCGCTGTGCCCGCCGGCACTGGCCCAGCACGCGGCGGTCGCGGCGTTCGGCGACGCCGCCTACGCCGAGGCGCGGGCCAACGTCGAGCAGTACGCCCAGTCGCGTCGCCTGGTCCTCGATCGGATGCCGGACCTCGGCTGGGCCCGGGCCGCCCCGGCACAGGGGGCGTTCTACGTGTACGCCGACATCTCCCCGACCGGGCTGGACTCGGTGACCTGGTGCGCGCGCCTGCTCGACGAGGCTGGTGTCGCCATGACCCCGGGCACCGACTTCGACCGGGTGGCCGGCCACGACTGGGTGCGGCTGTCGTTCGCCGCTGGGCCACGGGTGGTCGCCGAGGCGCTGGAGCGTACGGCGGACTGGCAGCGCACCCTGTAGCCGGAACCCGGTCCCGCAGTGGCTCGCCGAACGTCACCATCGACGCGAAGCCCAGGCGCGTGACCCTCGGCAAGAACGTGTGTGCTGGCCAGGGCGGGTAGGCTGGCGAAGGCATGAGCACACTACCCGAGCCTGGTGGGACCGGAACCGGTCGAGGACCCCGACGGCCGTCCTCGGCGGGCCGGCCGCGCAGCGGGGCGGCCGATCAGGCGATCGTGGCCGCCGCGCTGCGGCTGCTCGCCGAGCGCGGACCGGCCAGAGTGACCATCGAGAGCGTCGCTGACTGCTCCGGGGTGGCCAAGACCACGATCTACCGGCGGTTTCGTAATCGGCGTGAGCTGCTGCGCCATGCGCTGCACTCGGTGGCCGCCATCCCGGAGCCCGCGGCGGACCTGCCGATCGTCGAGCGGGTCATTGTGCTACTCGATCAGTTTCGGCTGGGGATCGAGGAGGTCGTAGGGCTGCGGGTGGTGGCAACGCTCCTGCTGGAAGCCGATGATCCGGAGTTCGCGGACACGTTCCGGGCTCAGGTGCTCGCCCCCCGCCTTGAACTGTTGCTGCGAGTGTTTCAGGAGGGCGTTGCCGCCGGGGAACTGCGCGCCGAGGTCGACTACCGGCGCGTGGTCGACCTGTTGGTCGGGTCCTACTTCGCGCGGCACGCGATCGATGGTGGGGTGGAGCGGGACTGGCCGCGGTCAGCGCTCGACCTGGTGCTGCCGACTATTCTGCGCGCTGCCCCGACGGCGGGGTAAAGACGGATCGTTGCGGGGACGGTCGTTCCACACCACTCTATTGCGCTACGCCAATCGTAGCGTAAAGTGGAATCATGGCTCGACACCTTCGTATCGCCGTAGCGATCGCCCTGCAAGACGCCGGCGAGGTGACCCGCGCCCTGGAGCTGACCAGCGGCCTGCGCGAGTGCCACCCCCCGGGTTGGAGCGTCGACTTCACCTTCCTCACCCACGGCAGCCGGTTCGAACCGCTGGTCCGCCAGGCCGGTCACGACCTGATGCCGTGCGATCCCCGCTGCGAGGGCCGCAGCGTCACCCACGACCTGCAATGGGACCCCCCGCAGGTCGTCGGCTCGGTCGCCGTCGCCCGCGACCTGATCAGCGGTGAGCGCGCGGCCCTGGCCGAGTTGCGTCCGGACGCGGTCCTGCACGGGTTCTGGCCGTTTGCCAACCTCGCCAGCCGGATGCTCGGCATCCCCGTCATGGCGTTCCTACCGATACCGCTGCACCCCACCTCGATGGCCCACGGTCTCTTCCGCGACCTGCCCGAACACGTGCCGGTCCTGGCGCGGCTGCCGCGGCCGGTGCGGCGGGCCATCGTCACCGCCATCCCTCCCGGGGTGAAACGGCGCTTCAGCACCCAGCCGCGCATCGGCCAGGCTGCCGCGGAATGCGGCTGGTCAGGCCAGCCACCACAGGCGATCTTCGAGATGCTCGCCGCCGGCGTTACCGTGATCAATGATCTTCCGGAGTTCTACACCGACTGCCGGATTTCGCCCAGCATGGCGGTCACCGGGGCGGTGTATGCGCCCGAACGCGGCTCCCGACCCCTGAGCCCGGAGATCAGGGCCGTCCTGGATCCGTCCCGGGACGTCCCCACGGTCTTCTGCACCATGGGCAGCTCCGGGACCAGGGACGCCCTGCTCACCGCGGCCAAGGCCGTCGCGGGCAACCCCAGCGACCGGTGGAACGCCGTGATCCTCGCCGCACCGGCGGTCTGCCCACTCGCCGAGGTCAACGCGTGTGTGGTCCAGCGGGCGGGCGTGGTCGTCACCGACGCCTTCGTCCCGGCGGCGACGGTCAACCGACTCGCCGACGTCGTCGTCAGTCACGGCGGCCAGGGCACCGTGCAGACCGCCATGGCCAGCGCCACCCCGATCGTCGGCGTGGCCATGCAGGCCGAGCAGCAGATCAACCTTGACCACGTCGCCGAGCGCGGGGCCGGCATCCGGGTTCCGGCCCGACAGTGGCGGGTACCGGTGATCAGGGAGGCCATCCACACCGTGCTGCGGGAGCCGTCCTACCGCCTGCGCGCGGCGGAGTTGGCCGCCACGATTCGCTCGCACGACGGGCGGCAAACTGCCGCGGAACATCTGTGGCGCTTTCTTCAGACCGAACTGGCCGGGTAGGGCGCCGCACCGTGTTTGGCGTCCGGTTTGGCGTCCGGCTGCTGATTGTGGATCAGCGGAACCATGGATAGTCCGCTCGGTCGAAGCGTGACCTGCTCACCAGCCGTAAGCCACATATATGCGGTTGTCATGGTACCCATCAGGGAAGGATGCGATGCCGGTGGCGCTCCCGCCACTGGGCTGTCGCGGCCGCGTGGCCAGGGCGTGTCGCGCGCCTTGGCGGGCGCTCCGCCGCAGCCGTAGGCTGCGGCCATGGCACCGACCTCCGCCGGACGCTCCGGGTCCATGGCTCGTTGGCAGATTCTCGCCGCGCTCGCCGCAGGCCTGTGGTTCGCCTGGATGGGCTGGGACACGACCTGCCAGACCGATCCGGTCACGAGGGAGACCAGCGGACCGTAGGAGGCGTGGCAGGTGTTCGGGCCGGCCCCAGGCGCTCGACGAACCACGCCACTGCCCGGGCGGCGAAGCGAAGCGGCTGGTCAGCTCACGCTCACGATGACCTTGCCGAGGGCGCGTCCCTCGCCCACCTGGGCCAATGCCTCGGGTACCTCGTCGAGGGTGAAGGTGCGGTCGATGTGGATACCGAGGTCACCCGCCGCGCAGAGGCCGGCCACCGGTTCGAAGTGCGCCGGCCCTTCCTTGACGGCGAGCATGCCCAGCCGGCGGCGCGTGAGCCGACCGGCCAGCGAGCCGATCGTCAGTACGCGCAGCAGCGTCGGTACCGATCCGCCAACGCACCGGTACCGGCCGCCGGGGGCCAGTGCCCGGCGGTAGGCGAACACCGACCGGTGCGCGACCAGATCGAGGATGAGATCGTACGGGCCGCTGCGGGTGAAGTCCTCGCTACGGTAGTCGATCACCTTGTCCGCGCCGGCCGACCGGATGAAGTCGAGCTTGCCCGCGTTGTCGACGCCGGTCACCTGCGCGCCGAGTCGCTTGGCCAGCTGAATCGCGAATGAGCCCGAACCTCCGCCGGCGCCGTTGATCAGGACCCGTTGCCCGGCTGCGACGCCATCGGTCCCCTGCCACGCGATCGCGCCCGCCTGCGGGATCGTCGACGCCTCGGCGAAGGCCAGTGCCGCGGGCCTGCGCGCCAGCACCGACTCCGGGGCGATCGCGTACTCGGCGAAGCCGCCCTTGAGCATGAGGTTGTCGCCGTACACCTCGTCACCGGGCCGGAACCGGGTGACGGCCGGGCCGACCGCATCGACCCATCCGGCGATGTCCGAACCGAGTGTCCGGCGTGCCGGGGAGCGCAGCCCACCGATGCGCGAATACAGTGGCGAGCCTCGCAGGGTCTCCCAATCGCTCAAGTTGACCGAGGTCGCCGCGACTTTGACGAGTACCTGCCGGGCAGCGGGAGACGGCCTGGGAAGGTTCTCGATCCGCAACACGTCCGGGGGCCCGTACCGGTCGTACACGACCGCTCTCATTCGCGTACCTCTCACCTTCTGGCGGAGCAGGCCAGCCGCGTACCCGAGGCGTCCAGGGCGGCTATCGGTCTGCCGGTGCGGCTGGCAGGTCCGCACTGCGGTCGTCCGGCACCGCCATCAGCTCGGCGACCTCCCGGGGGTCGACCTCGATCGGCGGCTGCGGCTGATCGACCCACAGCGCGCGCAGCTGCTGCTGCATGAACGACGTCAGGCGGGCCCGGTACTCCCGATCGAAGCACTCCAGCGCCTCGATCTGCTGCTGGAGCATCTCCCGCTTGGCCGACAGCCCGCCGACGACATCGTCGTAGGCCTGCTGCGCGCGGTGGCTGATATCGCCCGCGTTCGCCCGCGCCCGCTGGACGATCTCCTCCGCGCGCCCGTGTGCGTCACCGAGCAGATCGCTGGCGTCCTGCTCGGTCCGGCTGGCCAACGCCTGCGACTCCCGCGCCACCTGGTCGGCCGATGCCCGCGCCCTGGCCAGGAC
>JABDRL010000032.1 GCA_013041765.1 Dactylosporangium sp. | reverse complement strand
TGGGACTGGTCAGATACTGCCGACCTGATCGGTCGCCTGACGCGAGAGAACCTGGTGTTGGACCGGCGGACGCTACTCCAGGCAGCGGGCGGGATCGCCATGGGGCGCCTGGTGCTGGAGCAAGCGGACCGTTGGCTGTCTCCGTCCATGGCCCTGAGCCGAGGCTCACGGCCTGCGGGAATCGGATCTGAGGAAATCCAGCACATCGAGTACGCGGCCCGAGTCTTTCGCGATTGGGATCATCGGTTCGGTGGTGGCCTGCGCAGGAAAACCGTCATCGGGCAGCTCAGTGAAGTCGCCGACGAGTTCCGTGATCGTTCGCACTCGCCACAGTTGACTCAGCGCCTGTACGCCGTGATGGCCCAGTTGGCGGGGACGGCCGCCACCATGTCCTGGGACTCCGGGCGGGCGGCCGCGGCGCAACGCTACTACCTGGTCGCTCTGCGGGCGTCCTGGGAGGCGGGCGACCGGATGTTCGGAGCGAACGTCCTGGCCGGTATGGCCCGGCAGTTGCTCTCGATCGGGTCGCCTGGTGATGCTCTGGAGTTCGTCCGGCTGGCCCAGGAGGGATCACGTGGTGTGGCCACTCCGAGAGTGCTGGCCATGTTGTACACCAGAGAGGCTTGGGCATACGCCGAGCAGGGCAGGCTCGCGGCGTTTCGTCGGACCACCAGCAAAGCCGAGGACACGTTTCGCGATGCCAAAGCGGATGAGGATCCATACTGGATCAGCTATTTCGACGAAGCGGAACTCGCCGGCGTCACCGGCGGCCGGCTCCTGAAACTCACGGCGGAGTGCCCGGCGCTGGCAGACGACGCCTTTGACCACATTCAGCGGGCAGTTCACCTACGCCAGTCCCGTGGCCTCCGCAGTTGCGCGCTGGATCAGATCGGGCTGGCTCAGGCCAGACTGATCCAGGGGGCGGTGGACGAGGCGTGCCACCTCGGTCATCAAGCCGCTGATCTGGCCGAGCACACCCGGTCCCACCGAGTCCGCGCGCAACTGGCCGACCTTCATCGAAGCACCGGCAGGTGGCGCGGGACTCCGGCGGTGGCCGCCCTGCGCGATCGAATGCGCAGTGTGCTCGGCGACGCGGAGACCAGATCCATCATCACCGAATTGGGAGAGAACGAGTGCCGACCATCGCCATCACCGGACACATGAACCTCACCGCCGCAACGGCACGAGTGGTCGACGCCGCTATCCGGGACCTGCTCGCGGCACATGCCCCGCAGGACCTGATCGGGCTCAGCTGCCTCGCCGCCGGCGCAGACTCGATCTTCGCTGAGGCAGTGCTGGACCACGGTGGTGCGCTGGAAGTGATCCTGCCCGCCGCCGACTACCGGGCACGGAAGGTCAAATCGGAGCACGCTAAGCGATTTGACCGGCTGCTGGGACAAGCCACCGCCGCCCACACCATGGATCATGCTGAATCGAACCGGGCGGCCTACGAGACGGCCAACGCGACCATGCTGTCACGGGCCGAGAAGCTGTTCGCGGTGTGGGATGGGCAGGCGCCCGCCGACCAGGGCGGCACCGCCGCAGTGGTGGCAGCAGCCCGGGAGCGGGGCATCCCCGTGGTCGTCATCTGGCCAGAGGGAGCCGAACGCCGCCAGGGGTGAATCGCTGACATCCCCACCACCACCGAAGTCAGGAGACACAGACCGGTGACCCCGCCCATCGGAGCAGCCCTGGCCCATCACGATGCCCAGCACGCCGCCACGCTCCGCGACGAGCTGATCGACGTCCACCTCGACGCCCGCGCCGATCTGCTCGACAACCCGTTCTACTCCGGCCAGCGGTTCGGCGAGCGCCTGGACAACTACCTCCTCAGCCCAGGATTCGACCTGGTCACCGCACGGATCGGAGCAGAACTCCTCGGGTACGCCTTCGGCGGGACCCTGCCGGCCAACACCCAGTGGTGGCGGGGCTCGGAGGTCGCCGATCCCGACGTCACCCGCGAAACCGGTCAGCGGACCTTCGCGTTCCGCGAGATCCTGGTCCGCCGAGCCCACCAGCGACGCGGCCACGCCCATCGTCTACACAACGAGCTGCTTGGTGCCCGGGCCGAGGAACGGGCGACGCTGCTGGTCCGCGACGACAACCCCGCCCGCGAGTTGTACCTCCGGTGGGGCTGGCACCTGGTGGGCCACCTCCAGCCCTTCCCCGACAGCCCCCGCTTCGAAGCGATGGTCATCCCGCTGCCGCTGGTGCCGCCCCTCGTGTGAGCGCCACCGTCCGCGACCTGGTCGACCGGATCGGAGCCCACCGGTGACCGCAACACCCACCAGGACCCTGTCGATCATCGTGTGTGGAGCCGGACCGGCCCGGGACGTCGGCGCGCTGGTCACCCTGGCCCAGGCCGCCGGGTGGTGCACCTACCTCACCGCGACCCCCGCCGGACTGCCCTTCCTCGACGGCCCCGCCCTGGAGCAGCAGACCGGATACCCGGTGCGCCACGCCCACCGTGCCCCGGGCGAACCGCGACGGTCCCGTCCCCACGCCGACGCGGTCATCGTCGCCCCAGCCACCGCCAACACCATCTGCAAGCTCGCCTCCGGGATCGCCGACACCTACGCCCTCGACATCCTCTCCGAATGCATCGGCGCCGGAGTCCCAGTGATCGTGCTGCCCTTCATCAACACCGCCCTGGCCGCCCGTCGTCCCCTGCGACTGGCCGTCGAAGACCTGCGGGCAGAAGGGATCCAGGTCCTCCTCGGTGCGGGTGGCTTCGAGCCCCACCAGCCCGGCAGCGGAGACGAGCAGATCACAGCCTTCGGCTGGGGCCTCGCCCTCGACGCGGCAGAGCAAGCGTGGGCGACAACACATCCGGCCGACTGCGGCATCGAGCAGCAGGTCCACCAGCACAATCGCTTCCCAGGCGTACTGCGGTGACGCGCCAAGAGCCGACTTGATCACACCATACTCGAAGCCGAAACGAGAATTCTTCACGCTTCGCAATTTGGTCATGCACGCGACAACAAGCGAAACTCAGCCCCAATCGGCCGATCGATGGCGCGTCGAAGTCAAACGGACATGCAGCCGGACCGCAACGAACGGTAATCTGATCTCCGCCGAACGTGAGACGTAACCAAACCGACGGTGACTACCGAGGGGGCGATCGGGATCAGGGACGACTCGCCGAGGTGGAAAGAGATCAATCCCAGCTCGTGGGCGCACGAACGGGCAGGTCTTCGACACATCAAAGTTCTGTTGCCCGACGCCGACCCGTATTTCGCGTGGTCCAACGTCGAGTTCCTGGCCACCGACAGCTCGATCAACGAGCTCGACCTGCTGGTGCTGACTCCCAGCGGGTTGCACCTGGTCGAGCTTGATGACGCCAATCGAACTTCCTCAATCTCGCTAGATCATTTTCCCCACTCTGGTGGCCGTCTCGTGGCGGCCGTGTCCGGCGTTGGTCGCGGTGTTCATGACCGCGGCGTCGGGAGTTGGCAGTGCTGGAGTGGGAGGAAGAAGTGGAAGCGCATGCGTTGCGGCGGCGTGGTTGGACGATCTCGGCGATCGCACGGCATCTGGGGCACGACCGCAAGACGATCCGGGCGTACCTGAACGGGCTGCGTGAGCCCGGGGTACGACGCAAGAGCACGCCGAACCTGATCGACGGGTTCGTGGACTACTGCCGGATCCGGCTAGCCGACGATCCGCACCTGTGGGCGGCGACACTGCACGACGAGTTGCGGGAGCTCGGCTACGCGGGCTCGTACCAGTCGTTGACCGCGGCGATCCGCACGCTGGGGCTGCGCCCGGTGTGCCAGGCATGCCACGCGGCCTCGGGCCGGGACGTGGCGATCATCGACCACCCTCCGGGGGCCGAGACCCAGTTCGACTGGGTCGAGTTGCCCGACCCGCCACCGGGGTGGGACTGCGGCCGGCAGGCGCACCTGCTGATGGGAGCCTTGTCGCACTCCGGGCGGTGGCGTGGGGTGCTGGCCGAGTCCGAGGACTTCCCGCACCTGGTCGAGGCCCTCGACGGGGTCCTGCGCCGCCTGGGTGGGGTCACGAACGCGTGGCGCTTCGACCGGATGGCCACCGTGTTCGACAACACCGGCGGGCACGTCACGGCCGCGTTCGCCGCGGCGGCCAAGCACTACGGGGCGACGGTCATGGTGTGTCCACCACGGCGCGGCAACCGCAAGGGCGTCGTCGAGAAGGCCAACCACTCCGCGGCGCAGCGTTGGTGGCGCACCCTCGCCGACGACGTCGGGATCCTCGACGCCCAGACCGGTATCGACGCGGTCAGCGCGCGGATGGACGCCCGGGTGCGCCGCCGTGACGGGCAGCGCACCACGGTGGGCGCCCTGGCCGACGCCGAGTCGTTGCGCCCGCTGCCGGCCGCAGCGTATCCGGCGCAGCTGACGGTGACGCGGGTCGTGTCACCGCAGGCTCTGGTGGGCTTCCGCGGCAACCGGTACTCGGTGCCCCCGGGCCTGCCCGGCGCGAGCGTGCAGGTGCGCCACCGCCTCGGCGACGGTGTGCTGCACATCGCCACGACCGCCGGGGTCGTCGTGGCCACCCACGCACTCGCCCCGCCCGGCGCCGGGCGACTGGTGCGCGACCCGCAGCACGTGGCCGCCCTGGAGAAGGCCGTCCTCGGCGCGTTCAGCACCAGGGCGCCGTGCCGGCACAAGACCCGCCGCCCACCCTCGCCGGCCGCGACCGCCGAGGCCGCCAGGCTACGCGGGCAACCCGCCCACGATTCGGCCGAACGGGTCGTGATCGACCTGGCCCCCTACGCCGCCGCCGCGGCCCACCTGGGCCACACCACCACATCGTCCACCCCGGACAGTACCGAAACCGTTCCCCAGTAAGGAGAAACCCGTCATGACCCAACCCGTGATGAGCGAAGCCCGCCGATACCAACAACTGCGCGCCCACCTCGGCTACCTCAAACTCGACGCCGCCGCTGACGCCCTCCCCAAGGTCCTCGACGCCGTGCGCACCGAGCAACTGTCCCTGACCGCCGCCCTCGAACGACTCTTGGACGTCGAGGTCACCGCGACCGAAGCCCGCAAACTCACCAGCCGGCTACGCTTCGCCTGCCTGCCCGAACCCTGGACCATCACCGACTTCGACTTCGCCGCCCAACCCGGCGTCGACGAGAAACTCATCCGCGACCTGGCCACCCTCCGGTTCCTCGACGACGCCGCCAACGTCCTGTTCGTCGGCCCACCCGGGGTCGGCAAGACCATGCTGTCGATCGGCCTGGCCCGCGCCGCAGCCGAGGCCGGCCACCGCGTCTACTTCACCACCGCAGCCGACCTCGCCGCCCGCTGCCACAAGGCCGCCATCGAAGGCCGCTGGAACACCTGCATGCGCTTCTTCGCCGGCCCCCGCCTGCTCGTCATCGACGAACTCGGCTACCTACCCCTACCCGAAGACGGCGCCTCAGCCCTGTTCCAGGTCATCAACCAGCGCTACCTGAAGTCCTCGACCATCCTGTCGACCAACGTCGGTATCGCCGACTGGGCCAGCGTGTTCGGCGACGCCACCGTCGCCGCAGCCATGCTCGACCGGCTCCTGCACCGCGCCACCGTCGTCGGCATCGACGGCCCCTCCTACCGGCTCCGCGCCCACGCCAACCACGCCAGCACCCTGCGTCAGGCGGTGGCCTCCCGTGCCTGAGACCACCCGACCCTGCCCGATCTGCCAGGCCCCGATCCCCACCACCCTCAAACGCACCACCTGCAGCTCAGCCTGCAGAACCGAGGCCTGGCGCCGACGCACCCGACCCGAACGGCCCGCAGCCCTCCCACGTGCCCACACCCCAGCGTCAACGCCCACCGGCACACGGCCCGGCACCCAACCAGCCGCGATCCGCGCCTGCCCACACTGCACCCAACCCATCGCGATCGTCGCTCTGCTGACCACGCCCCAACTCGCCGGACCGCAGGTTCCCACCGACGCGCCGAACGGTCTCCCACCACACCGGACCACGACGTCCTAACCTGGTCCTACCCAGGTGGGGAAGATGATCTAGTACCTCTGGGGAAGAACTCCTGGCCTCATCAGTGCACACCGGTCAACTTCGCCGTCAACGGACAGGGGCCAAATCAAACCGTCGTAGCCAGCAAGGAGATCGTGTACGGCATCGCCAGTATGACCTCGCAGCTGTCGCCACCGGCGCACCTCAACCATTACAGTCGTCGACACTGGACAGTGGAAAATCGACTCCACTACGTGAGGGACGTGACATTCCGGGAGGACTCGTCGCAGGTCAGGACCGGGAACGCACCCCGCACGACCGCAACCTTCCGTAACCTATCGATCAACACGATCCGGTACGCGGGACGCGCCAACGTCGCCCACGCCCGCCGCGACCTACGCAACCACGCCGACGTCTTCGCCGTCTATGGCATCTAGCAAATATCCACTAAACCGGACGAAAGCTCACCACGACGGGGCCGTGCTCCCATACCCACGTCATGACTTTGACGCTCACAACTCGTCTGCCTTTTGAAGCCGAAGTCCATGCCGCCGTGTTATTCTTCCGGCGGCGGTGAGATACACGCCGCGTGAGCGCTTTTCGTCTCTTGAAGTCTTGTCTATAGAATTCGACCCATCCTTTGACCAGGATCACGCAGAGTATCAGCCGATCACTACACACCACACGCTTTCACCACGAAACACCCACCACACGCAATCATTTTGTCAACAGGGATGCTTATGCCTCGGCCACAAAAAGGAACATCGATTGCAATTCTTGGTGGCACTTGCGCATGTCTATTTATAATTGGCATCCTGTTCTGGCGTGAAGGGCTTGAGCGAGCTAACAAAATTGCCACAATACTGGGCTTCTTCCTGAATGCCCTGGCCTTTCTTGTTGCCAGTATAGGCACATGGGTCACACTCCACACCAATTCACAACCAGGCAGGAATACGCCCCATTCCACCGAAACAATTTTGGCTGATAATACTGGAACAATTTCACAGACAACGCCTTTCGGCCAAAATATTGGCATCACCGGAGCTGTCGACGGAAACATTAGTATTACCACTCAAGACCACCGGAATTCCGACTAGAGGAGACGGGAAGCGTCAGGCGTGACGAGAAATGACGACAGCAGCGCAAGGGGCAATAGCAAGAATCTTCGCGCATCACAAACTGGGGATGTCCAGCAGCAATCCGCCGGGGGGCACAACATCTCGGTTACAGGCGCGGTGGCCGGCGACATATCCATCCAGCCAGCACCGGGAGGGGATAATCGACGGCTAGCTTGGCTCGCCACGGCAGGCGTTGTTGGAATTTCACTGATAGCCGTAGTATTCGTTGCCAATAATCCCCTATCGCAGAATCAGCCCGACCAAATCAAATCGACGATACCCCACAGTCAAATCTCCACAAGCGACACGGAACCATCGAACTCACCAGCACCGAGGCGGGTAAACCTGCAATATCTAGCAGACCTCGTCCGGAAGGGCCCCTTCACGGAAAATCCGCCTTCACCGCTCACTCGGGCATCACTCAAGTTTCGGGACGTTTCAGTTTCCGACGAGAGTGCAATACCAAAGATTGCCGCAGTAGGACTTGAAGTAAGCGCGGGATCCATATCAGCCGATGAACAACTTGCCCAGCTCACGATAATTGAAATCTACCCTTCGGCCGACTTGGCCAAAACCCGAGCCGAGGCACGACTCAGTCAATTGCTTGCGGATTTCCCCGAGGGAGGAAAAGAAAGCAACGTGGCGTCAAGCTTCTGCTTCCTTACAGACATGGCACCCGACGAAAATGGGCCATGGATATGTGGCGGATACAACGAATATGCTTTCATCGAGTCGACAGTATCGCCGGCACCAAACGCCTATCTTCACATCGCGACAGAGATGTTGACTGCCGCGTTTCGCTATGTCGATCGCCTAGCCAAGCAGGCCACCGAGGGATAGCCCCAGCACCGTACGATACGGGTCAACGTCCCCAACCGATTCACAAAAAACAGCAACACGATACAGCGCAAGTCAGCATGAAACGGCCGGCTCCGGTTTCTGTCCGTAGCACTTGGCTTGTGTCGTGGGTCGTCCGACGCTGGTAGGTGCAAAGGCAACCAGACGGGTGGACGGAGCCACAGGCGGAAGGAGCC
>JABDRL010000007.1 GCA_013041765.1 Dactylosporangium sp. | reverse complement strand
GCACCGCGCCGGCCGAGACGAGGCCCAGCCCGACCGCGAGCGCCCGCCCGCCGGGCGCCCCGGCGGCCACCGCGACGGCGTCCAGCCCCAGCAACCCGATGATGGCCGGGGGCGCCAGCAACCCCGCCGGGCCGCTGGCCGCCACCTGCCGCAGCCGGATCCAGTAGCTGCCCGGCCCGATCCGGACATCGGCGGACACCCGGTCCCGCAGCAGCGCGCAGGCGGCGACCAGCGCGAGGTAGGCCGTGAGCACTCCCAGCGCCGCGACCAGGGCCATCAGGCCGACCAGCAGGCAGTCGGCGAACAGTGCCAGGGTCTCGCCCGGCGGCCGGTGGTCGTCGCCGGTCATCCGTTGAGCCCGGTGGTCGCGACCCCCTCGACCAGCAGCCGCTGGAAGGCGAAGAAGAACAGCACGATCGGGACCAGGGTGAGCACCGACATCGCGAACATCGGTCCGTAGGAGCTCTCGCTGGTCTGGTCGACGTACAGCCGCAGGGCCAGCGGCAGCGTGTACTTCCCCGGATCGTTCAGGTAGATCAGCTGCATCAGGAAGTCGTTCCAGGTCCAGATGAACGTGAAGATGGCCGTCGTGACCAGCGCCGGCCGGGACAGTGGCAGGATGACGCTGCGGAACGCCCGGACCGGCCCGCAGCCGTCGATGCGGGCGGCGTCGCTGAGGTCCCTGGGCAGCCCGCGCATGAACTGCACGATGAGGAAGACGAAGAACGCATCGGTGGCGAGGAACTTCGGCAGGATCAGCGGAATGAAGGTGTCGACCAGCCCGAGTTTCTGAAAGATCGTGTACTGCGGAATGAGCATCACGTGGTACGGCAGCATGATCGTTGCGATCATGAAGGCGAACAGCGGCCCGCGCAGCCGAAACCGCAGCTTGGCGAAGGCGTAGGCGGCCAGGGAGCACGACAGCAGGTTGCCGGCCACACACCCACCGGCCACGATGACCGAGTTGGCGAAGAACCGCCAGATACTGATGCCGGAGCTGCCCTGGAACGCCTCGGCGTAGTTGCTGCCGATGATCTGTTTCGGCAGGATGCTCAGACTGGAAACGATCTCCTCGGCCGGCTTGAAGGACATCCCCACCAGCCAGGCGACCGGATAGAGCAGGGCCGCCAGCAGCCCGAGGCAGACCAGGTGCCAGACCGCCCGCCGCGCCCGGCGCGAGGTCAGGGCCATGGTCAGGGTGCTCATCGCGGTTCCTCCCCGGAGTAGAAGACCCACAACCGGGCGGTGCGGAACACGAGCGCCGTCACGACGGCGATCACGGCGAGCAGCAGCCAGGCCATGGCCGAGGCGTAGCCCATCCGGAACTCGGTGAACCCCCGCTGGTACAGGTAGAGGGTGTAGAACAAGGTCGAGTCACTGGGCCCGCCCCGGCCGTTGCTGACGATGTATGCCGGGGTGAAGGACTGGAAGGCGTGGATCGTCTCCAGCACCAGGTTGAACAGGATCACCGGGGACAGCATCGGCAGCGTCACCGACCGGAAGGTGCGCCACCAGCCGGCCCCGTCGACGGCGGAGGCGTCGTAGAGTTCCGGGGGGATCTGCTTGAGCCCCGCCAGGAAGATGACCATTGGTGCGCCGAACTGCCAGACGGCCAGCAGCACCAGGACGATCAGGGCCAGGCGGGGATTGGTCGTCCACCCTCCGGTCTCGATGCCGAGCGCGGCGAACGTGCGCTCGACGACGCCCTGCCGGTCGAAGATGGCCCGCCAGACCAGGGCGACGGCGACGGAGGTGCCCAGCAGCGACGGGGCGTAGAACGCCGAGCGGTAGGCGCCCTGCACCCGGCTGGCCCTGTTGAGCAGCAGGGCCACGCCGAGCGCCGCCGCCAGCTTCAGCGGAGTGGAGATCAGGACATATCGCAGCGTCACCCACACCGAGGCCAGGAAGCGGTCGTCCTCGGTGAGCATCCGGCGGTAGTTGTCGAGCCCGACCCACGCGGGAGTGGTGAACAGGTCGTAGTCGGTGAACGACAGATACAGCGACGCCAGCATCGGCCCGATGGTCAGCAGCAGGGCTCCGGCGACCCACGGTGACAGGAACAGGTAGGCGATGGCGGGACGCTCGTCGTGACGGTAACGCGACATATGGGTTCCGTTCAGTCGCGGCCTGACCGGCCGGTGTGCCAGGTCAGGAGGTCAGCGCCTGCTTGGCCTCCTTGAGGAAGCGCTCGGCCGCGGACTGGGGGCTCGCCTTGTCGAAGATGACGTCGTCGTAGATCCGCTGGAACGTGCTCTTGACCGTGCCGGCACCCTTGGGCGGCGGCGGGGGAGCCTCCTTGAGCTTGTCGGCCACGAGCTGCTCGTAGTCGTAGGCCAGCTTGGGCGGCCCGCTGAGGGTCTGCCCGATGGTCTGCTGGTTGGTCTGGTTGACCGGCATGCCCCGGCTCAGCCCGAGGATCTCGCTGGCCTCCGGATCGTTGATGAAGAAGTCGATGAAGGCCGCGGCCTCGGCCGGGTGCTTGGACCGCTTGAACACGCATACCTGCATCGACGGCTTGGCGTACTGCCCGAGGTCGGCGGAGGAACTGGGGAACGGCGCGATCGCGATCTCCCGGCCGTAGATCTCGAAGGTCTGGGCGGTCAGCGAACTGTCGTAGGCGAAGCCGGCCGCGGCCAGCTTCTTCACCATCGGGTCGTTGGCCTGCGAGCCGTCGACCTTGGTGCTGAGGTCCGCGGGGGTCAGCGCCCCGCTCTGGCGCAGCCCGTTGGTCAGCTCCCACCACGCGGTGACGTCGTCGGCGGTGTAGCCCAGCTCGCCGGAGTCGGTGTAGAGGTCCTTGCCGTTCTGCCGCAGCCATACCTCGAACCAGTCCTCGATGCCGCCGAAGTCGACGGCGCCGTAGGTCTGCTCGCCCGTGGCCGCGCTGATCCGCGCGGTGGCCACCGCGAGGTCCTCCCAGGTCCAGCCCAGCTCGGGAACCTCGGCGCCGGCCGCCTCCCAGGCGGCGGGGTCGTAGGTGAACTCCTGGGTGTTCTGGCCCAGGGGAATCGCGTAGAGCTTGCCGTCAATCTTTCCGCCGGCGAGCAGGGATGTGCTGATCTCCGAGGTATCGACCGTGGCCGTGTCGGAGAACTCCAGCAGGGCGTTGCGATCGGCATACTCCCGGACATAGCGGTAATCCATCTGGATCACGTCCGGTGCCCCGCCGCCAGCGACCTCGGTGGTGAGCTTCTGAAAGTAGGCATTGAATTCCGCGAATGAGGTGTCGACGGTGATGTTCGGGTTCTGCCGCTCGAACAGCTCGACGACCCGTTCGGTGACCTCGGCCCGGTCGGCATTTCCCCACCAGGCGAATCGCAGTTTGACCTTGCCGTCGTCGCCGGAGTCGCCGCCGCAGGCGGCGGTGCCGGCGACCAGGGCGCCGAGCGCCATGATGGCGACGGCGACCCTCGCGGCCTTCCCTCGGGTGCTTGCTCGCATGCCGTTTTTCCTTTCCCTCCGGGCGAGGGACGGATCGGCCGGCGTCACGACCGTTCGTCCTTTGGTGACTGTCTGCGTCATCGTCGCTTGAAACGATTCGATCTGCTTGGGCTGCGAAGCTATGCCTGCGGAATGGGTCTGTCAAGCAATCGAAGCGCGCCGTTGTGATGCTGATAGGGATGGCCGGGATCGATGGGGTGTGGTCGATGTCTTGACGGCGCGGGGCGCCGCGCCATACCGTGGTCCCGGGCCCCGATGTGAAACGTTTCATTCCTAGCTGCGGGAACAGGAGACCGGTGATGACTGACCTCGCACCCGATACCAGCGCACGCCTCGCCCGGGCGTTGCGCGCACAACGGATCGAGACCCCCTCGTGGGCGTTCGGCAACTCGGGGACCCGGTTCAAGGTCTTCGCCCAGCCCGGCGTGCCCCGGACCCCCTTCGAGAAGATCGACGACGCGGCGACGGTGCACGAGTTCACCGGGGTCGCCGGCCGGGTCGCGGTGCACATCCCGTGGGACCGGGTCGACGACTACCCCGCGCTGGCGCGCCACGCCACCGACCGGGGGATCGCGATCGGGACGGTCAACGCCAACGTCTTCCAGGACGACGACTACAAGCTGGGCAGCGTCGCCAACCCGGATCCGGGCATCCGCCGCAAGGCCATCGAGCACCTGCTGGCCTGCGTCGACGTCATGGACGCCACCGCCTCCGGCGACCTCAAGCTCTGGTTCGCCGACGGCACCAACTACCCCGGCCAGGACCACCTCCGGGACCGCCAGGAGCGCCTGGCCGAGGCCCTGCGCCAGGTTCACCACCGCCTCGGCGACCACCAGCGCCTGCTGCTGGAGTACAAACTGTTCGAGCCGGCCTTCTACAGCACCGATGTCCCCGACTGGGGCACGGCCCACCTGCACTGCGTCGCGACGGGACCCCGGGCCAAGGTGGTCATCGACACCGGCCACCACGCCCCGGGCACGAACATCGAGTTCATCGTCGCGGTCCTGCTCCGCGCGGGGCGGCTGGGCGGGTTCGACTTCAACTCCCGGTTCTACGCCGATGACGACCTCATGGTCGGCGCGGCCGACCCGTTCCAGCTCTTCCGGATCATGCACGAGATCGCGCTCGGTGACGCGCTGGGGCCGGCGGCCGGGATCACGTTCATGCTCGACCAGTGCCACAACATCGAGCCCAAGATCCCCGCGGTGATCCGGTCGGTGATGAACGTCCAGGAGGCGACGGCCAAGGCCCTGCTGGTCGACGCGGCGGCCCTCGAAACGGCCCAGCGCGCGGGTGACGTCCTGGCCGCCAACGCTGTGCTGATGGACGCCTACGCCACCGATGTCCGGCCGCTGCTGGCCGAACTTCGGGAGGGCCTGGGACTGGACCCGGACCCCGTGGGGGCCTACCACCGCTCCGGCCACGCCGAGCGGATCCGCGACGAGCGGGTGGGCGGCACCGCCGCCGGTTGGGGGGCCTGAGCCATGACGGCGCACCCTCCGACCCCGGTGGCCGAGCTGCTGGCCCGCAGCCACCGGCTCGGCGCGGACCCCCGCAACACCAACTACGCCGGGGGCAACACCTCGGTCAAGGCAGCCTCGATCGACCCGGCCACCGGCCGCCCGGTGGACCTCATGTGGATCAAGGGGTCCGGGGGAGACCTGGGCACTCTGACCGAGTCCGGCCTGGCCGTGCTGCGGGTGGACCGGCTGCTGGGCCTGGTCGACGTCTACCCCGGTGCCGAGCGCGAGGACGAGATGGTCGCGGCCTTCGACCACTGCCTGTTCGGCCGGGGCGGGGCCGCCCCCTCCATCGACACCGCCATGCACGGCCTCGTCGAGGTGCCCCACCTCGACCACCTGCACCCCGATGCCGGGATCGCGCTGGCCACCGCCGTCGACGGCGAGAGCCACACCCGGGCGTGTTTCGGCGACCGGGTGCTGTGGGTGCCCTGGCGGCGTCCCGGCTTCCAGTTGGGCCTGGACATCGCCGGGATCGTCAGGGACAACCCGGATGCGATCGGGGTCGTCCTCGGCGGCCACGGCATCACCGCCTGGGGCGCGACCAGCGCCGAGTGCGAGGCCAACTCGCTGGACATCATCCGGACCGCGCAGCACTACCTGGACACCCGGGGCCGCCCGGACCCCTTCGGCCCGGTCGTCGACGGTTGGCGACCGCTGCCCGTGGCCGAACGCCACCACCGGGCCGCGGCCCTGGCTCCGGTGCTGCGGGGGCTGGCCTCCACCGACCACCCCCAGCTCGGGCACTACACCGACGGCGAGGCCGTGCTCGACTTCCTCGCCCGGGCGCGGCATCCGGCCCTGGCGGCACTGGGCACCTCCTGCCCGGACCACTTCCTGCGCACCAAGGTGCGCCCCCTGGTGGTCGACCTGCCGCCGACCGCGCCCCTGGAAACGGTCACCGCCCGGCTGCGGGAACTGCACCGGGCATACCGGGCCGACTACCGGGCCTACTACGCCCGGCACGCCGACGCCGACTCCCCACCCCTGCGGGGCGCGGACCCGGCGATCGTGCTCGTCCCCGGCATCGGCATGTTAAGCTTCGGCCGGGATGCGCAGACCGCCCGGGTCGCCGGGGAGTTCTACGTCAACGCCATCAACGTCATGCGCGGCGCCGAGTCGATTTCCACCTTCGCACCGATCGACGAGCGGGAGAAGTTCCGCATCGAGTACTGGGCGCTGGAGGAGGCCAAACTGCGGCGCCGGCCGAAGCCCAGGCCCCTGGCGACGAGGATCGCGGTGGTGACCGGCGGCGGATCCGGCATCGGCCGGGCGACCGCCCGCCGGCTGGCCGCCGAGGGAGCCTGCGTCGTCGTCACCGACCGCGACCAGCCGGCTGCGGCCCGGGTCGCCGATGATCTCGGAGGCGCGGACCGGGTCGTGGCCGTGGGCCTGGACGTCACCGACGAGCCCTCGGTGACCGCCGCGCTGCGGGCCGCCGTGCTGGCCTTCGGTGGCGTCGACCTCATCGTCGCCAGTGCCGGCCTCTCGGTCTCCCGGCCGCTCCTGGAGACCACCGCAGCCGATTGGGACCTGCACCACAACGTCCTGGCCAGGGGATCCTTCCTGGTGGCCCGCGAAGCCGCCCGCATCATGATCGAGCAGCGCATGGGGGGCGACATCGTCGTCATCGGCAGCAAGAACGGGGTCGTCGCGGGACCGGACAACATCGCCTATGGCGCGGCCAAGGCCGGCCAGGCCCACCAGGTCCGGCTGCTGGCCGCGGAACTGGGACGGCACGGCATCCGGGTCAACGGCATCAACCCGGACGGCGTGGTGCGTGGCTCGGGCATCTTCGCCGGAGGCTGGGGCGCCCAGCGAGCCGCCGTCTACGGGATCGCCGAGGACGAGCTGGGCGCGTTCTACGCCAAGCGGACCCTGCTCGGCCGGGAGGTGCTGCCCGAGCACGTCGCGGCGGCCGTGCTCGCCCTCACCGGGGGCGAGCTGTCCCTGACCACCGGAGCCCACATCCCGGTCGATGCCGGCGTCGCGGCGGCCTTCCTGCGATGACCAGCGTCCTCGCCATCGACCTCGGTGCGGCCAGCGGCCGGGTGGGCCTCGTCCGGATCGACCGGGGGCGGCTGGCCCTGACCGAACTCGGGCGCTTCGCCAACATCCCGGTCTCGGTCGGGGGCACCCTGTACTGGGACGTGCTGCGGCTGTACCGGAGCGTGCTCGACGGGCTGCGCGCCGCCGGGGCCACCGCCGGTCAGGTCGACTCGATCGGGGTGGACTCCTGGGCGGTCGACTACGGCCTGCTCGATGCCGACGGCGCGCTGCTGGGCAACCCCATCCACTACCGCGACCGGGGCAGCGACGGGGTGCTGTCCCGGGTGCTCGCCGAGGGCCACGGGCCGGAGCTCTACGCGGTCACCGGCATCCAGTTCCTGCCGTTCAACACCCTCTACCAGCTCCTCGCCCGGACCGGCAGCGCCCAGCTGGCCGCGGCGTCGACGCTGCTGCTCATCCCGGACCTGATGACGTACTGGTTGACGGGGACGGTCCGGGCCGAGCTGACCAACGCCTCGACGACGCAGCTGCTGGATGTGCGGACCGGCCGCTGGGCCAGCGATCTGACCCGGCGGTTCGGTATCCCCCCGGCGCTGCTGGCGCCGCTCTGCCGGCCCGGGGACCGCGCCGGTCACCTGCTCGGCGAGGTCGCCGCCACCACCGGGCTGGCCCGGGAGACCCCGGTGACCGCCGTCGGATCGCACGACACGGCCTCGGCCGTCGTCGGGATCCCGGCCGCCGCCGAACCGTTCGCCTACATCTCCTGCGGCACCTGGTCGCTGGTCGGCGTGGAACTCGACCGCCCGGTACTGACCGCCGCCAGCCGGGTCGCGGGGTTCACCAACGAGGCCGGGGTGGACGGCACCGTCCGGTACCTGCGGAACGTCATGGGACTGTGGCTGCTCCAGGAGTCCCTGCGGGTCTGGTCGGCCGGCGGGATCCGGGTGGATCTCGGCGAGCTGCTGCGGCTGGCCGGGCGACTGCGACCGCTCTCGGCGATCATCGATCCGGACGACCAGGCCTTGCTCCCCCCGGGCGACATGCCGGCGCGGATCGCCGAATCCTGCCTGAATACCGGGCAGCCCCCGCCCGACAGCCCGGCGGCCACCGTGCGCTGCATACTCGACAACCTCGCGCTGGCCCACCACCGGGCGGTAACCGACGCCTGCCGGCTGTCGGGCCGGGACGTCGGCGTGCTCCACCTGGTCGGGGGCGGATCGCGCAACGAGCTGCTGTGCCAGCTGACCGCCGACGCCTGCGGGCTGCCGGTCGAGGCCGGCCCGGCCGAGGCGACGCTGCTCGGCAACGCACTCGTGCAGGCCCGGGCGCTCGGCGCGGTCGGCGACGACCTGCCGGCGATGCGATCGCTGCTGCGCCGGCAGCTGCCTCCCCGCCGGTACGAACCGGGCGGCGACCGCGCGGCCTGGCAGCGGGCCGCCAGCATCCAGTCGCAACTCGCCGACGGGTAGCCCCTGCCGGATTATGGTCAAGTTTTCGGTGCGGACGCCGATGGACGGGCGTGGTCGACAAGGTCCGGCGAACGCCGCGGCGGGACCGGCCGTCGACGCCCGCGGACCTCGCCGGCCTCGACCAGGCCGATGCCCAGCTGACACGGTCGGTCGCGGAGATGGAGGTCCTCGCGGCGGCGATCAGCCACGACCTCAAGAACCCGCTGGCCACCGTGACCGGCTGTGTGCACCTGCTGGAACACCTCGATCAGGCCGACCGCGTCGGCCCGGAGTACGACCGGCTGCTGCGCACCGTCGGCGACGCGGCGTCGTCGATGCGGATCCTCATCGACGACCTGCTGGCCTACGC
>JABDRL010000040.1 GCA_013041765.1 Dactylosporangium sp. | reverse complement strand
GGCCGGCGGCGCTGTCCCTGCGGGCCGGGGCCGCGAGTCGGGACAAGCTGGTCGCCGTCGCCGACGCGCCGCCGGACCTCGACGCGCGGGTCGCGGCGCTTCGCGACGGAACATCCTGACGATATGGCCTCGGCGGATCGTTGCTTACTCGTTACCATGGACGCGGGATCGGCCGGCCTCTCGATCGGAGATCTGACCGATTCGCCCTGAAGAATTGTCGAAGGCTGCCACGTTCCGTATCCTTGCGACTCTCCGGAGTGCATGACGCGGGTGCTGATCGCCGAGGCGCCGGAGGGCGCGTACCTCGACGGACCGCCAGCATGCTGCGGGATCGGCGACGTGCGGCGGGCCGGGGTCGGCCCGCCGTGGAGAACACCCCAGGGACCGACATCGGAACGGACACCACCACAGGTACCGACAGAGACGACGCGACCGAGGGAGCAACGATGGCGACAACCGACAGCAGAGCCGCGGCCGCTCGCGCCCCCCGGAGTGATATGGAGATTGCGAATATCCGCCGGGCGCTCAATGTCCGCAGGGAAGAACTCCGGGCCGAGTACACCAGCGCCGTTGCCGAGATCAACAACCTGCGGCGGGACCGGCTGACGGATTCCGCCGGCGACGACCAGGCGGACGTCGGGACCAAGACCTTCGAGCGCGAGCAGGAGATCCTGCTCGCCAACGGCATCCTGGACCGCATCGGTCAGGTCGAGCGGGCGCTGGAGCGGGTGGCGGAGGGTGGCTACGGCTGGTGCGAGGAATGCGGCGGCCAGATTCCGGTCGACCGCTTGGCCGCGTTCCCGTCCGCTACGCTGTGCATCACCTGCAAGCAACTGGAGGAGCGGCGCTGAGTGCGGACAAGGCGTTGACCACGGGGAACACCGGCGTGGATGGGGCCCCTTCACCCGCCGGAGCCTGGTCACATAGGCGTGTGGTCGCGCTGCTGGGCAGCGTGGCCCTTGGCGTGCTGATCATCGACCTGGTGACCAAGGACCTCGCGGTGCGGCACCTGGAGGGCCGCGAGTCGGTGCGGATCCTCGGCGGCGCGGTCTACCTGCTGCTGACCCGCAACAGCGGGGCCGCCTTCAGCCTGGCGACGGACTACACGTTCGTGTTCCCCATCGTCGCGACGGCGGTGGCCGGTTGGATCGGCTGGATGGCCCGCCGGCTGGGCTCCGCCCCGTGGGCGCTCTCCCTTGGGCTGGTGCTCGGGGGAACGGTCGGCAACCTCGCCGATCGCATCTTCCGCGCGCCCGGACCGTTCGTCGGGCACGTCGTGGACTTCATCAGCGTGTTCGACCCCGATGGCCGGGGGTTTCCGGTCTTCAACGCCGCGGACTCGGCGCTCTGCGTCGGGGTGGGGCTGGCGGTGCTGCTGGAACTGACCGGCAGGCGCCGGGACGGCACCCGCGTGGCGATCCGGGCCGGCGACTCCGGGGCCGTGGCGGGAACCGGGGACACCGACGTGCCAGACTCGCGACGTGATGGAGTCTGAGGAGATCATCGGCGCGGCCTCCGGCGAGCGGCGCTCGCTGCCCGTACCGGACGGCCTGGACGGCACTCGTCTGGACCAGGCCATCGCGCGGTTGTTCGGGCTGTCGCGGACCGTGGCCGTCGCCCTGGTCGAGGCCGGGGACGTTCAGGTCGACGGCGCCGCGGCCCGCAAGTCGGAGCGTATCGCCGCCGGATCCTGGCTAGAGGTGACGCTACCGGCACCGCCGTCCGCGGAGCGGGTGGCACCCCAGCCCGTGCCGGGCCTGCGGGTGGTGCACAGCGACACCGACATCGTGGTGGTCGACAAGCCGGTTGGGGTCGCGGCCCACGCCAGCCCGGGATGGACCGGCCCGACCGTGACCGCGGGGCTGGCCGCGATGGGACACTCGATCGCCACCAGCGGCGCCGCGGAGCGTCAGGGCATTGTGCACCGGCTCGACGTGGGCACCACCGGCCTCATGGTCGTCGCGAAGAGCGAGCGGGCCTACACCCTCCTGAAGCGCGCCTTCAAGGTCAGGGAGGTGGAGAAGCGGTACCGGGCGGTCGTGCAGGGACACCCGGACCCGTTCAGCGGCACCATCGACGCCCCGATCGATCGGCATCCGACGCAGGACTACAAGTTCGCGGTGGTCTCCGGGGGGCGGCCCAGCGTGACCCACTACGACACGGTGGAGGCGTTCCCGGGGGCGAGCCTGCTGGACGTGCGACTGGAAACCGGCCGCACCCACCAGATCCGGGTGCATTTCGCGGCCCTGCGACACCCGTGCCTCGGTGATCTGACCTACGGGGCGGACCCCACGCAGGCGAGCCGACTCGGCCTCACCCGGCAGTGGCTGCATGCCTACCGGTTGGGCTTCTCCCACCCCGGCAGCGGCCAACCGGTCACCTTCACCAGCGACGATCCGGTCGACCTGGACCACGCGCTCACCCTGCTGCGGGGGGCGCTCTGACCAGGATGCGGGGCCCGGGGATCCGCCCGGATTCCGCGGTGAAATATCCGGGCGACAGGTGGCCGGCCAGCGGCCCGGGGTGACCTCGGTGGCAGGCCAGATCGTCGGCGGTGACAAGGATCACGGTCGTTGCCCGCGTGCCCCCTGTCGCCGTCGCCACCGTGATGATGGACTGCTCCCACTGGTCGGGCTTGTTCCCGAGCCGCGGCACAAGAAATGGTACTAAGGTTTATTTGATGATAAGTCCGGATCGCTGGGCTTTTAGCAGCATCCGAACGTGGTCGGTGTGCGTTGTAGCAGAAGGACCATCGTGCGGGGCCACCTGAGTGGGCCATGGACGGGCTTCGACCAGTGAAGCGGATGGGCTCGGAGTGGTGGCCCGAACAGGGTTCGGTCCGTAGCCTGGTCTGAGGGCCGAGGGCGGGACGGAGGTCGAGGGTGGTGGCGGAGCGGGCCGAGGCCGAACGAGGCCGGCCGTCGGAGCCGGCGCCGCGCTGGCGGACGCTACTCGACCGGGCACTGCCTGGGCGTGTGCAACCGTCCGAGCTGGAATACGATGGGCGATTCGAGAGGGTGAGTGCCGCGCAACCGGTCGAGAAGTCGTACCCAGTCGCGCCGCCGAGGTCGCTGGATCATCCCCAGCGTCCACCCGCGCCGCCTCCCACGGGGAGAGTCGTCCGGCCCGCGCCCCCGATGGATCTGCGTCGCCCTCCCCTGCCCGATGGCCGGGGCGGCGGTGGCCACCCGGCCGTCTCCGGCGAGTGGCGGCAGACGGCATCGGCCCAGGCCCCCAATCCGTCGGACCGCATGCTCGCCGCCCTGCGGAGGGAGTTGAGCGGTCCGCAGGTGCTCGCCTTCGCCAATCCAAAGGGCGGGGTGCACAAGACCACCGCGACCGTGCTGGCGGCCGCGACCATCGGGAGCGTGCGGGGCAACGGGGTGGTCGCCTGGGATGACAACGAGTTGCGTGGCACGCTCGGCCTGCGGGCCGGCAGCGCCCGGCACGCCCGCACCATCAGACACCTGATCGCCGACCTCGCTCGGGTCGAGACCGTGGCCGACTTCGAGCTGGCCCACGTGCTCGATGACTATCTCCGGCACGCCTCGGACGGCTCCTACAACGTGCTGGCCGGGGAGGAGAACCCCCGGTTCGCCCAGCGGCTGGACCCGTACACCGTGCGTCGGGTCCTGGAACTGCTGCGGCGCACCCACGAGGTGATCTGCATCGACACCGGCAACAACGTCGAGAGCCCCAACTGGCAGACCGTGCTCCAGACGGCGGACCAACTGATCGTGACGAGTGTGCCCCGCGAGGACGCCGCCTTCACCGCGGACTGGATGCTCGACCTGCTCGACGAGGCCGGCATGGGGGAACTCGTGGCCAACGGCGTCACCCTGCTGTCCTGCCCGACGCCGAATCCGACGCCGCTGCTGGACGACCTCGCGGCCCACTTCGCCTCCCGGACCAGGTCCGTGGTCGTCGTGCCCTACGACCCGGCGCTGGAGAGCGGTTCGAACATCGAGTACCACATGCTGCAACCCGTCACGCGGCGGGCGTGGCTGCGGGCCGCTGCCGTGATCATGGATCCCACGGCCCGCTGACCGGCGGGGTCGCGCCGACGGCGGTGTCGGCAACCACGGGCCGCGCAACACCTGCAAGGATGTTCGGGTGGACACCCCCATGCCTTCCGAGCCGGCCATCGATGAGCCGGATATGTCCGGGCAGGCCGCCCCGCCGCCGGCCGAGCGCCGGAGCCTCGTTGCAACGCTGGCGAACGAGGGACTGTTCGCCCTGGCCGTCGCCGTGGCCATCACGGTGGTCGGGGTGCCTCTCGGGCTGGCCTGGCGCGCGGTCGCCCCAACCGTGAACCTGCTGAAGACGCCCTCGGGGTGGTACGCGACCGATGCCGCAGCCGAGGAGTTCATCGCCGACGACGGCTGGTTTGCCGTGCTGGGGGCGGGCGCCGGGCTGATCACGGCCGTCGTGGTGTGGGCGCTCCTGCGCCGGCGGCGAGGACCGTTCATGGTGGTCGCCCTGGCCGTGGGATCGGTGGGTGCCGCGGTCCTCGCCGAGTGGCTCGGCCACCGGATCGGGCTGGCCGACTACCGGCGCCTGGTGCGGGAGGCCCTCGTCGGCGACCAGGTGAGCCGCCCCCCGGCCCTGCGCAACGATGTGGTCCTGCTGGCGGAGGCGACGATCGCGGTAGCGATCTACACCGGGCTGGCGGCCTTCCACGCGTCGCCGTCGCTGCGCTTCGACGAGGAGCCGCCGGTCCCGGATGCCGCCGAGGTTCCGGATGCCGCCGAGGTTCCGGACGGGACGGCTCGCGGCGGGCGGGCATCCGATCGGACCCAGCCGTGACCCGGCGTGGTGGTGGTCTCATCCACCGGTCGCCCACCCGGACCGACCGCCGACCGCCGCCTAGACTGGCATCGTGCTGAACCGTATCGACCTGCGCGGACTTGCCACCGATCCGCGAGCGCTGCTGCCCCGGGCCGCCGGCGACGTCGAGGCCGCCACCGAGACGGTCCGACCGCTGGTCGAGGCGATTCGCGAGCATGGTGCCGAGGCGGTGCGGGCGGCGACCCTCCGGTTTGACGGGGTGGCGCTCACGGCGCTGCGGGTGCCGGCCGCCGCGCTGCGGGAGGCCGCGGCGGTCCTCGACCCCGCCGTGCGCGATGCGCTGCACGAGTCGATCACCAGGGCGCGGCTGGTGCACACCGACCAGCTGCCCGCCGAGGTTACCACCCAGGTGGCCCCCGGGGGGACCGTCACCCAGCGCTGGCGGGCCGTCGAGCGGGTCGGGCTGTACGTTCCCGGCGGGCTGGCGGTCTACCCCTCCAGCGTGGTGATGAACGTCGTGCCGGCCCAGACCGCCGGGGTGCGGTCCCTGGCGGTGGCCAGCCCGCCCCAGCGGGACACCGGGCTGCCGCACCCGCTCGTGCTCGCCGCCTGCGTGCTGCTGGGCGTCGACGAGGTGTACGCCGTCGGCGGCGCCCAGGCCATCGCGATGTTCGCCCATGGCGCCGCGCCGGAGTGCGCTCCGGTGGACATGATTTCCGGTCCGGGAAACATCTGGGTCACCGCCGCGAAGCGGCTGCTGCGGGGCGTCGTCGGCATCGACGCCGAGGCCGGGCCCACCGAGGTGGCGATCCTGGCCGACGAGCACGCCGATCCCCGTAGCGTCGCGGCGGATCTGATCAGCCAGGCGGAGCACGACCCCCTCGCGGCCAGCGTTCTGGTCACCCCGTCGCCGGGCCTCCTGGACGCCGTGGAGGCGGAACTGCCCCGGCAGGTCGCCGCCACCAAGCACACCGAGCGGGTCACGGCCGCGCTGACGGGTCCACAGTCGGCGGTGGTGCTCGTTGACGACCTCGACGCCGGGCTGCGGGTCGTCGACGCGTACGCCGCAGAACACCTGGAGATCCAGACACGCCACGCCCGGGCGGTGGCGGAGCGCGTGCGCAACGCCGGGGCGATCTTCGTCGGGGAGTGCTCGCCGGTGTCGCTGGGCGACTACTGCGCCGGGTCGAACCACGTGCTGCCCACCGCCAGGTCGGCCAGGTACGCCTCCGGCCTGTCGGTGCAGACCTTCCTACGGGGCGTGCAGCTCATCGAGTACGACGAGCCGGCGCTGCGCGCCGTCGCCGACCACGTGGTGGCGCTGGCCGCGGCCGAGGACCTGCCGGCCCACGGCCAAGCCGTGAGCATCAGGTTCGCGCCGTGACCGCCCGTCGACCCCCGAGCGGCCAGCCGGACCTTCCCCTGCGCGACGCCTTGCGTGGCCGGTCGCCCTACGGAGCCCCGCAGGTGCCGGCCCGGGTGCGGCTGAACACCAACGAGAACTCCTACCCCCTGCCGGACGGTGTGGTCGACGCGATCGCCAAGGGGGTGCACGAGGTCCTGCGCGACCTCAACCGCTATCCGGACCGGGACGCGCTGGGGCTGCGCGGAGACCTGGCCAGGTACCTCGGCCACGACCTGACCCCGGCGCACGTGTGGGCCGCCAACGGCTCCAACGAGGTCCAGCAGCAGCTGCTACAGGCCTTCGGCGGCCCGGGACGGACCGCGCTGGGGTTCACCCCCGGGTACTCCATGCATCCCCTGCTGGCGCAGGCCACCGCCACCGGGTGGGGCGCCGGCCGCCGGGCCGGCGACTTCGGCCTGGCCGCCGCGGACGCCGTCGCCCAGGTCCGCGAGCACCGGCCCGCGGTGGTCTTCCTGTGCTCGCCGAACAACCCGACGGGGACCGCCCTGCCACTGGATGTGGTGGAGGCCGTCGCCGCGCTCGCGCCCGGCGTCGTGCTGGTCGACGAGGCGTACGCCGAGTTCGCCCGGCCGGGCACCCCGAGCGCGCTGACGCTGCTGCCCCGGTACCCCAACCTGATTGTCAGCCGGACGATGAGCAAGGCCTTCGCCCTGGCCGGAGCCCGGGTGGGCTATCTCGCCGCCCATCCGGCCGTCGTCGACGCCCTTCAGCTGGTCCGCCTGCCCTACCATCTGTCGGCGCTGACGCAGGCCGCGGCGCGGGCGGCCCTGGCCAGCGCCCCGGACCTGCTGGCCACCGTCGAGGCGATCAAGGCGGAGCGGGACCGGATCGTCGGGACGCTGCGGGCCGCCGGCCTGACGGTCGCCGACAGCGACGCCAACTTCGTCCTGTTCGCCGTGCCGCCCGGGAGCGACCAGGCGGTGCTGTGGCGGGCCCTGCTCGACCGGGGCGTGCTGATCCGGGACCTCGGGCTGCCCGGGTGGCTCCGGGTCACCGCCGGCACCCCGGAGGAGACCGACGCGTTCCTCACCGCCCTGCTGGAGTGCATCTCATGACCAGAACCGCGACGATCAACCGGGTCACCGCCGAGACCACCATCGCCGTCACCCTCGACCTGGACGGTCACGGGGCCGGGGAGATCTCCACGGGGGTCGGATTCTACGACCACATGCTCAACCAGATCGCCCGGCACGGGGGGTTTGACCTGAGCGTCGCGACCTCCGGCGACCTGCATGTCGACGCCCACCACACCATGGAGGACACGGCCCTGGCCCTGGGCGCGGCCTTCGCCGAGGCCCTCGGCGACAAGCGCGGGGTGACCCGGTACGGCCATGCCCTGGTGCCGCTCGACGAGGTGCTCGCGCAGGCCGTCGTCGACCTCTCCGGGCGGCCGTACGTGGTCCACGACGAGCCGGCGCTGACTGTCGGGCTGATCGGTCCGGCGTACCCGACGAGCATGACCAGACACGTGTGGGAGTCCTTCGGCCACGCGGCCCGGATGACCCTGCACGTCGCCGTGCTGCGCGCGGCGCGGCCCGGCGTCCAGCCCGATGCCCACCACGTGGTCGAGGCCCAGTTCAAGGCGGTGGCACGGGCGCTGCGCCAGGCCGTGGCCATCGACGCCCGGGCCGTCAACACCATTCCGAGTACCAAGGGGTCACTGTGACTGTCAGCAGGATTGGTCGGACACCGTGAAGCGGGTCGTGGTGCTGGACTACGGGTCGGGCAACCTGCGGTCGGCCGAGCGGGCCCTGGCCCGGGCCGGCGCCGAGGTGACCCTCACCACGGATCTCGCCGTGGCCGCCCGGGCCGACGGGCTGGTCGTCCCCGGGGTCGGGGCGTACGCGGCGTGCATGGCCGGTCTGGAGGCCGTGGGTGCGGGCCGGGTCATCGTGGACCGGGTCACGGCCGGCGCACCGGTGCTCGGGATCTGCGTCGGGCTCCAGGTGCTCTTCGACGCGGGGGAGGAGCACGGGGTGGTCACCAAGGGCCTCGGGCTGGTGCCGGGGACGGTGGCCCGGCTGGCCGCGCCCGTCGTGCCGCACATGGGCTGGAACACGGTCGTCTGGCCGGAGGCCTCCGTGCTGGGAGCGGGGCTGGACCCCGCGACGCGGTTCTACTTCGTCCACTCGTACGCCGCCCGGCCGGCCGCCGCGCGGGCCCGGACCGGGATCCGGGTGGCGGTCTCGGAGCATGGTGAACCGTTCATCGCGGCCGTTGAGCACGGCGCCCTTGCCGCGACGCAGTTTCACCCCGAGAAGTCCGGCAACGCCGGGGCGACGTTGCTGACCAACTGGATCGGGATGCTCTAGGTTCTGCCTGGAGGTCCGCGCCACGAGGGTAAACGAGGGCTGGGTGAGCAAGGAGAGATCGCGGCTTCGGGCTCAACGCCTGGCCGCCGAAACCGCCGAACGGGCCGCCAGGCAGCGGCGTCTGCGCCGCCGCCACCGGCTGCGGACGGCCCTGCGCCGGTGGGTGCCCCGCCTGCCGGACCGGCGCACCGGCCGGATGTTCGCGAGACGCACCCGGGGCCAGCGGGCCGCCATCGGCGCTGGAGTCGTCGGTGCGCTCGTCCTGATCTGGGGGTACGCCGGAACGCTGCCCACCAAGCTCGCGCTCTCCCTACTGATCGCGGCCGCCACCCCTGTGGTGGTGGTCCTGGCTCTTGACCGGAGGATCTGATTGTGGCTCTGACGTTGTTCCCCGCTGTGGATGTCGCCGGGGGCCGAGCCGTGCGCCTCGTGCAGGGCGAGGCGGGCACCGAGACCGGCTACGGTGCCCCGCTGGACGCCGCCCTGTCCTGGCAGCGGGCCGGCGCGGAGTGGATCCACCTCGTTGACCTGGACGCGGCGTTCGGCCGAGGTTCGAACGCGGCGACGCTCGCCAGGGTCATTCGCCGCCTCGACGTCGCCGTGGAACTGTCCGGCGGGATCCGTGACGAGGCGTCACTGGCCGCGGCGCTGGCGACCGGGGCGGCCAGAGTCAACCTCGGCACCGCGGCGCTGGAGGACCCGGCCTGGTGCGACTGGGCCGTCGGGCGGTACGGCGACCGGGTCGCCGTCGGCCTCGACGTGCGGGGCCACACCCTGGCGGCCCGGGGATGGACCCGCGCCGGCGGCGACCTGTTCGAGGTCATGGACCGGCTGGAGCGGGCCGGGTGTGCCAGGTACGTCGTGACCGACGTCCTGCGGGACGGCACGCTCACCGGACCGAATCTGACCCTGCTGCTGGAAGTCTGCGGCCGGACGGACAAACCAGTCATCGCCAGCGGCGGGGTCTCCAAACTGGACGACCTTCGGCAGGTGGCCGCGCTGGAACCGGCCGGGGTCGAGGGAGTCATCGTCGGCAAGGCGCTCTACGCTGGCGCCTTCACCGTGGAGGAGGCTCTTGCCCTGCTGGCGGAGTCGTGAGTTACGGAACGTCAGTGAGGGGTCTCGATGAGTGTCGCTGTTCGTGTCATTCCGTGCCTGGACGTCGACGCGGGGCGGGTGGTCAAGGGGGTGCGGTTCGTCGACCTGCGTGACGCCGGCGACCCGGTGGAGCTGGCCGCGGCCTACGACGAGGCGGGCGCCGACGAGCTGATCTTCCTGGACGTCACGGCCTCCTCCGAGGGGCGTCCGAGCATGCTCGACGTCATCCGGCGGACGGCGGAGAGCGTATTCATCCCGCTGACCGTCGGGGGCGGGGTCCGCTCGGTGTCCGACGTGGACACGCTGTTGCGCTCGGGGGCCGACAAGGTCGGCATCAACACGGCGGCGATCGCCAGGCCACAGCTGATCGCGGAGATCGCTCGGCAGTTCGGCCGGCAGGTGCTGACGCTGTCGCTGGACGCTCGCCGCGCTCCGGGCACGACGAGCGGGTTCGAGGTGACCACCCACGGCGGGCGCCGGGGGACGGGGATGGACGCCATCTCCTGGGCGGGGTGTGGCGCGGAACTGGGCGCTGGCGAGATCCTGCTCAACTCCATGGACGCCGACGGGACCAAGGACGGCTTCGATCTGGAACTGATCCGGGCGGTCCGGGCGGTGGTGGACATTCCGGTGATCGCCTCCGGCGGGGCTGGGGCCCTGCCCCACTTCCCCCCGGCCATCGCGGCCGGGGCCGACGCGGTGCTGGCGGCCAGCGTGTTCCACTTCGGTCAGCTGTCGATCGGCGAGGTGAAACGGGAACTGGATACCGCCGGCTGCCTCGTGCGATGACCACGATGGCGGCAACCGGCGAGGCCGCCCGGTCCTCCCCGCACCGGCCACCGGGCCGGGGGCCCCGGCTGGTGGCCGCGGCACGGCTGGCCGCACCGGCCATGGTCGTCTACCTGGCCCTGCGGGTGATCAGCCTGGACGTGCTGGTCCTGCTGACCTCCCTGGGGCGGCGCAGCGAGCCTGGCCGGATGGTGTACTGGGACGGCTCGACCAACGCCTGGCGGGGCTACCAGTCGATCAATGACGTGCTGCTGTCCTGGGACGGCCGCTGGTACAGCAAGATCGCCGAGTTCGGGTACACCAGCCACACCGCCGGGGTGGACGAGCACGGCATTCCATACACCCACCGCCTGGCGTTCTTTCCGCTCTACCCCTACCTCGCCCGCTCGCTGACCTGGCTGCCCGGCCTGAACGCGGCGGGGGCGTGCCTGCTGGTGTCCTTCCTCGCCTCGATCGCGGCGGCCTGGGCGATCTTCGCAATCGGCAACCACCTGCGGGGCAGGCGCTTCGGCATCATCCTCGCGGCGCTGTGGGCCGTGGTCCCGGTGTGTATGTCCCAGAACGGGGCCTTCACGGAATCGCTGTTCACCGCGTTCGCCGGGTGGGCGCTCTACGCCGTTCTGACCCGTCGCTGGATCGTCGCCGGGGCGATCACGGCCGTGGCGGGGCTGACCCGCCCGACGGCCCTTGCCCTGATCGCGACGGTCGGGTTCGCCGCGCTGGTGGCGATCGTGCTGCGCCGGGACGGCTGGCGACCGTGGCTCGCCGGGGCTCTGGCCCCGCTCGGCTACGTCAGCTATGTCGTGTTCGCCGGTTACCGGCTCGGCACGCCGACCGGCTTTTTCGAGTTGCAGCGCTATACCTGGGATTCGTACTTTGACTTTGGCCAGTCCAGCTTCGATGCCCTCCGCACGATCGTGCTGGGCCAGGAGCCCCTCGAAGATTCGATCTTCATGTTCACCGGGTTGGTGGTCTTCGGGGCCGCCGCGCTGATCGCCCTGGCGGCGATGCACCGGACCCCGTGGGTGCTGATCATGTTCGCGGTGGTGATGTTCGTCGGGTCGCTCGGATCGCACGCCCACATCTCTTCGATGGGCCGCCATCTGCTGCCGGCCTTCCCGATCCTCATCGTGCCGGCTCTGGCCCTGTCGCGGGCGTCAATCCGGGTGGTCGCGGTGGTGCTGGGGCTGCTGGCCGTGCTGTCTGGGTGGTACGGAGGGTGGCTGCCCTTTGCCAGCGGTCACGTGATCTGAGTGTCCAGCGGCGGCACCGGGGGACAGCGGGCCGGTGAGGTAGCGCTGCATCGTCGGGCCGATCAGCGCGACGACCAGGTCGGGCGGGGCACTGGCCAGCGGTTCGATGCGCAGGATGTAGCGGGTGGCGATCAGCCCGATGACCTGCGACAGGACCAGGGGACCGCGGACCGTGGCCTCCTGGGGATCCATGTCCAACGAGATCGAGACGCGCCGGAAGATCTGCGTCAGGAGGAACTCCCGCAGCAGGCGGGCCATCCACTCGTGCTGCACCGCACTGCGTACCAGCGCGGCGGCGGTGATCCCGGTGGGGGAGTCCCAGACCTGGAGGATGGTGCGCACCAGCCGTTCGCCGAGGTGGTCACGATTGCCGGCGATGATCGTTGGAATGATCTTGTTCGGGTCGAGGGGGAACTCCACCGCGGCGAGAAACAGCTGGTCCTTGGCGCCGAAGTAGTGATGAACCAGCGCCGGGTCCACCCCGGCGCTGGTCGCGATGGCTCGGATGGACGCCCCGTCGTAGCCGCGCTCGCCAAAGGCTTCCCGAGCGGCGGCCAGAATGGCCTGCTTGGTGTCCTGGTTGCCGGGGCGTCGTCCGGTACGGGCCATAGGTCCTCGTTCGGGAGTCGGAGTGGTCAGGCGGTGCGGCGGCGCAGGGTCGCCGCGGCCAACAATAGGGCTACGGCGATCGAGCCCAGAATGATCCCGACGTCCTTCCACATCGTGCCGGTCGGGTCGGCATGCGTGCTGACCTCGGTCAGCGCCTCGACCGCGTACGTCATGGGCAGGGCATCGCTGATCGCCTGGAGCCAGCCGACCATCTGCTCCCGTGGAGCGATCAGCCCGCAGAGTAGAAACTGGGGCAGGACGAAGGCCGGCATGAACTGTACGGCCTGGAACTCGGTTTGCGCGAATGCGCTGACGAACAGGCCCATGGCCATGCCGAGCACCGCGTTGGCGATCGCCAGGCCGCACACCGTCCAGGCGCTGCCGGCGGTGTCCAGACCGAGCAGCCAGAACGCCGTCCCGGCCACCACCGCCGCCTGCGCCGTCGCCGCGACGGCGAAGGCGATGCCGTAGCCCAGCAGCAGGTCGAGCTTGTGCAGTGGGGTGGTCAGCAGGCGCTCCAGGGTGCCGGTGGTGCGTTCCCGCAGCATGGTGATGCTGGTCAGCAGGAACATCACCACGAACGGGAACACCCCGAGCATGATGACGCCGATCCGGTCGAAGATCATGGGCTGGTCGTCGAAGACATACCGCATCAGGGTCAGCAGCAGCGCCGGCACAGCCAGCATCAGCGCGATGGTTCGCCGGTCGTGGCCCAGCTGCCGCATGATCCGGGCGGCGGTCGTCATCGTGATGGTGAACGACATCAGCGCTCCTCCGCCCTTGCCTCGTCGTCGGTCGTGATCTGCTCGTTCGCGGCCCGGACCAGGCGGAGGAAGGCATGGTCGAGATCGTCGGTGCCGGCGCTGGCCCGGACGGCTTTCGGGGTGTCGTCGGCGATGATGGAGCCCTCCCTGATGAGGATCAACCGGTCGCAGCGGCCGGCTTCGTCCATCACATGGCTGGACACCAGCAGGGTCGTCCCGCCGCGGGCCATGTCGTGGAACCGCTGCCAGAGGTCGTCGCGCAGCACGGGGTCCTGGCCCACAGTGGGCTCGTCGAGGACCAGCAGCTCGGGGGAGCCGAGGATCGCGCAGGCCAGCGAGGCCCGCGCGCGCTGGCCGCCGGAGAGGGTCGAGACCAGTTGCCCCGCGGCGGCACCGAGGCCGACGTCGGTGACGGCCTGGTCCGCGTCGTGCCGGGGGACGCCGTAGAGCGAGGCGAAGTACCGCGCGTTCTCCTGGACGGTGAGGTCGGCGTAGACGCTGGGGGCCTGGGTGAGGTATCCGATCCTGCGGCGCAGCGCCGGTGCTCCGGCGGGCCGGCCAAGCACGGTCACCGTCCCGGATTTGACCTGCTGAACGCCGACGACGCAGCGCATGAGCGTGGTCTTGCCGCTGCCACTGGGGCCGAGCAACCCAGTGACCAGTCCTTTCGGTATGGCGCACGTCAGGCGGTGTAACACCGTTCTGCCGCCTCGCTGCACAACGAGGTCCTCGACCTCGATCGTGGTCTCCATAGTGCCCTCCGATGCCGGGAAACTCATCACCCGTTGAACTCAACGGTAGATGAAATACCTCCGGTCGGCAACGGATCGCGGACCTCGGATGGCGATGATTGGGTGTGGCTCAGGTGTCGCTGGCCGGACACGACAAAATGGCCAACGCATTGCCTCGGCTACGACGACTCCATGCCTCATCTGACTCGATGTCGAGTGCGGGTCGATATTCGAGCGAGTCAAGGTGGCGAGACCGACGCTATCTCGGTGACGCCTGGCGGGCGGGTGGCTCAGGCGACGTTGAGGTGGATGTTGCCGATCCTCGCGACGACGTCCAGTTGGCCGCCGAGGCCGACGATGTACGCGCGCAGCACGTCGAGGCTGACCGCTTCGCCGGTTTCGATCTGGCTGATCCGGGCCTGCGACAGTCCGGCGGCCTCGGCGAGCTGGGCCTGGGTCAGGCCGAGCTGCTGACGTAGCTCGGCGAGCTGGGCGCCGCTGACCGAGGCGAGCATCTGGCTGCGGTATCCGGCGCGGCGCTCGACGCGCTCAGTGGTGTCCCATGACGGATCGGCAGCACGTGCCTTGGCCTTGACGTCGCGCCAGTTGGAGGCTCCGGTCATGACTGCTCCTCTTTCAACGCGGCCAGGTGCTCGGTGAACCGGGCGTCGGCCAGCGGTATCGCATTGCGGTACCAGGACTGCCACTGGCCGGACTTGTCCCCGGCGACCAGGAAGATCGCCTCCCTCGCCCGGTCGAACGCGAAGATCATCCTGATCTCGCTCGTACCCGCCGAGCCCGGCCTCAACTCCTTCATGTGGTGGTACATGCTGCCTTTGAGCCGGTCCACCAGGGGCCGTCCCAGTCCGGGTCCGCGTTCGGCGAGCAGGTCGATCGCCTCGGCGACGAGGTCGGCGCTCGCCGCGTCGTCTCGACACAGGCCCAGGAACCACTCCTCGACCTCGGGATGCAGCCGTATCTCCCACATCACCCAAGTATAAGCGAAGCTTATAACGTGCGCGGTACCGTGGCAGCCGTCATCGCCCGGCCACGTAGCGTCCGACCGTCGTGTGCAGGCCCGGGGTCAACGGTCGGTGCCGTGCTCGAAGAACTCTCGTTGCGACCAACGATCGTACGGCTGACCCCCAGGCTGCCGATGGCCTCCGCGGCGCTCGTCACCCAGCCCTTGGCTCGATCGGTGGCCTCGGCGGTGACCTGGCCGAGGTCACCGCCGAGAGTCGCATCCGGTCGGGTGATGCCCTGCTGGGCGAGGCGTTGGACACGAGGTGGCCGACTACCTCGAATGCAAGCCTGTGTCGGATATCCGCACCTGACGTTCGGCAATTGATCGACCACCGATTGTTTCCATACCCTTGGAAGGAAGGCGATCGCATCGACCACCGGAGGTGTCGATGGGAACCTCACGACCGTTGCGGGGACCGATCGGTCCGAACTGGGAACGAGCACGCCAGGCCGGACGTCGTTGGGCACGCGCCATTGAGGCGGCCGGCGGCCCCGGTACCTCGACCGAGACCGTTCCGCCGGAGACCACACCCGCACCCGCCGACGACGTCGACCCTTTCGGTACGGCGTGCCGCCGGGCGTTGGCCGAAGACCTTGCCGACGACCCGGACCGGTACGGGCTGCGCCCGGCAGCCGTGGCAGCAGGTCAGCGGCTGGTGGACGCCTTGGCGGCGTTGATGCGTGGCGAGACGCTGCCGCCGCCAACAGGACCGGTGCCAGACGACCCGGTCGGCGCGCTGCGTGCCGGACTCGTCGAGCAGGTCGCGGGCGACGGCACCCTGATCGCCGACTCGGTGGTGCGTCGGGCCGCCGTGCGCTGCGCCGAGCGGCTGACCGAACCCGGCTCCCCGATCACGGCCGCGCTCGCCGACGGCGACGTTCGACCGGGGTCGCGGTCGGTTACCGGGGAGCTGTTCTGCGTCATCTACCGGATGTTCTTCGGCGAGGTGGTCGGGGAGTTCCTCAAGACCGCGATCGCCGCGAAGCTCCAGGTCATGGTTCCGGTCCTGCCCGTGCTGCCGCTCGGGATCGGCGGGAAGGTCGCCGAGTGGGCTGCGGGGAAGGCCGTGGAACTGATCCCGAACCCGTGCGAGGAGAAGGAGCGGCCCGACAACGCCGGCCTGTCCCTGCCAGCGGTCGCGACGAAGCTGCTGGATGTCGCGTTCCGGCGGGCAGCCGGGCTAGAAAGCCCAGACGCCGGCATCGGGCCTGGCATCGTTGGTTTGGAGGCGGTATGACCGGTGGCACGTTCAGTTTCCACTTCGCAGATCGCCCGCATCGTGCCCGGACCGCTGACGGGATCTGGCTGTCCAGTAAAGACTTCACCGGCCGGGAGCCGCGGATCCTTCGGATCGCCGAGCCAGCCCGGGTCCCGCCGGTGTGGGCTCAGGATCTGCTGCGGGTGGCCCGGGTCGTGCACCTGGTCGACCGGCGGGCGCCGCGCGCGACCGCTCCGGACGGGTGGACCCGGCACCTCACGGTGACCATCGAACTGATCGACCCGCAACCGTGGCAGGACAACCTCGATCTGCTGGCCACGCTGCTGTCCACGCTCACAGCCGACCGGTGGCAGCTGCAGGTCACCGGCGGCGCGACGCCGTACTCGCGGCAACTGCCGCTGTTCGCCGGGTGGTCCGCCTTCCAGGTGGCGCTGTTCTCCGGCGGCCTGGATTCCCTCGCCTACGCGGCGGATCGCGCCCACTCCGGCGTCGATGGTCTGCTGTTGGTGGCCCAGTACGACGTCAACAAGCGCCAGCAGCAGCGCCGGTACGAGGCCATCCGGCGGATTCGACCCACGGTGCAGCTACGGCAGTACTGGCACCAGCCCCAGCCCTCCTCGCGCCGGCCCGACCAACGCAAACAGCCGCAGGAGCCGTCGACTCGGTCCCGCGGGCTGGTTTTTGTCGCAGCCGCGGTCTACGCGGCCGCAGCGCACGGTCTCCCCGAGGTGGTGATCCCGGAGAACGGCCAACTCGCGGTGAACCCCCCGCTGCTGGCCGACCGGGTCGCGGCGTGCTCCAGCCGCTCCGTGCACCCCCGGACGTTGCATCTGGTCAACCAGCTTATTCACCAGATCTCCGGGGCCGGCAGCCCGGTCACGGTATTCAACCCACTGGCTGGGCTGACCAAGACCGGCGTGTGCCGGCTGGCCCTGGACGCCGGGCTCCGCCCCGACGATCTCGCCGACGCCGAGAGCTGCGGACATCCACCGGCGCGTCGGGGCAACCGGCCACCGCACTGCGGCTGCTGCCTTCCGTGCCTGGTACGCCGATCCGCGCTCTGGACGGTCCTCGACGGCGACGATCCCACCCGGTACGAGGCTGACCCCTGGCAGCCATCGGCGACCGATGCTCAGCGGGCGGACCTGGCCGCCCTGCTGCACTGGCTGTCAACCGACTTCACCGCCCGAGACCTTGCCGCCGACTTGCCGCTACCGGCCGGCACCTCGATCCCCGCGGTGCTGGACGTCATCAACCGCGCCCGTACCGACCTGATCACCTACCTCGGGACCGTAATCCCGACCCGATCCAGGCTGTTGGGGTTCAGCTCGACTCTCACACCGAGTGCTCGAAATCGAGTCTGACCTGCTCGTTGGAATTGCGGGTGTGTCGGGGGGTACACCGATGCCACAGCCAAAGGCGATCATCCGCTACAGCGCGAGGATCCGTTCGAGGAAGTCCCGGTAGTCGCGCAACGCGACGCGCTGGGACTCGGTGTCCGGGGCGCCGGTGCCGTTTTCGGGATCCAGCGCCGCGTGCTGGGTGCGCAGGGCATCCGCCAGGGCGTCCACCGCGTCGTTGACCACGCCGGTCGCCTGGGCGACCGCCTCTGTGGGATCGTCGATGAACAGCGGCAGCACCGCGGCGAACCGGGCCCGCAGGGCCTCGGCGTCCGCGGCACTCCACAGCGAGATGGGCGACCCGGCCGATACCGCGGCCGGCTCCCCTTCCCCTTCCTCCCCGGCGTCGGCGTCGGCGTCGGTCGCCGGGCCCGCGCCCTCGGTGACAGCGTCGGCTACCGCGGCTGCCTCCGGGTCCGGGTCCGGGGCCCCGGCGACGGCATCGGTCTCCGCGCCCGGGTCCGTCTCCGCGTCCCCGGCGGCGGGGGCCCGGCCGGCCTCCAGATCGATGGGCTGGGTGGCCTCCGCCTTCGGCGACGCCTCCGGGTCGTCGAAGACCAGCACCGTCGTCGGCTGCTCGTCCTCGTTGACGGCGTACTGGGCCGGAGCCACGGGCTGCTCGGCGGGCTCGCGCTGCCCTGGCACGTCGGGGCGCCGTATCGCCCACGGGCTGTTCGGCGGCGTCATGCTGGGGTAGGCCATGGTCGTCTCCATCCGGTTGGCCACAGAGAGGGTGACTTTCGCAAGCTACTCCCGATCGATCCGTCCGGACAGTCCTCTCCGGCGGTGTTTGTCGGTGCCGTCCGGGACGACAGCCGGCGGCCCGCCGACCCGCACGGGACCACCGGCCTGCCGCTCCCGGCCGGTGGTGGGGGAGAATGGACGACCGTGACCCAGCAGCAACTCGACCCGGCCATCGCGGCGCGCCTGCGCCACGACGACGCCGGGCTGTTTCCCACCGTCGTCCAGGAATACGGCACCGGCGTCGTGCTCATGGTCGCCTGGATGGACGACGAGGCCCTGCGCCGCACGCTGACCACCGGCCGAGCCACCTACTGGTCGCGCAGCCGCCGCCAGTACTGGGTCAAGGGTGAGACCTCCGGACACCACCAGTACGTGCGCCGCGCGGCCCTGGACTGCGACGGGGACACCCTCCTGCTGACCGTCGAGCAGGTCGGACCGGCCTGCCACACCGGAACCCACAGCTGCTTCACCGACATCCTTCAGGAGACCCAGCGATGACCACAGGCGCTGTCCTGCCCGATGAGGCCGGTTTCCGCACCCTGGCCCGCCACCGCCGGGTCGTTCCGGTCGTGCGCCGGCTGCTGGCCGATGCGGAGACGCCGGTGGGCGTCTACCGCAAGCTCGCCGGAGGCCCGGGGACCTTCCTGCTGGAGTCCGCGGAGCACGGTGTGGGGGCGGCGAAGGCCGTCTGGTCGCGGTACTCCTTCATCGGGGTCCGCAGCATCGCGACGCTGACCGAACGCGATGGCCGGGCGGTCTGGCTCGGCCAGCCCCCGGCCGGCGTACCGGTGGCGGGCGACCCGGCGCTGGTCCTCCGGGACACCGTCGCGGCCCTGACCGAGTCCGCGGCGGAACTCGCGGAGCTGGGCCTTCCACCGCTGTCTGGGGGACTGGTCGGATTCCTGTCCTACGACATCGTGCGGCGCTTCGAGCGGTTGCCCACCGGCGCCGTCGACGACCTCCGCCAGCCCGAGCTGGGCATGATGCTCGCGACCGACCTGGTGGCCCTCGACCACCACGAGGGCACGGCCCTGCTGATCGCCACCGCGATCCTGCCAGCCCCCGGAGCGGACGACCCCACCGTCACCGCCGCCTACCACCAGGCGATCGGGCGGCTGGACGCGATGACCACGGCCCTGTCCCGGCCGACCCCGCCGATGGTGTCGAGCGCCGACCCCGTCCGTGAACCGTTCGCCCAGGTCAGTTTCCGGACCCCCGAGGGGCAGTTCGGCAAGGCCGTGGAGACCGCGAAGGAGGCCATCCGGGCCGGGGAATGCTTCCAGATCGTTATCGCCCAGCGGTTTGAGCGACCGACGACCGTCGATCCCCTCGATGTGTACCGGATCCTGCGGACGACCAACCCCAGCCCGTACATGTTCCTGCTGCGCTTCGACGGCTTCGATGTGGTCGGCTCGTCTCCGGAGGTGCATGCCAAGGTCACGGCCGGTCCGGACGGGGTCCGCACCGCCCTGATGCACCCGATCGCCGGTACCCGCTGGCGGGGCGAGACTCCCGAGGAGGACGCGGGCCTGGCCGCCGAGCTGATCGCCGACCCCAAGGAACGCGCGGAACACGTCATGCTGGTCGACCTCGCCCGCAACGACCTCGGGCGGGTCTGCCGGCCGGGCACGGTCGAGGTTCCCGAGTTCATGACCATCGAGCGCTACAGCCACGTCATGCACATCGTCTCGACGGTCGTCGGCGAGCTGAGCGAGCACCGGTCGGTCTTCGAGACCCTCGCCGCGACCTTCCCGTCCGGCACGCTCTCCGGCGCGCCCAAGGTCCGGGCCATGGAGATCATCGACGAGCTGGAGCCGACCCGGCGTGGCCTCTACAGCGGGGTGGTCGGCTACTTCGGCTTCGGCGGGGACATGGACACGGCGATCGCCATCCGCACGGCACTGCTGCGGGACGGCATGGCCTACGTCCAGGCCGGAGCCGGTATCGTCGCCGACTCCGATCCCGTGGCGGAGGACATCGAGTCACGGAACAAGGCCGTGGCGGTGCTCGCGGCCATCTCCGCGGCCGAGGGGCTCCGGCCAGAGCGCTGAGCCGGTCATCCGGTCGGCCATTATGCCGTGCCCGTGCTGGTGCCCTGGCCGCACCCCGGATCCACCCGATCAGGGCGCGCAGCCTAGCATCGCTCGCATGACAGCCGCAGATGGCGGTCCGTCGGAGACCGCGACCACAGGCGCGACCTCGACCGGGCAGGTACTCGACGAGATCCTCGCGGGAGTTCGCGAGGATGTTGAGGCGCGCCAGCGGCGGGTTCCCCTGGAAGACATCAGAGCGTGTGCCAAGGCGACGCCCCCGCCGCTGGACGGCTACGCCGCCCTGCGCACGGCGGGCGTCGGGGTGATCGCGGAGGTCAAGCGATCATCGCCGTCGAGAGGGCAACTCGCGGACATCCCGGATCCGGCGGACCTTGCCGAGCAGTACGCCGCTGGTGGAGCCCGCTGCATCAGCGTCCTGACCGAATCGCGCTGGTTCGGTGGCAGCCTGGACGACCTGGCCGCGGTGCGGGCCGCGGTGGACGTGCCGCTGCTGCGCAAGGACTTCGTGGTGTCGAGCTACCAGGTGCACGAGGCCCGCGCCTGCGGAGCCGATCTGGTGCTGCTCATCGTCGCGGCCCTCGACCAGAATGCCCTGTGCGGGCTGCTCGACCGCGTCGAGAGTCTCGGCATGACGGCACTGGTCGAGGTACACGCCGAGGAGGAGGCGGACCGGGCGCTGGAGGCCGGCGCCAAGGTGATCGGAGTCAACGCCCGCAACCTGCGCACCCTGGAGGTGGACCGGTCGGTGTTCGAGCGGATCGCCCCGGGTCTGCCCAACAACGTCGTCAAGATCGCCGAGTCGGGTGTGCGGGGTCCCCACGACCTGATCCGCTACGCGTCGGCCGGGGCGGACGCCGTGCTCGTGGGCGAGGGCCTGGTGACGAAGAAGAGCCCGAGGGACGCCGTGGCGGAGCTGGTGACGGCCGGCAGCCACCCCGCGACCCCGAGGCCGGCGCGATGAGTGCCCCGGCTTCCCCGATCCCGGAGCGGGAGACGGCCACCGACGACTGGGCGGGGCGTCTGGGCCATTTCGGTCGTTACGGCGGGCGCTTCGTTCCCGAGGCGCTGATCGCGGCCCTCGACCAGCTGGACGAGGCGTATCACAAGGCCCGCACCGACCCCGGCTTCCTTGCCGAGCTCAACCGCCTGCTGCGGGACTACGCCGACTGCCCGTCCCCGCTGTACCCGGCGCGGCGGCTGTCGGCGCGGGCCGGGGCGCGGATCCTGCTCAAGCGCGAGGACCTCAACCACACCGGCGCGCACAAGGTCCGCAACGTCCTCGGCCAGGCCCTGCTGACCAAGCGGATGGGCAAGCCCAGGGTCATCGCGGAGACCGGTGCGGGCCAGCACGGGGTCGCCAGTGCCACCGCCGCGGCCCTGTTCGACCTCGAATGCGTCGTGTACATGGGCGAGGAGGACACTCGCCGGCAGTCGCTCAACGTCGCCCGGATGCAGCTGCTGGGAGCCAGCGTCGTCCCCGTGACCACCGGCTCGCGCACCCTGAAGGACGCGATCAACGAGGCCCTGCGGGACTGGGTCACCAACGTCGACACCACCCACTACCTGCTGGGTACGGCCGCCGGACCGCACCCGTTCCCGGCGATGGTGCGCGACTTCGTCTCCGGCATCGGCGTCGAGGCCCGCGAGCAGTGCCTGGCCCAGGCCGGTGGTCTGCCGGACGCCGTCTGTGCCTGCGTCGGGGGCGGGTCCAACGCCATCGGCGCCTTCTCGGCCTTTCTCGGCGACACCGAGGTGCGGCTGTTCGGGTTCGAGGCCGGGGGGGACGGGGTGCAGACCGGCCGGCACGCGGCGAGCATCACCGGCGGGGACGTCGGGGTGCTCCACGGCGCCCGCACCTACCTGCTCCAGGACGCCGACGGGCAGACCATCGAGTCCCACTCGATCTCCGCGGGGCTGGACTACCCGGCCGTCGGGCCGGAGCACGCGCTGCTGCACGACCAGGGGCGGGCCAGCTACCAGCCGGTGACCGATGCCGAGGCCATGGCGGCTTTCCAGGTGCTCTGCCGGACCGAGGGGATCATTCCGGCGATCGAGAGCGCGCATGCCATCGCCGGGGCCCTGCGGATCGTGCCGGGGCTGGCCGCCGAACTGGGAAGGGAACCAACGATCGTGGTGTGCCTGTCGGGACGGGGCGATAAGGACGTCGACACCGCCGGTCGCTGGTTCGGGATGCTGTCATGAGCGCGCCGGCGGCGGCCGCCCGCACCGGCGCGGCATTCGCGAGGGCCCGGGCCGAGGGACGCGGTGCCCTCGTCGGGTACCTGCCGGCGGGGTTTCCGAGCGTCGAGGGGTCGACCACGGCGATCCGGACGATGATCGAATCCGGGGTCGACGTCGTCGAGATCGGGTTTCCCTACTCCGACCCGGTGATGGACGGTCCGGTCATCCAGCGGGCGACGGAGGCCGCGCTGGCCGCCGGGGTGCGCCTGACCGACCTGCTGCACGTCGTGGAGGCGGTGACGTCGCTGGGCGCGGCGGTGCTGGTGATGACCTACTGGAACCCCGTCGAGCGCTACGGCGTCGCGCGGTTCGCCCGGGACCTCGCCGCGGCCGGGGGCGCCGGGCTGATCACCCCGGACCTCATCCCGGACGAGGCGGACGAGTGGCTGTCCGCGTCCGACGAGCACGACCTGGACCGGGTGTTCCTCGTCGCCCCCTCCTCCGGCCAGCACCGCACGGCCCTGACGGCGCGGGCCTGCCGGGGCTTCGTCTACGCCGCCAGCGTCATGGGGGTCACCGGCGCGCGGTCCACCATCTCCGCGGCGGCGCCGGCTCTGGTGGCGCGGGTCCGGGCCGCGACCGACCAGAAAATGCTAACTATATACAGGAGAAAAT
>JABDRL010000428.1 GCA_013041765.1 Dactylosporangium sp. | reverse complement strand
CGACACCCCCGGCGGCATCGACCGGCTGGCGGGGTTCCGGGACGTGCTCGGCGAGTTCGATCCGCGGCTGGTCACGCACGGCGACTACACCCACAGTTCCGGGGAGGCCTCGATGGCGCGGCTGCTGGACCTGACGCCCGACCTGGACGCCGTGTTCGTCGCCTCCGATCTCATGGCGGCGGGGGCGATCGAGGCGCTGCGGCACGCCGGCCGGCGCGTGCCCGACGACGTGGCGGTCGGGGGATTCGACGACTCGCGGATCGCGCTGACCGCCCGCCCCCGGCTGACCACGGTCCGCCAGCCGTTCACCCGGATCAGCGCCGAAATGGTGCGGTTGCTGTTCGGGCAGGTCGAGGGCGACGATCCGGCCGCGGTCATCCTGCCGACGGACCTGGTCGTCCGGGACTCGACGTAGCGGCGGGGCGGCCCGTCCCCCATCGGACGGGCCGCCTCTATCACCCCAGCCGACCGGTCACCGCACCGGCGGCTCTGTTCCGGTCAGCGGGCTACCGCTGACCGTAGACGTTCTGGTAGCGGTCGTGCAGCGCGTCGACGGCCTCCGGCGGGAGGCCGATCGGCTCGCCCAGGCAGCGGGCCAGGTGCACGGTCCGGGCGACGTCCTCGCACATGACGGCGGCCTTGACCGCGGCCCGGGGCGTCGGGCCGAGGGTGAAGACCCCGTGGTTGCGCATCAGCACGGCCGGTGACCGGTGACCGTCGAGGGTCTCGACGATGCCCCGGCCGATGTCGTCGCCGCCGATCAGGGCGAACGGCCCGACCGGGATCGGGCCGCCGAACTCGTCGGCCATGGCCGTCAGCACGCACGGGATGGGCTCGCCCCGCGCGGCCCAGGCGGTCGCATAGGTGCTGTGGGTGTGTACCACCCCGCCGACGTGCGGCATCGCGCGATACACGTAGGCGTGGGCCGCCGTGTCGCTCGACGGGGCCAGCGCGTCGTCGACCGGCCGGCCGTCCAGGTCGCAGACGACCATGTTCTCCGCGTTGAGGTCGTCGTAGGACACCCCGCTGGGTTTGATGACCATGAGGTCCGCACCGGGGACCCTGGCCGAGACGTTGCCGGCGGTCCACACGACCAGGCCGGAGCGGACGAGTTCGGCGTGCAGCGCCGCGACGGTGGCACGCGTCCGGGAGGCGCTCATCGGGTCACCGCCTCGTTGCGGATGGCCCGCAGCCGGCGCATGACATCGTTGCCGTGCCGGCCGAAGTAGTCGTGCAGCAGCGTGTACTCGGCGTAGAGGGCGTCGTACGCCGCGGCCCGCGCCGGGTCCGGCAGGTAGACGTTGCGCTCGACGGAGCCCATGGCCTCGGCCGCCGCCGGCACGTCCGGGTAGGCGCCGGCGGCGACGGCCGCGTGGATCGCCGAGCCGAGGGCCGGGCCCTGCTCGGAACCGATGAGACTCAGCGGTCGCCGGATGACGTCGGCGTAGATCTGCATGAGCACCGGGTTCCGCAGCAGGCCCCCGGCGACGATCAGCTCGTTGACCGGGACGTTGGCGGTCTCGAACGCCTCGATGATGGTCCGGGTGCCGAAGGCGGTCGCCTCCAGCAGCGCCCGGTAGATGTCCGGGGGCCTCGTCGACAGGGTCAGGCCGAGGATCAGGCCGCTGAGTTCGTGGTCGACGAGCACGGAGCGGTTGCCGTTGTTCCAGTCGAGGGCGATCAGCCCGGAGGCGCCCACCGGGGCTTCGGCGGCCAGCCGGCTCAGCAGCTCGTGCGGGCTCTCGCCGAGCCGGTCGGCCTCCTCGGTGTACGAGGCCGGCAGGCCGTGGTCGACGTACCAGGCGAAGATGTCGCCGACCCCGCTCTGGCCGGCCTCGTAGCCCCACAGCCCCCCGATCACGCCGTCGCGCACCACGCCGCAGGCGCCCGGCACCTCCGCGAGGGTCTCGCCGTTCATGATGTGGCAGGTCGAGGTGCCCATGACGGCCAGCATCTGGCCGGGGGCCGTCGCCTTGGCCGCCGGCGCGGTCACGTGGGCGTCAACGTTGCCGACGCTGACGGCGATGCCCTCGGGGAGCCCGGTCCAGGCCGCGGCCCGGGCGGTCAGCCCGCCCGCCCGCCCGCCGAGCGGGGACAGCGGGAAGTCGACCTTGACGGCGTGGTCGGCGAAGGCCGGGTTGAGAGCCGCGAAGTACTCCCGGGAGGGATAGCGGCCGTCCTGGTAGATGGCCTTGTAGCCGGCGGTGCAGGTGTTGCGGGTCTCTCGCCCGCAGAGTTCCCAGGTGATCCAGTCCGCGGCCTCGATCCAGCGCTCGGCGCGGGCGTAGACCTCCGGGTCCTCCTCCAGCAGTTGCAGGGCCTTGGCCACCTGCCACTCCGATGAGATCTTGCCGCCGTACCGCCGGATCCAGCTCTCGCCGCGGTCGTGGGCCAGGGCATTGATGCGGTCGGCCTGCTGCTGGGCGGCGTGGTGCTTCCACAGCTTCGGGTAGGCGTGCGGGCGACCGCGCCATTCGGGGATCTCGCACAGCGGCGTGCCGTCGGCGAGGGCCGGCAGCACGGTGCACGCGGTGAAGTCGATGCCGATACCGATGATCCGCTCGGCCGGGACGCCCGCCTGGGCCAGCGCCTCCGGCACCGCTCGACGCAGGACCTCCCGGTAGTCCTCCGGGTCCTGCAGGGCCCAGTCCAGCGGCAGCGGTGCCCCGGTGGCGGGCAGGGTGTGCTCGATGACGCCGCTGGCATAGGAATGCACGGCGGTGCCGACCTCGGCGCCGTCGGAGACCCGGACGATCACCGCTCGCCCGGACAGGGTGCCGAAGTCGATACCGACAACGTAGGTGTCCGCGAAGCCCGAACTGAGGTTCATCGATCCACGCCTCCTCGGGGGGTGCCTTGACCGCCAGCCGCGGCCAACGTCATCGCTCGATGCGCGCCGCCGCACTGCTGAAATGTTAACGCTCACACAGGTGCCGTCAAGCCCCCCCACCCACCCGAGGACACAACTTGGCAACCCTCGCCAACGACGCCGGCAACCCCCTTGACGCGATACCGTGTGACCGTTAACACTCTCGCCAACACACCAGCGCAGGCGTGGCACGAGCCCCCGAACCACACCGCCACACGCCTCTTTGGCATCTAACTTCACGAATCGATACCACGTACACCGCCATCGACGTACCCCGTTCCCGCAGCGATCCAGTACCCACCGTCAAGGCCAACGCAGCGCAACAGCGCGAGGAGAGTGAGTGCACCGTGCGGAAGACACTAGCGACATTCATGGCCGCAGGACTCATGGTAGGCGGCGTCGCCGCCTGCGGCGACAGCGGTTCCGGGGGCGGAGACGACAAGATCACCCTGGGCTTCTCCCAGGTCGGCGCCGAAAGTGGCTGGCGGACCGCCAACACCAAGTCCATTCAGGATTCAGCAAAAGAAGCGGGTATCACCCTAAAGTTCTCCGATGCCCAGCAGAAGCAGGAAAATCAGATCAAGGCCATTCGCTCCTTCATTCAGCAGAAGGTTGATGTCATCGCCTTCTCACCCGTCGTGGAATCCGGCTGGGAGACGGTCCTCAAAGAGGCCAAGGACGCCAAGATTCCCGTCGTGCTGACAGACCGGGCGATCGATTCGGAAGACACCTCGCTCTACGAGACCTTCCTGGGTTCCGACTTCGTCGAGGAGGGGCGCAACGCCGGCAAGTGGCTCATCGAGGACTCCAAGGACGCCACGGAGACAGTCAATATCGTTGAGCTTCAGGGCACGGCGGGTTCCGCTCCCGCGATCGACCGCCAGGACGGCTTCGCCGAGGTCATCAAGGACGACCCGAAACTTCAGATCATCGCGTCGCAGACCGGCGACTTCACCCGGGCCAAGGGCAAAGAGGTCATGCAGGCCTTCCTCAAGGCCCACCAGGACATCGACGTGCTCTACGCGCACAACGACGACATGGCCCTCGGCGCGATCCAGGCCATCGAGGAAGCCGGGCTCAAGCCGGGCACCGACATCAAGATCATCTCTGTGGACGGCGTGGAAGACGCGTTCAAGGCCATGGTCAAGGGCCAGATCAACGTCGTGGTCGAGTGCAACCCGCTGCTCGGCCCGCAGCTGATGGATATCGTCAAGAAGGTCGCGAACGGCGAGGAAACGCCCAAACGAATCGTGACCGAGGAAGGCGTGTTCACCCAGGACCAGGCCGCCGAGGCTCTCCCCAACCGCGAGTACTGAGCAGCACCACCGCGACCCGGGGTCGGTCGGAAGCGCCACGCTGCCAGGCTCTTCCGGCCGGCCCCGGCCGGCCGCCCCTCGGCACGTCAGGAAGGAATCTCCGATGCCGCAGCCACAGGCCGTCTTGGAGACCCATGGCATCCACAAGCAGTTCCCGGGCGTCAAGGCGCTCGCCGGGGTGGATTTCCGGCTCCTGCCCGGAGAGGTCCACGCCCTGATGGGCGAGAACGGGGCCGGCAAGTCCACCCTCATCAAAGTCCTGACCGGGGTGTATCAGGCCGACGCCGGAACCATCCGGCTCGGCGGCAGGCCCATCCGCTTCACCAGCCCCCTCCAGGCCCAGCACGCCGGGGTCAGCACCGTGTACCAGGAGGTCAATCTCTGTCCCAACCTCTCGGTCGCCGAGAACGTCTGCATCGGCCGGGAGCCGACCAAGGCCGGCCTCATCCGCTGGGGGTCCATGCGCGCCCGGGCCCGGCAGCTGCTGAAGCGGTTGCAGCTGGACCTCGACGTCAGCGCGCCCCTCGGCTCGTACTCCCTGGCCATCCAGCAGCTCGTCGCGATCGTCCGCGCGGTGGGTATCTCGACGAAGGTCCTCATCCTCGACGAGCCCACCTCCAGCCTCGACGCCGACGAGGTCCAGCAGCTGTTCACCATCATGCGGCGGTTGCGGGACGAGGGCGTCGCCATCCTGTTCGTCTCGCACTTCATCGAGCAGATCTACGAGGTGACCGACCGGGTGACGGTGCTGCGCAACGGTGCCCTGGTCGGCGAGTACGCCACCCCAGAGCTGCCCCGGTTCGATCTGGTCAAGAAGATGATCGGCAAGGATCTCGACACCCTGGAGCAGCTCAGTGACGCTCCCCGGCGCCAGCACGCTCCGGACCAGGAGGAGGAGCAGCCGATCATTCGGGCCGAGCACGTCGGTCGCCGGGGATCGATCGCCCCCTTCGACCTCGACATCCGCCCTGGCGAGGTCGTCGGTCTGGCCGGGCTGCTGGGGTCGGGTCGGACCGAAGTGGCCCGCCTGCTGTTCGGCGCCGATCGTGCCGACGCCGGCCGCTTCACCCTCAACGGCCGGCCGACCTCGATCCGCTCCCCCAAAACGGCGATCGCCGGGGGGATCGCGTTCTGCCCGGAGGACCGCAAGAGCGAGGGCCTCATCGAGGACCTGACGGTCCGGGACAACATCGTCCTGGCGTTGCAGGCCGCGCGGGGCTGGACCCGCCCCCTGCCGGGCCGGCGACGCGACGAGCTGGTCGAGGAGTACGTCCGGGCGCTCCGGATCAGCCCGGCCAACCCGGACGCGTTCGTGCGCAACCTCAGCGGCGGCAACCAGCAGCGGGTCCTGCTGGCCCGATGGCTCATCACCCAGCCCCGGCTGCTCATCCTCGACGAGCCGACCCGGGGCATCGACGTCGGGGCCAAGGCCGAGATCCAGCGGCTGGTGGCGTCCCTGGCCGAGGACGGCATGGCCGTCCTGTTCATCTCCGCCGAGTTGGAAGAGGTCCTGCGGCTGTCGCACCGGGTCGCGGTGCTCCGCGACCGCACGCTGGTCGGCGAGCGCGCCAACGACGAGGAACTGACGGCGGAAGTGATCATGCAGACCATCGCGAGTGGAGCACACACATGACCAGGTACCGCATGTTCTGGCCACTGGTCATCCTCGGGCTGCTGCTGGTGAGCAATCTCTTCTTCACCCCGGACTTCTTCTCGATCCAGATGAAGGAGGGGCACCTCTACGGCAGCCTCATCGACATCCTGCACTTCGGGGCGCCCCTGATCCTGGTCTCGCTCGGCATGACCCTGGTCATCGCCACCGGCGGCATCGACCTGTCGGTCGGCTCGGTGGTCTCCATCAGCGGGGCCCTGGCCTGCCTGCACATCAGCGGGGTCAGCAACCAGCACAGCGTCGTCCAGGTGCTCATCGCCGTCGGCCTGGCCCTGGCGGTCACCGCGGCCCTGGGCGCGTGCAACGGCCTGCTCGTCGCCGGCGCCGGCATCCAACCGATCATCGCGACGCTCATCCTCATGGTGGCCGGCCGGGGCGTCGCCCAGCTGATCACAAATGGGCAGATCATCACCATCGACAGCTCGCCATACAAGATCATCGGTGGCGGGTACGTGTTCACCCTGCCGTTCTCGATCCTGCTGGTATCGGCGGTCGTCGGCCTGGCGGTCCTGCTGACCCGCCGGACGGCCCTCGGCCTGCTCCTGGAGAGCGTCGGCGGCAACGCCGAGGCCAGTCGCCTGGTCGGCATCCGCTCCCGGGGACTGATCGCGATGGTCTACATCTTCGCGGCGGTCTGCGCCGGCATCGCCGGACTCATGATCAGTTCCAACGTCTCCAGCGCCGACGGGAACAACGCCGGGCTGTGGATCGAGCTCGACGCCATCCTCGCCGTCGTCATTGGTGGAACGGCGCTGACCGGAGGCCGCTTCTACCTCGCCGGCACCGTCATCGGCGCGCTGATCATCCAGACCCTGTCGACGACCATCTACACGATCGGGGTACCGCCGGAGACGACGCTGGTCGTCAAGGCCATCGTCGTCATGATCGTCTGCCTGCTCCAGTCTCCCTCGTTCCGGGCGAAAGTCTTCCGCCGACGAGCGCTGCCGCCGAACGGTGGCGGCACGGCGGGCCCGGCGGCCAACGACGTGAAGGTCAAGGTGCCGGCATGACCACCCCGTCC
>JABDRL010000407.1 GCA_013041765.1 Dactylosporangium sp. | reverse complement strand
CCGTAGGTGTAGACGGTCGTCCCCAGCTGGCGCGCCCGCGCGATGAGCCGGCGCGCTCCGGGGTCGTCGGCGCAGATGACGACGAACCCGGCCGGGTCGACGTGGGAGCAGAACTCGACGAAGGCCTCTTCGAGCTTCCCCAGGTCGCCGTAGGTATTGAGGTGGTCGGCGTCGATGTTGGTGACGATTCCCACATGCGGGCGGTAGAGCAGGAACGAGCGGTCGCTCTCGTCGGCCTCCGCGACGAAGTAGTCCCCGCTGCCGTGGTGGGCGTTCGAGCCGACCTCGGAGATCTCGCCCCCGATGACAAAGGACGGGTCCAGCCCGGCGTGCTGGAGGACCAGCGTGACCATGGACGTCGTCGTGGTCTTGCCATGGGTTCCGGAGACCGCGATGGCCCGCCGCCCGTTCATCGTGATCGCCAGGGCCTGGGCCCGGTGCAGCACCCGCAGGCCCCGCTCGCGGGCGGTCACCAGCTCGATGTGATCCGCCGGAATCGCGCTGGAGTACACGACCGTGTCGACTCCGTCCAGGTTGGTGGCCTGGTGTGTGCGAAAGATCGTGCCGCCGAGGGCGTGCAGGGCCGCCAGCGTCGGCCACTCGTGGAGTTCGCTGCCCGACACCGGGATGCCCCGGGTCAGCAGCAGCCGGGCGACCGCGCTCATGCCAACGCCGCCGATGCCGACCAGATGCACCCGGCCTAGGTCTTCCGCCGTCAGCAAGAGATCGTCAGGGTTGTTCACTGTTCCAGCACCTCCAGCAGGAGCCTCCGCAGTGCCTCATCGCCATCACGTCGCCCGTACGAGGCGGCGGCGGCGCCCATCGCCAGGAGCCTTCCAGGGTCACGGGCCAGCGGCACGGCGGTTCGCTCGATCCATTCGGGGGTCAGTTCGGCGTCCTCGACCAGCAGACCGCCTCCGGCGTTCACGATGGGGAGCGCGTTGCGGCGTTGCTCACCGTTGCCCCACGGCAGGGGCACGTAGACCGCCGGCACGCCGACCGCGGCGGTCTCCGCGCAGGTGATCGCGCCTCCCCGGCAGATCACCAGATCGGCCGCGGCGTACCCCAGCTCCATCTCCGAGAGAAACTTACACGTCACGTACGGGGCGTGGAGGCCCTCGGGTACCGCGAACGCGTCGTTGCGGGCCCCGATGATGTGCAGCACCTGGATGCCAGCGCCGGTGATCGCGGGGGCGGCCCCCGCCACCGCCAGGTTGATCGACCGGGCACCCTGAGACGCCCCGAACACGAACAGGGTCGGCCGATCGGCGTCCAGCCCGAAGGCCGCGCGGGCATGCGCCCGGCGAGCGGCCCGGTCCAGAGACGTGATCGACTGGCGCAGCGGGACGCCCACGACGCGGGCATCCCGCAGCGCCGGCACCTGCGTGATCTGGTGGGGAAAGCCGACGGCCACATGCTGGGTCATGCGCATCCCCAGCCGGTTGGCCACGCCGGGGGGCACGTTGACCTCATGCACGATCGCCGGGATCTTGCGCCGCCGGGCCGCGAGGTACGCGGGAACCGAAACGTAGCCGCCAAATCCGACGACCGCGTCGGCGTCCACCTCGTCGAGCACCTGGCCGGTCGCCCGGGCCGCCCGCCACATCCGGTCCGGGGTGCGCAGCAGGTTGAGGTTGATGCTCCGGGGCAGCTGGTACGCGGGAACCTGGCGCAGGTCGTAGCCACGCGGTGGAATGATCTCCGATTCCAGACCGTGCGGGGTGCCCAGACACGTGATCCGCAGGGCGGGGTCGTGCCTGCGCAGGCAGTCGGCAAAGGCCAGCAGCGGGTAGATGTGTCCGCCGGTGCCACCGCCGGCCAGGACAATTGAACGCAGCGGCGCCATCAACCGCTCCTTCCGGTCTTGGGAGCCCGCTCATGGTCGGGGCGGGAGCGCGGCAGCGGGGGCAGGGGCGCCCACACCAGCCGCACCCATCGCCGGGGTGGTCGGGCGTGCAGGGCCCGGGCGGCATCAGGCTCTGCCCGAGCGAACGATAGGAGGATACCGGCGGCAGTCAATGCTACGACGAGCGCGGTGCCACCATCGGAGATGAACGGCAGCGGCAGGCCCGTGATCGGCAGCAACCCGACCACGCCACCGATGTTGATCACTGCCTGGCCGACGAACCAGATGGTGATCGAGGCAGCGACCAGCCGCCGGAACGGGTCGGCCACCCGCCGGGCGATCCGCAGCCCGGTGTACGCCAGCACGGCGAACAGCCCGAGCACGACCAGGCAACCCATGACCCCCAGCTCCTCGGCGATCACGGCGAAGATGAAGTCGTTGTGCCCGTTGGGCAGCCGCCCCCACTTCAGGTGCCCCTCGCCGAGCCCGACGCCGAACCACCCGCCCTCGGCCACCGCGTACAGGCCCTGGAAGTACTGGTAGGCCCCGTCGGCACGATCGGCCCGCGACGGATCGAAGAAGACGACCAGCCGCTCGACCCGGTAGAAATGCTTGCCCGGCATCAGGATGAGCCCGATCACCCCGGCGAGCGCGACGACGAACATCCCCAGGAACACCCGCAGCCGCACGCCGGCGGCCCACAGCAACCCGACGAAGGCCACCAGCAGGCAGAGCATCGAGCCCAGGTCGTTGTAGCCGACCAGGCCGAAGAGGGCGAAGGTCACCGGGAACAGCGGCGTCATCAGGTCACGGAGGTTGGCGATCGCCGGGCCCTTGGTCACCAGGACCTGCGCGCCCCACAGCACCAGGGCCAGTTTCGCGGGCTCCGCGGGTTGCAGCTGCACCGGCCCGAGGTGCAGCCACAGCTGCGAGGCGTGCACCGGCCCGAGGTGGATCGGTTCCGGGGTCTCCCCCGGCGTCGCGGCCAGCACCGCGGCGAACCCCAGCGCGTCCACCAGGAACATGAGCAGGAACGCGATGATGATGGCCGGCTTGGCGATGCCCCGGAACGTCCGCACCGGCAGGCGCTGGCAGAACCAGAACGCGACGAACCCGATGAGGGCGAACGTGCCCTGCTTGAGCACGTCGGCGAAGGCGTTGCCGGTGTCCGTGTACGACGTCAGGCTGGTCGCGGAGAACACCATCACCAGGCCGATGACCAGCAGGAGCCCGACGCAGGCCAGGAGCAGGTAGTACGACGCGAGCGGGCGCTGGAGCAGGCCGCGCAGGGCCGCGATGGTCCCGGTCGCCGACCGTCCCTCCCCCCGGACCACGTCAGTGGTCACCGCACTGCGGCCCGGTCGCTCCGCGCCCCGGCGGACGTCGGCTGGCCGAGGCCCTCGACGGCCTGGGCGAACGCCGCTCCACGCCGGGCGTAGCCGGCGAACATGTCCAGCGAGGCCGCGGCCGGCGCGAGCAGGACCGTGTCCCCGGCGCGCGCCATGGCCGCCGCAGCCCGCACGACCTCCTGCATGGCCCCATCATCGGTGCTGGACACCTCGACCATGGGGACGTGCGGCGCGTGTCGCGCCAGCGCCCGGGCAATCTGGTGCCGGTCGACCCCCAGCAGGACGGCCCCGGCGATCCGGTCGGCGACCGTCGCCACCAGGTCGTCGATGCGTACCCCCTTGAGCTGCCCCCCGGCGATCCAGATGATCCGGGGGTAGGCCCGCATCGAGGCCAGGGCCGCGTGCGGATTCGTCGCCTTGCTGTCGTCGACGTACGCGACCCCGGCCACGGTCGCGACGTGGGCGTTGCGGTGCGGCTGCGGCGTGCAGCCCAGCAGCCCGGCCCGCACGGCCC
>JABDRL010000037.1 GCA_013041765.1 Dactylosporangium sp. | reverse complement strand
GCCCTGGACCGCGCCGGCCTGCGGTACGGTCCGTCGTTCCAGGGCATCGACCACCTGTGGCGGGGCGACGGCGCGGCGATCGCCCAGCTTCGCGACCCCGCCGACCTCATCGCCGGCGCCGATCGGAACGGGTACCTGGTCCACCCCGCTCTACTCGACAGCTGCCTGCAGGCGCTGTCGGGGGCGCTGGACCCGGCGGACCCGGCGGACCCGCGGACCACGACCTACCTTCCGGTCGGGGTCGGCCGGTTCACCGTCCTGGCCGAGCGGGCCGTTCCCCGCTGGGCACTGGCGGTGTGCGGCGCACCCGACCCCGCGGAGCACGAGATCAGCGGCGGCAGGGTCGTGCTGTTCGACGCGGCCGGTGACCGGGTCGGCGAGATCGGCGGGATGACGTTGCGGCGCCTCGAACTGCCCGGAGCGCAGGATCCCGTCTCCGAGTCGCTGCTGGCGGTCGGCTGGGAAGCCGCGGCCGACGACCCGGACCGGAAGCACCCGGCCGCGGACGCGGGCGCCGGGTGGTGGCTGCTGTTCGCCGATCTCGGCGGCGTGTGCCACGAGCTGCGGTCGATGCTGGCGGACGGCGGCGGAGCGGGGGTGACGGTCACCGCGGGGGAGCGCTACCGGCGGCTGGACCAGGACCACTACGAGATCGACCCCTCCCGGATGGAGGATGTGGCGGCGTTGCTCGCGGAGCTTCGCCAGACGCGGCCAGCGCCCTGCGCCGGGGTCGTGCACGCCTGGAGCCTCGACGCCGAACTCGCCGAGGACGGCGAGCCGGGCCCGCCGGCGGCGTCGCCGGACCACGCTTGTGTCTCGGTACTCCACCTGGTCCAGGCGCTGGCGCGGGCCGGCTGGAACGCCACCCCACGGCTCGTCCTGGTGACCCGGGGCGTGCACCGGGTGGGGGCCGAGGAGGCGCCGCCGGCCGTCGCGCAGTCCGCGATGTGGGGACTGGCGCGGGTGCTCGCGATGGAGCACGGCGAGCTTCGTCCCGCGATCGTCGACCTCGACCCCGACCTCGGCGGCGAGGAGGCCCGCTGCCTGTTCGACGAGCTGCTGCGGGCGGACCGCGACGAGCAGCTGGTGCTTCGTGGCGGCCAGCGCTACGTTCCCCGGCTGGGGCCCTGGAACCCACCGGAACCCGCCGACGGGGCCTGGGCGAGGCGGCCCCTGGACGCCGGCGCGGGCGGCAACCACCGGATCCTGGCGGTGCGCCCCGGGAGCCTGGACAGCCTGACCCCGGTGCTGTGGCAGCGAGCCCGGCCCGGTCCGGGCCAGGTGGAGATCGAGATTGCGGCGGCCGGCCTCAACTTCAGCGACGTCCTCAAGGCCATGGATGTCTACCCTGGACTGCCGCCCGGCGTCGTGGCCCTGGGCGCGGAGTGCGCCGGCCGAGTGGTGGCCGTGGGGGAGGGCGTTGACGGGCACCCGGTCGGCGAGGCGGTGCTGGCGGTCGCGCCGTCGAGCATGGCCGGCTTCGCGACGACCTCGGCGCAACTGGTGGCACCGAAGCCGCGGGCGCTGAGCGTCGAGCAGGCCGCGGGCACGCCCATCGCATTCCTGACCGCGGTCTACGGGCTGGAGCACCTGGCCCACCTGGCGACCGGCGAGACGGTGCTGATCCACTCGGCGACCGGCGGCGTCGGCCTGGCCGCCCTGCAGGTGGCCCGGCGCAACGGGGCCGAGGTCTTCGCGACGGCGGGCACGGAGGAGAAGCGGGAGCTGCTGCGCCGGCTGGGTGTCAGGCACGTCATGGACTCGCGATCGCTGCGGTTCGCCGACGAGGTCCGGGACCTGACCGCCGGGCGAGGCGTCGACGTCGTGCTCAACTCCCTGTCGGGAGAGGCCCTGACCCGCAGCCTGTCGCTGCTGGCACCCAACGGCCGGTTCGTCGAGATCGGCAAGCAGGACATCCACCGGAACAGCCACCTCGGCATGGAACTCTTCAAGCACAACCGGTCGTTGTTCGCCGTCGACCTGGAACACTCGATCGCCGACCGCCCCGACCTCATCGCCGGGCTGCTCCGCGAGGTGGTGCGGGGCTTCGACACCGGCGACTTCACGGCCCTGCCCGTCACCAGCTTCCCGTACTCGGCGGCGGCGGAGGCCTTCGGCCAGCTGGCACGGGCCCGGCACACGGGCAAGATCGTGCTCCGGGCCGAGCGGCCCGCGGCGGTTGCCGTGCCACCCGGCGGCCACCCCGTCAGGGCGGAGGCGACCTACCTCATCACCGGTGGTCTCGGCGCACTCGGCCGGGAGACCGCGCGGTATCTCGTCGATCAGGGTGCGCGTCACCTCGCGCTGCTCGGGCGCCACGGACCGCCGGCCGACGCCGGAGCCGTGCTCGACGAGCTGCGCTCCCTCGGGGCGGAGATCAGGGTCCATCGCGCGGACGTCTCCCGGTTCGACGACGTCACCCGGGTGCTGGCGGACATCGACGCCTCGATGCCACCGCTGGCGGGCGTCATCCACGCCGCCGGCGTGCTCGACGACGGTCTGCTGCTCGAACTCGATCAGGAACGATTCCGGGGGGTGACGGCGCCGAAGGTGGCGGGGGCCTGGCATCTGCACCGGGCCACCATGGGCCGGGACCTCGACTTCATGGTGCTGTTCTCCTCGGCCGCGGCCCTCCTCGGCTCGCCCAGCCAGGGCAACTATGCCGCGGCCAATGCGTTTCTGGACTCCCTGGCGGTGTACCGCCGCTGGCTCGGGCTGCCCGGGCTGAGCATCAACTGGGGTCCCTGGTCGGAGATCGGGCTCGCGGCCCGTCCCGATCGCGGCGGCGCCCTGTCGGCGTTCGGCATCGCCAGCGTGCGCCCCGATGCCGGCATCGCGGCCCTCGACCGGTTGCTGCCCACGTCGACGGCGCAGGCCTGCGTGCTGCCGCTGGACCGGGAGAAGCTGCGGGTCGCCGCCGAGAGCGGGCTGCTGCCGCGGCTCCTGACCAGCCTGCGGGACCGGCCGGACACCCGGTCGGCCGAGGGACGGCAGCGGTCGACGGACATCCGCCGGAAGCTGCTGGCCGTGGAACCGGGGCGGCGGCGTACGGCCATGCTCACGCAGCACTGCACGGCAACGGTCGCCAGGGTGCTCAAGCTGGACGAGTCGCGGGTCGACCCGACGACGCCGCTGGCCAACATGGGCTTCGACTCGCTGATGTCGCTCGAACTCCGCAAGCGGCTGGAGACGTCGCTCGACGTGGAACTGCTCGCAACGGTCGTCTGGCGCTTCCCCACGATCGAGGTGCTGGTGCCGTTCCTCGCCGAGCGCATGGGAATCGCCCTGGCGGCCGACCCCGCCGCCGGCTCCGCACCGGCCGGCGGCGACTCGCCACCGGACGCCGACCGCGAGCGGCCGGCAGAGGACGGTGCGGCGGATCTCGGGCGGCTGTCGGCGAGCGAACTCGAGTCGCTGCTCGTGGCCAAGATGACGCAGATGAGCGAGAGAGGTTTGGGATGACTTCAGGGGCTGAGCGGCAACCATCGGCAGCCACGCTGAGGCGCGCCTACCTGACGATCGAGCGGATGCAGCGCAAGCTCGAAGCGCACGACCTCGCCCGGTCCGAGCCCATCGCGATCGTCGGTCTCGGCTGCCGCTTCCCCGGCGGTGTCGTCGACGGACAGACGTACTGGCAGCTCCTCAGCAACGGTACCGACGCCATCGGCGAGGTCCCGGCGGACCGGTGGGACATCGCGGCGTTCTACGACGAGCAACCACAGCGACCGGGCAAGATGGTCACCAAGCTGGGGGGATTCCTGGACCGGGTGGACCGGTTCGACCACGAGTTCTTCGGGATCTCCCGCCGCGAGGCCGTCGCCATGGACCCGCAGCAGCGGCTGACCCTGGAGGTCGCCTGGGAGGCGCTGGAGAACGCCGGGCAACCCCCGGCCGCCCTGGCGGGCAGCCGCACCGGGGTGTTCGCTGGGGTCTGCACCAACGACTTCGCCATCATGCACTGCCAGCATCCGCTCGACATCACGGCCTATGCCAGCACCGGAACCGCCCACAGCGCCGTCCCCGGCCGCATCGCCTACGCGCTCGACCTCAAGGGACCCACCATCGCGGTGGACACCGCCTGCTCCTCGTCGCTGGTCGCCGTTCATCTGGCCTGCCAGAGCCTCAGGAGCGGGGAGAGCGACCTCGCGCTGGCCGGTGGAGTGAACGTCATCCTCTCGCCGATGACGAGCATCGCCTACTCCCAGTTCCCGGGCATGGTGTCCCCCGGTGGGCGGTGCCGGACCTTCGACGCCTCGGCGGATGGCTCGGTCCCCAGTGAGGGCTGCGGGTTCGTCGTGCTGAAGCGGCTGTCAGACGCCGCGCGGCACAACGACCGGATCCTGGCCGTGGTCCGCGGGTCAGCCGTGAACCAGGACGGGCGCAGCTCCGGACTCACCGCTCCCAGCGGGCTCGCGCAGCGGGACGTGCTCCGCCAGGCCCTGGAAGCCGGCGGGGTCGAGCCGGCCGAGGTCTCCTTCATCGAAGCCCACGGCTCCGGCACCCCGCTCGGCGATCCGATCGAGGTCGAAGCGCTCGCCGAGGTCTACAGCCGGGGCCAGGACCAGCCCGTGTACCTCGGGACGGCGAAGACCAACATCGGCCACCTCCAGGCCGCGGCGGGGGTCGCCGGACTCATCAAGATCATTCTTGCCCTGCGGCACGGCGCCATCCCGGCCAACCTGAACTTCGACCGCCTTAATCCGGACATCTCCTTCGACGGGACGACGTTCGCGGTCCCGACGGCGCTGACCCCGTGGCCGGTGCCCGAGGGCCGGCGGATGGCCGGGGTGAGCAGCTTCGGGTTCAGCGGGACCAACGCCCACGTGATCGTCGCCGAGGCGCCGGTCGCCGAGGTGGCCCCGGCGGACGCCCGCCGCCCGCTGTCGCTGCTGGCGCTGTCGGCCAAGAGCGAGTCGGCGCTGGTCGAACTCGCCAGGCGATACGCCGACCGGCTGGATGCCGGCCCGACACCGCCCGTGGCCGACCTCTGCTACTCCGCCAACACCGGTCGCTCGCACTTCGGCCACCGGCTCGCGGCCGTCGCCGAGACCAGCGAGGGCATCGCGGGCCAGTTGGCGGACTTCGTCGCGGGGATCCCCGGGGACGAACCGGCCACGGGCCGCGCGGGCAACGCCGGCGTCGTCTTCCTCTTCACCGGGCAGGGCTCGCAGCGCGTCGGTATGGCTCGCGAGCTGTACCAGAACCAGCCCACGTTCCGGCGGGTGGTCGACCGCTGCGACGAGATCCTGCGCCCCCACCTGGCGGCCCCGCTGCTGTCGGCGATCTACCCGTCCGATCCCGACTCCCGGCTGCTCGACCAGGCGGCGTATGCCCAGCCGGCCCTGTTCGCCATCGAGTACGCCATGGCGGAGCTGTGGCGGTCCTGGGGCGTGGAGGCGGTGGCCGTCCTCGGCCACAGCCTCGGCGAGTACGTCGCCGCGTGCGTCGCGGGAGCACTGACGCTGGAGGACGGGCTGAAGCTGGTCGCCGAGCGGGGGCGGCTGATGGAGACCCTGACCGGCACGATGGCGGCGGTGCTCGCCCCGGAACGGGAGGTCGCCGAGGCGATCGCCGGCCACCGGGGACGGGTCGCGATCGCGGCCATCAACGGACCGGCGAACACCGTCATCTCGGGTGACCGCCGGCTCGTGGCGATGGCCTGCGAGACCTTCGCCGGCCGGGGAATCACCACCAAGCAGCTGCATGTCACCGGCTCGGGGCACTCCGCCCTGGTCGAACCGCTGCTGCCGGCGCTGCGTCGAGCGGCGAACCGGGTGCGGTTCTCGGTTCCCCGGATCGCGCTCGTGTCCAACGTGACCGGAGAACTGTGGCCATGGGACGAGGCCCCCGATGCCGACTACTGGTGCCGCCACGCCCGCCAGCCGGTGCGCTTCGCCGACAGCGTCGCGACCCTGCGCGGCCTGGGATATCGGGACTTCCTTGAGGTCGGTCCGGCGCCCACCCTGCTCGGGCTGATCAGCGACGCCGGGCCGGCCGGCAGCGACGACCTGCTCCTGCCCAGCCTGCGGCCGAAATACGGCGACTGGCAGGTTCTTCTGGCGACCGTGGCGCGGCTCTACGCGCACGGCGCGAACATCGACTGGAGCGGGTTCGACCGCGACTACCAGCGTTCCCCGGTGACCGTTCCCTCCTACCCGTTCGAGCCGACCCGCTGCTGGCAGGAACCGCGCTGCCGGGACGGCAGCCCGCTGGCCGGGGGCGACGGGGCCCCGGGCCGGCCCGACGACGCGGCCATCGATCCCGACGAGTCCGACGACGCCGATCTGCTGTACCAGCTTGAGTGGCAGCGCGCCGAGGCCCGCACCGAGGCACCGGCACCGGCGGACGGCGACGGGCGGACCTGGCTCGTGCTCGACGACGACACCGGCGTCGGCGAGCAGCTCGTCTCGGCCCTCGACCGGCGGGGCTCCCGGTGCATCCGGGTCAGCCCGGGAGAGGCCTACCACCACGAGCCGGCGGTGCGGGCCGTCGTTCGCCTCGACGGACCCGGCGACCTGACGCGGCTGCTCGACGAGCTGGAGCTGGGGACCGACGACAGCCTCCAGGTGGTCCACCTGTGGGGCCTGTGCGGCGGGGAAGCCGCGCAGGCCCCCGCCGAGCCGCAGTTCCACGCGCAGCAGCACGCCTGCCTGAGCGCCGTGCTGGTGGTGCAGGCGCTGGCCCGGGCCCGGCCCGGGAAACCCGGGCGGCTCTGGCTGGTCACCCGGGGCGCGGTCCAGGTCGGCGAGACGGGCCAACCCCCGCTTGCCGTCAGCCAGGCGACGCTGTGGGGGCTCGGGAGATCCCTGCAACAGGAACACCCCGGTCTCTGGGGCGGCCTGGTCGACCTCGACCCGGAGGCAGCGGCACCGGCCCTCGCCCCGAGGCTGCTCAACGAGATCGACAACCGGGACCGCGAGGACCAGATCGCCCTGCGTGGCGAGGAACGCTACGTCGCCCGGCTCGGGCGCGCCCGGTTGCCGGAGGCCCCGGCACGTGACCTGGTGTGGCCCCGGAACGCCAGCTACCTGATCACCGGCGGGCTGACCGGCATCGGCCTGGCCGTGGCCCGGTCCATGGTGCTCGCCGGGGCCCGCCGGCTGGTGCTCGCCGGACGCACGCCGATCCCGCCGCGAGACGAGTGGGCCGGACTCGCGGACGACGACCACGTCGGGCGGCGGGTGGCCGCGGTGCGGGAGCTGGAGTCGCTGGGGGCGAGCGTCCTGCTGGAGTCGCTGGACGTCGCCGACGAGGACCGGATGCGCGCCTTCCTCCATCGATTCGACCGCGAGGGATGGCCGCCGATCCGGGGCGTGGTGCACTCGGCCGCGGTGGCCGAGATCTCGCCGCTGCTCGAGCTGACGCCGGACGACCTGCGACGCCAGCTGCGGCCCAAGTCGGTGGGCGCCTGGGTGCTGCACCGGCTGTTCGCCGACCGACCGCTGGACTTCTTCGTGCTGTTCGGGTCGGCGAGTTCCATCCTCAGCTCGCCCTTCACCGGGGCCTACGCCGCGGCCAACGCCTTCCTGGACGCGCTGGCGCAGCTGCGTCGGACCGAGGGCAAACCGGGCCTGAGCATCGGCTGGGGCCTCTGGCTGGGCACCGGCATGGCCGAGTTGCAGGCCGATCCCCCGCCAGAGGCCACCGCCGGGGCGCACAGCACCGGATCCGTGCGCGGGCAGGTACGGCTCAGCCGCGGGATGGGCGTGCTCAAACCGGGCCAGGGCGTTCGGCTCTTCCACCAGCTGCTGCGGCACGAGCGGGCACAGGTCGCGGTGGTGCCGATCGACTGGCCGGTATGGGGCCGCAGGTACCAGGAGGCCTCCCGGTCGGCGCTGCTGGCCCGGCTGGTGGACGGCGACGGCGGCCTGCCGTCCAGGCGGAGGCGAAGCAGGCCGAGCCCGGTGCAGTCCCGCGCGGTGCTGTGGCAGCTGCCGCAGGCCGAGCGCCTGGACCGGTTGCAGGGGCAGCTGCACCTGAGCGTCGCGGCGACGCTCGGCGCGGATCCGGCAGAGGTCAGGGCGGAGCAGCCACTGATCGATCTCGGCTTCGACTCGCTGATGGCCGTGGAACTGCGGAACGAGCTGGAGGGCCAGCTGAACATCTTCCTGCCGGTGTCCTCCTTCCTCGCGGACGCCTCGGTCAAGAGCCTGACCGGACAGATCATGGATCTCCTTGAGGCGACGGAGGACGGTGGCGGCACCCAACCGACGATTCCCCGGGCAGAACGCACCGAGGACCTCGCGACGGCGCTGCTGGCCCAGATCGATGGCCTGCCAGACGAGCCGTCGCACCGGGCAACGCGTGGGGACGACCGGTGATGGCCGATCTCAACGAGCGCCTGCGGGCCCTGTCACCGGAGAAGCGGGCGCTCTTCAACCAGCTGCTGGAGGAACGGGGACGGGCGGAAAACGTCTTTCCGATCTCCGTGGCGCAGCAGGGCATCTGGTTCCTGGAGCAGCTCAGGCCGAACACCGTGGCCTACGTCATGCCCGCGGCGGTGCGCATCCGGGGACCGCTCCAGCCGGCGCCACTCCGCGATGCCATCAACGAGACCGTGCGGCGGCACGAGTCCCTGCGAACGACCTTCCAGCTGCGCGAGGGCAAGCCGATGCAGGTCGTCCAGTGGCAGCTGCCGGTGGACCTGCCGGAGGAAGACCTGCGGCCGGCCGGCGACCCGGGCGGGGGCGGGTCCGGCCCCGGAGACCTGGAGGCGAAGATCGACGAGGTGCTCGGCGAGCCGTTCGACCTGGCCGCCGGGCCCCTGGTCCGGGTGCGACTGCTGCGGACCGGAACCGACGAGCACGTGCTGGTGGTGGCGATGCACCACCTGATCGCCGACGGATGGTCGGTCGGGATCCTCTTCTCCGAGGTCGCGGCCCTCTACGAGGCGTTCACCGGCGGTCGGCCCGCGACGCTGCCCGAGCTGAAGATCCAGTATGGGGACTACGCGATCTGGCAGCGACAGCGGTCGCAGCACGACAGCCACGCCGCCGACCTGACGCACTGGCGACGGCATCTGGCCGGGGCCCCGGCCGCCATCGAGCTGCCCACAGACCGGATCCGGCCCGCGGTCCAGGGATTCAACGGAGGCTCGGTGCCCTTCGGGCTCCCCGAGCCACTGATGCGTGACCTCGGCGCCCTCGCGAAACGGCACCACGCGACCACCTTCATGGCGCTGCTGGCGGTCTTCCAGATCCTCCTGCACCGCTACAGCAACCAGGGCGGCGTGGTGGTCGGTGTTCCGACGGTCACCCGTGACCGTCCCGAACTCGAGCCGGTCATCGGGTACTTCCTGAACCTCCTCCCGGTCCACACCGACCTGGGGGACAACCCGGACTTCGGCGTGGCACTCCGGCGGGTGCGGGAGGCGTGTATCGGTGCCTACGCCCACCAGGGGGTGCCCTTCGACAAGGTCGTCGAGGACCTGAGGCCCCCGCGCGACCTGAGCCGATCGCCGATCTTCCAGGTGTGTTTCTCCTACCAGAGCGAGCCGATGCCGACGCTCTCCGCGGCCGGTGCGGAGTTCACCCGGCTGCCGTTCCGGGCCAAGGGCTCGCGCTTCGACCTGGAACTGCAGTCCTTCCACGACGGAGGCGGCCTGACCGGCGACTTCTGGTACGACCGCGACCTGTTCGACGAGTCGACCATCGTTCGCCTGGCCGCCCACTTCCGGCGCCTGGCGGAGTCCATCACCGCCCACCCGGAACTGCCCATCGAGGAGCTGGAACTCCTCGACGACGTCGAACGGCGGCAGATCCTGGTCGACGGCAACGCCACCGACCGGGAGTGGCCCGGTACGGGCCTCATCCATCAGTGCTTCGGGGCCCGGGCCCTGGCGGCGCCCCAGGCCGAGGCGGTCCGGTTCGAGGGGACAAGCCTGAGCTACGGGGAGCTGAACCGGCGCGCCAACCAGCTGGCGCACCGGCTGCGGCGCCTCGACGTGCGCCCGGAGGTCCTCGTCGGGGTGAGCATGGAACGCTCCATCGAGCTGGTGGTGAGCCTGCTAGCGGTGCTGAAGGCCGGCGGCGCCTACCTGCCGCTGGATCCGGGCTACCCGCGGGGGCGCCTGGAGTACATGCTGGCCGACGCGCGGGTGCCGGTCCTGCTCACCCAGCGTCGGCTGGTGGAGGATCTGCCACCGTCTGAAGCTCGGGTGCTGTGCGTCGACGAGCTCGCCGCCGACCCCGCCGACCCCGCCGACAACCCGGACGTCCCGCTGGACGGGCGGGACCTGGCCTACGTCATCTACACCTCGGGCTCGACCGGCCAGCCCAAGGGGGTGATGAACGTCCACGCGGCGATCCGGAACCGGCTGCTGTGGATGCAGGACACCTACCGGCTGGACGCCACCGACCGGGTGCTGCAGAAGACACCGTTCTCCTTCGACGTGTCGGTATGGGAGTTCTTCTGGCCGCTGATGAGCGGCGCCACCCTGGTCGTGGCCAGCCCAGGGGCGCACCGGGACAGCCGGGCGCTGGCCGAGACGATCCGGGCGGAACGGGTCACCACCGTCCACTTCGTGCCATCCATGCTCCAGGTCTTCCTGCGGGACTCGCCGGTGGAACGGCTGACCACCCTGCGCCGGGTGGTGTGCAGCGGCGAGGCCCTGCCCCGGGACCTCCAGGAGCGGTTCCTGGAGCGCTCGCCGGCGCAGCTGCACAACCTCTACGGTCCGACGGAGGCGGCGGTCGACGTCACGTCCTGGGCCTGCCGGCGCGACGGCGACCCCCGGCCGGTACCGATCGGGTTCCCCATCGCCAACACCAAGATGTACGTGCTCGGCCGGAGCCTGCGGCCGGTTCCGGTGGGCGTCCCCGGCGAGCTGTACATCGGCGGCGTCGGCCTGGCCCGGGGATACCTCAACCAGCGGGAACTCACCGCGACCAGGTTCGTCGCCGACCCGTTCGGCCCGCGCCCGGGCGCCCGCCTGTACGCCACCGGCGACCTGGCCCGGTACCGCGACGACGGCGCCATCGACTACCTCGGCCGGCTGGACCGGCAGGTGAAGGTGCGGGGCTTCCGCATCGAGCTGGGCGAGATCGAGTCCGTCCTGGCGCAGCACGAGCGGGTCCGCGCGGCGATCGTGGTCGCCCGCGAGCGGGGGGCGGGGGACACCCGCCTGGTGGCCTACCTGACCAGCGACGGGCAGCCGGGCTCGGCCCCGCCCAGCGCCGGAGACCTGATCGGCTTTCTGAAGGAGCGGCTGCCGGAGTACATGGTGCCCGCGGCCTTCGTCGCCCTGCCGGAGCTGCCCTTCCTGCCCAACGGCAAGGTGGACAAGGCCGCGCTGGTCGAGCCGGATGCGGGCCGGCCGGAACTGCTGACGCCGTTCGTCGCCCCCAGGGACGCCCGGGAACGGGCGATCGCCGCCGTGTGGCGCGAGATCCTCGGCGTGGAACAGGTCGGCGTGCACGACAACTTCTTCGAACTCGGCGGCCACTCGCTGCTGTTGCCACAGCTCAGAACGACGCTCGCCACGACCCTCGGGCGCGAGGTGGCGATGGTCGAGCTGTTCCAGTACCCGACGGTCGGATCGCTGGCCGGATACCTCAGCCGGCCCGCGGCAGCGGGCGTCGGCTCGGTGCTCGACGCGAACGCCCGCGCCGAGCACCGCCGTCAGTCGCAGGACCAACGTCAGCAAGCATCCGCTCGGCGGATGCGCGCACGGAGCAGGTAGGTGACATGGTGCCAGAGTCGGCCGAGGACCTGAACCAGATCGCGATCGTCGGTATGGTGGGCCGCTTTCCCGGCGCGGGGGATATCGCGACCTTCTGGGAGAACCTCGAAAAGGGCCACGAGGGCATCGCTGTCCTCTCCGACGACGAGCTCATCGGGGCGGGAGTACGCCCGGACCTGCTGCGGCAGCCAAACTACGTCAAGGCCAAGGGGGTGCTGGAGGACGGCGACCTCTTCGACGCCGGCTTCTTCGGCTACAGCCCCCGAGAAGCCGAGATCATGGACCCCCAGCACCGCGTGTTCCTGGAGTGCGCCTGGGAGGCCCTGGAGTCCGCGGGGTGCGACCCGCACCGCTTCGCCGGACGCATCGGCGTGTTCTGCGGCGCCAGCATCAACATGTACCTGCTGCGCAACCTCGCGACCAACCGGGCGGCGGTCGCGTCGGCCGGCGAGTTCCAGACCCTGATCGCGAACGACAAGGACTTCATGCCCACCCGGGTGTCCTACAAGCTCGATCTGAAGGGCCCCAGCGTCAACGTCCAGACGGCGTGCTCCACCTCGCTGACGGCGGTGCACCTCGCGTGCCAGAGCCTGCTCAACGGGGAGTGCGACCTGGCCATCGCTGGAGGCGTCTCGGTCGGCGCGCCGCTGAAGAGCGGGTACCTCTACGAGCAGGGCGGCATCGCCTCCCCGGACGGCCACTGCCGCGCGTTCGACGCCGACGCCGCCGGCACCGTGGGCGGCAACGGCGTGGGGATCGTGGTGCTGCGCCGGCTGGGCGAGGCCCGCGAGAGCGGCGACGCCGTCACGGCGGTCATCCGCGGGACGGCCATCAACAACGACGGGGCACTCAAGGTCGGCTACACCGCACCGAGCGTCGACGGCCAGGCCGAGGTCATCGCGGAGGCGCTCGCCGTGGCCGGGGTGAACCCGGCCACCATCGGGTACGTCGAGACCCACGGCACCGGAACCGCCCTCGGCGACCCCATCGAGGTCGCCGCCCTGACGCAGGCGTTCCGCCACTACACCCAGGACACCGGCTTCTGCGCGATCGGGTCCGTCAAGACCAACGTCGGCCACCTCGACGCCGCCGCCGGCGTCACCGGCCTGATCAAGGCGGCCCTCGCCCTCACCCACGAGGCCATCCCGGCCTCGCTGAACTTCGCCCGACCGAACCCCGAACTCGCCATGGACACCAGCCCGTTCTTCGTCAACGCCGAGCTGCGTCCCTGGCCGAGACGGTCGACGCCGCGGCGGGCCGGGGTCAGCTCGTTCGGCATCGGCGGCACCAACGTGCACGTCGTGCTGGAGGAGGCACCCGGCGACGAGCCCCCGGCCAGCCGGCCCGCCGCCGGCG
>JABDRL010000035.1 GCA_013041765.1 Dactylosporangium sp. | reverse complement strand
GCCGGCCTGACCCTGCTGTGCCTGCTGTACAGCCCGACCCTCGCCGTTTGGGCCGCCAGCTACCTGATCGGACCCGGATTCGTGCTCGGAGCGGATACCACCGTCACGGCGGCGAAGGTGACGCTCGGACCGTTACCGGCCGCGCCCGCGCTCGCCGGCCTGCCGTCAGCGGCCACCCCGGCGCTGGGTTCGGTGCTGCTCGGTCTGCCGCTGGCCGCCGGCATGGCCGCCGGCTGGTTGCTGGTCCGCAGGTCCGGCAGGACGGCGGGCAAGCGCGGAGCACCCCTGCCGTCGTGGCCGGCGATGCTGGGTGCCACGGTCCTCGCTGGTCCGGTCGCCGGGCTCGGACTGACGCTGGCCTCGCTGGCGGCCAGTGGTCCGCTCGGATCGGGGCGGATGGCAGCCATCGGCCCGAAGGTACTGCCGGTCTCCCTGACCAGCGCGGTCATCCTTGCCCTCGGAGCGACCATCGCGGCGGTGGCGACGCGACTCATCGTCGCCCGCAGGAGCGCGGGATAGCCGGCCGGACGGCGGCTCCGGGCGGCCGGTCCCGTCGCGGCCGACGGACCGCGGAAAGGCAACGCGGGATCGGAAGTGCGAGTTGCCGGCACCCCCGATCCCCCGACGTCTCAGCTACTGGCGATGACAAGCGAATTGATGATGCAGCAGACGATGCTAATGCCGTAGACGACCGCGCCGACGATGAGCGCCAGCTTCGACCACTTCTTCGACTCGGTCGCCGCGGCTTGGGCGCTGGCCATGTCGCCCTGCTGCAACAACGGGTTAACCTTTGAGGCGTTGATGATCGCCGGAATAGCAAGCGGCCAGAACAGGAAGATCGCCACGATCGACATCGTCATGTTGTTGTCGATTTGCGGCTGGCCCTGCTGGTAACCAGGCTGCATTCGAAGCTCCTACTGGATGGGGGCAGATTGAACGATCGGCAGCGTATATCGTTCGGCCGAATTTCGCAGGTGGTCACCTGGCTTGACCTGCGGTCGTGGAAGTCACCGGTGATGGCGTAATCCCCCATTCGCGGCATGTTGTGCCGGGAAAGCACCCATCGGTGTCAGCGGCGCCGGCCGGCGCCGCTCCCGCTCGGGGTGCCTGGCCAGGTCAGTTCGGGAAGAGCCAGGATGTCCGTCGGACTCGCCCCGCACACCCGCCCGGGGCCCCGCTCGGTAGGGTGGTCATCGCCGCTAGTCGCCATCTGAAATACCAGGAGCTGCCGTGACCGCCCGTCTGGTCGTGCTTGTTTCGGGCTCGGGGACCAACCTGGAGTCGCTGTTCGCGGCTTGCGCGAACCCGAGATATGGCGCGAGGATTGTGGCGGTCGGGGCCGATAGGTCCGATATCGAGGGGTTGACCCGCGCCGCGAAGCGCGATGTCCCGACCTTCGTCGTGTCCCTTGGAGACTGTCCAAACCGGCCGGCGTGGGATGCGGCCCTGACGTCGGCGTGCGAGGAACACGAACCGGATCTGGTGGTCTCCGCCGGCTTTCGCAAACTCGTCGGACCGCGGTTCCTTTCGCGATTTGCCGGAAAGTACATCAATACCCACAACGCGTTACTTCCGTCGTTTCCTGGCATAACCGGCCCCCGGGACGCCCTGGAGTACGGAGTCAAGATCACCGGAGCAACCCTGCACTTCGTCGATGCGGGCACCGACACGGGCCCAGTCATCGCGCAGGTCACCGTGCCGGTCCGGGACGACGACACCGAGGGAACCCTGACGGAACGCATCAAGGTTGTCGAGCGCCGGCAGCTGGTCGACACCATCGGACGGATGGTTCGCGACGGCTGGAACATCCAGGGAAGAAGAGTGACCATCGGCATGCACCAACCCGACGCGGACGAGACCAAGCCCACGGCCGCCCGGCCGATCCGGCGGGCGCTGGTCAGTGTCTACGACAAGACCGGGCTCACCGAACTCGTCACCGCGATGAACGCGGCGGGTGTCGAGATCGTCTCGACCGGCAGCACCGCAGCCCGCATCGCCGAGGCCGGGGTTCCGGTCACCCGGGTCGACGAGTTGACGGGGTTCCCGGAGTGCCTGGACGGCCGGGTCAAAACCCTGCACCCCAGAATCCACGCCGGCCTGCTGGCCGATCTCCGGCTCGCCGAGCACCAGGAGCAGCTGGCCGACCTCGGGATCGCGCCCTTCGACCTCCTCGTGGCCAACCTGTACCCGTTCGCCGAAACCGTCGCCTCCGGCTCGGACATCGATGCCTGCATTGAGCAGATCGACATCGGCGGCCCCACCATGGTCCGTGCGGCGGCCAAGAACCACGCCTCGATGGCCGTGGTGACGTCCCCCGCGGCGTACCCCATGATCATAAATGCCCTGACCACCGGTGGCACCACCCTGGACGACCGGCGGCGGCTCGCGGTCCGGGCCTTCGCCGACATCGCCGAGTACGACGTGGCGATCGCGGCCTGGTGCGCCGAGGCGCTGGCCGAGGGCGGGGACGCCGTGGCGTTCCCGGCGTTCGCCGGCATGGCCCTGCGCCGGGCCGAGGCGCTGCGCTACGGGGAGAACCCCCACCAGGCGGCCGCCCTCTACACCGATCCCGCAGCCGCCGCCGGCCTGGCCCAGGCCAGGCAGCTGCACGGCAAGGACATGTCCTACAACAACTACGTCGACGGCGACGCGGCCTGGCGGGCGGCCAACGACTTCAGCGGCCCCTGCGTTGCGGTCATCAAGCACGCCAACCCGTGCGGTATCGCCGTCGGCGGTGACATCGCCCAGGCCCACCGCAAGGCGCACGCCTGCGATCCCCTGTCCGCCTTCGGCGGCATCATCGCCAGCAACCGTGAGGTCAGCGTCGCGATGGCCGAGCAGGTCGCCAAGATCTTCACCGAGGCGGTCATCGCCCCCGGCTACGCCGACGGGGCCGTCAGTATCCTGGCGGCCCGCAAGAACCTGCGGATCCTCGTCGCCCCGGCCTGGCACCCCGCACCGGTCGAGTACCGTCCCGTCTCCGGCGGAGCGCTGGCCCAGACCACCGACCGAGTCGCGGCGGCCGGGGACGACCCCGCGACGTGGACTCTGGCCGCCGGGACGGCCGCGGACCCCGCGACCCTGGCCGACCTGGCGTTCGCCTGGCGAGCGGTGCGGGCGGTCAAGTCCAACGCCATCCTGCTCGCCGCGGACACCGCGACGGTGGGCGTCGGCATGGGGCAGGTCAACCGGGTCGACGCCGCGCGGCTGGCGGTTGCCCGCGCGGGTGACCGGGCTCAGGGCTCCGTCGCGGCCTCGGACGCGTTCTTCCCGTTCCCCGACGGGCTTCAGGTCCTCATCGACGGCGGGGTGCGGGCGGTGGTCCAGCCCGGCGGGTCGATGCGGGACGACCAGTCGATCGAGGCGGCGGCCACGGCCGGAATCACCATGTACCTAACGGGTACCCGGCATTTCTTTCACTGACGGCGAGCCGGTGACGGCGGGCCGACGGCATAGACTCCACGCTGATGGATGCAGCCTCCACCGCCGACCCGTTGCTGGCCGGCCTCAATGAACGCCAGCGCACAGCGGTGGCCCACGCGGGATCTCCGCTACTGATCGTCGCTGGCGCCGGTTCCGGCAAGACCCGCGTGCTGACCTACCGGATCGCACATCTGCTGGCCAAGCGCCAGGTGCACCCCGCGGAGATCCTGGCGATCACGTTCACCAACAAGGCCGCGGCCGAGTTGCGGGAGCGGGTCGCGGCCCTGGTCGGAGGCCGGGCCCGGTACATGTGGGTGTCGACCTTCCACTCGGCCTGCGTGCGCATCCTGCGCCGCGAGCACGAGGCCGCCGGGCTGAAGTCGACATTCTCGATCTACGATGCCGATGACTCGCGTCGCCTGATGCAGCTGGTGGGCCGGGAGCTGGATCTCGATCCCAAGCGCCACTCCCCCAGGTCGCTGGCGGCCCAGGTGTCCAACCTGAAGAACGAGCTGGTCGATCCCGACACCTGCACCGCGAGGGCCACCAGCACCGCCGAGCGCATGCTGGCCGAGGTGTACGCCCTCTACCAGTCCCGCCTGCGCCAGGCCCACGCACTGGACTTCGACGATCTGATCATGACGACGGTCGGGCTGCTCCAGTCCCATCCGGAGATCGTCGAACGCTATCGGCAACGGTTCCGGCATGTTCTGGTCGATGAGTACCAGGACACCAACCACGCCCAGTACGTGCTGGTCAAGGAACTGGTCGGGGCGGAGGGGCAGCTCTGCGTCGTCGGGGACGCCGACCAGTCCATCTACGCGTTCCGGGGCGCGACGGTCCGGAACATCCTGGAGTTCGAGCGGGACTTCCCCTCGGCCCGCACCGTGCTGCTGGAGCAGAACTACCGCTCCACCCAGACCATCCTGACCGCGGCCAACGCGGTCATCGCCCACAACACCGAGCGCAAGCCCAAGCGGCTCTGGAGCGAGGCTGGCGATGGCGAGCGGCTAGTCGGGTACGTCGCCGAGACCGAGCGTGGGGAGGCCGACTGGGTCAACCGCGAGATCACCAGGCTCGGTGGCTCGGATGGCGTCCGCCCCGGGGATGTCGCCGTCTTCTACCGCACCAACGCCCAGTCGCGGGTGTTCGAGGAAGTCTTCATCCGCTCCGGGATGCCGTACAAGGTCGTCGGAGGTCTCCGGTTCTACGAGCGCAAGGAGGTCCGCGACGCCCTCGCCTACCTGCGGGCCATCGCCAATCCCGACGACATGGTCAGCCTGCGCCGGGTGCTCAACACCCCCCGCCGGGGCATCGGGGACCGGGCGGAGGCCTGCGTCGAGGCACTGGCCCTCCGCGAGAAGATCTCGTTCGGCCAGGCCCTGGGGCGGGCCCCCGAGGCCCCGGGTATCGCGACCCGCTCGGCCAGCGCCATCGCCGCCTTCGTCGCGCTGCTGGACAGCCTGCGGCAGCTGGCGACCACCGAGGCCCCGGAGGAGGTCCTGGAGGCTGCCCTGCAGCAATCGGGATACCTCACAGAGCTTGAGGAGAGCCCGGACCCGCAGGACGCCGGCCGCGTCGAGAACCTCCAGGAGCTGGTCAGTGTCGCCCGGGAGTACACCGAGCGGGTCGAGGCGGTCGTCGACACCGAGGATCTCCACGGCGACCTGACGGACGCTCCGGTCGAGTCCACGCCGACGCTCGCCGGGTTCCTGGAACAGGTGGCACTGGTCGCCGACGCCGACGAGGTGCCCTCCGACGACCCGGACCAGGCCGGGGTCGTCACCTTGATGACCCTGCACACGGCCAAGGGGCTGGAGTTCCCGGTGGTGTTCCTGGCCGGGATGGAGGAGGAGGTGTTCCCCCATCTGCGGTCCCTCGGCAAGCCGAAGGATCTGGAAGAGGAACGGCGCCTGGCGTATGTCGGCATCACCCGCGCCCGGCAGCGGCTCTATCTCTCCCACGCGATGATGCGCTCGGCCTGGGGCCAGCCCCAGGTCAACCCCCCGTCCCGGTTCCTGGCGGAACTGCCGGCCGATCTGGTGCGCTGGGAGCGGGCCGACATGGAGACCTCGCGTGGCTCTGCCGGGGGGATCGGCGGCAGAGCCGACGGGCGGTCCCGCTTCGCCGGGGGGACTCCGGCAGCGGCCAGGCTGGCCGGGCGGCTCGGCATCGATCCCTCGGGGCTTACCACGGCCCATGAGCTGCGTAGACCGGCTCCGCCGGAACTCACGCCCGGAGACCGGATCACCCATCAGCGGCACGGCCTCGGCCGGGTGCTCGCCGTCGAGGGGTCCGGAGCCGGGGCCCAGGCCCAGATCGACTTCGGGGAAACCGTGATGTGGATCAGGCTGCGGCACGCGCCGGTCGAGAAGCTGTAGCCGCGGCTCGCGGAGCGACCCCGGGCTTCCGGAATCACCGGTCGCCATGGCATACTCAACGGCGTGACGCGGCAGGTGCGATTTTATTTTACGGCTTCGGAAGTCCGACAGCCGTAGGTCGCTCCTGACAACAGACCTGCCAAGCCCCGGGCTTCCGAGCCCGGGGCCTTGTGCGTCTCGGGTCCGGGAGCCTGGCCAACCGACAAGGACAACGGCTATGACCGCCACCGCCGCTCAGGACCAGCCAACGGCCGAGACCCCCATTCCGGCCAATGCCCGTATCGCCCAGTTGCGAGAACGCATCGATGAGATCGACGCGTCCATCATCTCGCTCTGGCAGGAGCGTGCGGAACTGTCCCGCGAGGTGGGGGCGGCCCGGGTGGCTTCCGGCGGGACCCGGCTGGTGCTCGCCCGCGAGGGCGAGATCCTCGATCGTTTCCGCGGCGGCCTCGGCCCGGACGGGACCCAGCTGGGCCTGCTGATCCTGCGCGCTGGTCGGGGCCCGCTGTAGGACCGCGGCACTCCCGGTCAGACGAGGCGCCGGTCCGCGGCCCAGCGAGACAGCTCGTAGCGGTTGGACATCTGGAGCTTGCGCAGCACATTCGAAACGTGGGTCTCCACCGTTTTGATCGAGATGTACAGTTCCCTGGCGATTTCCTTGTACGCGTAGCCCCGGGCCAGCAGCCGCAGGACTTCACGCTCCCGGTTGGTCAGCTGATCCAGTTCCGGATCGGCGACCACCGCCGGCCGCGAGGCGAAGGCGTCCAGCACGAACCCGGCAAGCCTCGGGCTGAAGACCGCGTCCCCGTCCGCGATCCGGCGGATCGCCCGGGCCAGGTCTTCCGGAGAGATCGTCTTGGTGACGTAGCCCCGGGCGCCCGCACGGATCAGCCCAATGACGTCCTCTGCGGCGTCAGAAACCGACAGTGCGAGAAACAGGACCTTGGGATGGCTCCGGCGTACGGCTTCCAGGACGGCCCGGCCTCCGCCCTCTGGCATGTGCACATCCAGCAGAACGACCTCCGGTTCGGTGGCCCGGATGGCGGCGATCGCCTCGCCGACCGTACCGGCCTCGCCGACGACGTCGACATGGACGCCGAGTTCCGCGCGGACCCCGGCCCGGAACATCGCGTGGTCGTCAACGAGAAAGACTCGTAGCCGCTCGGGAACGGCGGCGTCTTCGCTGTCCATGGTTACTCCTCCTCCGGATGCCTGCGCGCGTCGCGGTTCACCGGCATCGATAGCCGGACCTCTGTGCCCTCCCCAGGCTCGGTGCGGATCTCCGCCTTGCCACCGTGACGTTGCATCCTGCCGATGATCGAACCTCGGACACCATGGCGGTCCTCGTTGATGTTCGACGGGTCGAAGCCAACGCCTCGGTCCCGCACGAACACAGCGATGAGGTCAGGCTCGGCTTCAGCGTAGAGCGAAACCGACGAGACCTTGGCATGCCGCGCGGCATTGACGAGAGCTTCTCGGGTGGCGGCCAGCAGCGCGGCCAGCCGCTCGTCCACCTCCGTGTCTCCGACCACGACGGTCTCCACGGCGATGGCGTACGTGTCCTCCACCTCGGCCGCGGCCTGCTCCAGCCCGGCGGAGAAGCGCTCGGTCGGCGAGGCCGTGGACCGGTACAGCCAGTTGCGCAGGGTGCGTTCCTGTCCCCGGGCCAGCCGCAGCACCGTCTTGGTGTCTCCGGCGTTGCGCTGGATCAGCGCGAGTGTGTGCAGCACCTGATCATGGATCATCGCGGCCACCTCTGCCCGCTCCTGCTCGCGGATGCGCGCCTCCCGCTCGGCCCGCAACTGGCTGAACACCCGCCACAGCACCGGGGCCAGCGCAAGCCCGACACCGGCGAGGGCCACCAGGGCGAACAGCAGGCCGTAGAGGATCGACGGCAGGCTGATCCCGGCCACCGGCGACAGCATCGCCACGACGCCGATGATGCCGGTCACAATCAGCACGCCGCCGCCGAGGAACCGCAGCAGGTATGCGGTGCGGTCCCGTTCCATCACCATGGACAGCCAGGACGACTGCGGCATCGTACCGGCGAGCCGTTCCCGGACGCGCAGGTCCGAGTAGTGCCAGATCACCCCGGCGCCCAGGGCCACCAGCGCGATCAGCCAGCCGAGGACGGGTTGGATACCGGCGGAGGCCCCGCTGAGCGACAGGGCCATGAACACTCCGAGCCCCAGCGCGATGAACGGAATCAGCTGGCCGGTCTTCCGGCCCTTCGCCTCCTGCGGGCTGACCGACGAGGGCAGCACCGCCCAGTAGGCGGCGTAGAGCAGAGCCCCCATTCCGCCGAGGGTCGCCAGCAGCACGAACAGCAGTCGCACCGCCATCTTCGAGGCGCCGACATGGGCCGCGATGCCGGCCGCGACTCCGCCGACGACACGGTTTCCCATGTCCCGACACAGCCGGGGCATCACCAGCGGGGTAACCATGGCATCTCATTCCGGCGGCTCGAAGGACCTCCTGAGCATCGTTCCACGGGCAAACGTGGAAGGACCACCGGAACGACCCCGATCTTGGGTTCAGGGTCAGCTCAGGGT
>JABDRL010000034.1 GCA_013041765.1 Dactylosporangium sp. | reverse complement strand
CCATGACCGGGCGGGGGTGGTGCCTGAGCGTTCCGCACTCCGCGAGAGGGGCGAGACTGGCCCGGCACCGGATGATGGCCGCGCTGACCGGTACGGTCACCACAGAGGTGCTGGTCGATGCGGCGGCCGTGGCGGCAGAGCTGGTCGGCAACGCGGTCCGCCATGCGTCGCCGCTCCTGGGCGGAACCATTCACGTCGCCTGGACATCGATTGACCGGAACGGGGTCGAGATCCGGGTGACCGACGGAGGCTCCAGTGTCGCGCCGGAAGTGCAGCAGGCGAATCCGGATTCGGTGGATGGACGTGGTCTGACCATCGTCGCGGCACTGGCATCCAGTTGGGGGGTCGAGTGCGACGAGGGCTGCCAGTGCGTCTGGGCGAAGGTCTATGGAGCCGGGTGACCCACTTCGGATGCCCCGGGTCCTTTAGGCTGTTCCTCCGTGAGTAGGCGTGCGAAGTCAGCCCGCCGCGGTGCCTCCGGGGCCGTGGCCGTCAACGACCGGAAGAAGAACCGCGACATCTTCGTCGCCCGTCCCTTCGAGGGGCTAGCCGACGAGCCGCAGTGGATCGCGTTGCGTGAGCTCGTTCCGGCGGCCTCGGCGCCGCTGCGGCTGGCCGGGGAATATGCCGAGCGCTACCCGGACCGTCCGGTGACGCTGGCGACCATTCTTCCGATGGCCGTTGGCGCCGTGGCGAAGGCCGACGGGCAGGTCCTGCTCGGACTCCAGCGCCACCAGCAGTCTGGAGACGTCTCCCGCGACCTCGCGGCGAGCCTGCTGGCCGCGCTACGGACGCCTCCGGGAGAGACCGTGGAGACCCCCGCGCTGCCAGGTGCCGGGCCGCGCCTCCAGGACGTGCTGGAGCCGCTGCCCCTCGACGTCACTGTGCACAGCGGGCTCGACTTCTGGCTGGATACGGACCCGGCGGAGGATTCCGACGTGCGGGCCTCGCTGGATCGCGCGAATGCCTCGATCTACCCGACCGCGGCGCTGGCCGCGGCTCCCGCTGGGTACTGGTGCAGACCTCCGGAACGGGCCCATGTGCGGTGGGTTCTGGGCGAGGACGAGGACCTGGCCCTGCGGGCACTGGCCCGACTCGCCTCGGCCGGTGAGCTGACCTGGGGCGACGGAACCCGGTTCGCGGGCATGTTCCGGGCGCACGGCCGGCTCGTTCCCGTCTGGGACGTGCCGCCGGAGGCGGGCCCTGAGGCCTGGGAAGCGCCGGCTGCGCGATTTGCAGAGCGGTACGCTGCGGCCCTCGCCGTACCCGATGCGTTGAGTGTCGCGGAGCGGCGGGCCCGGCAAGGGCTGCTGGGGCGCCAGATTCCGCTGCGCTGAGACCGGCCGGGATATCGCTCGATCCCGGTGCCCGAGATGCCCGCTTGTGCATATTGTTGCAGTTTTGCTCCCGCGTGAATGTCAGATTCACGCTTGTCATTCGCGCTCACTCCCCCTCGTGTACTCGCTTCGTGTGTGATCCATCACGTATGGTATTTATACCCCCCGATCCACGAGGAGGTACACGATGAGCGAACTGCTGTGGACAAGTAGAACCGACCGCCGGCTTCCCGTCCCCCGGGACGGACTCCGATCGGAGGGCCAGGCAGTGCGCCCGTCCCCCATCGGGTGGATGCGGCAGCGGCGTGCCGAGCGAGGTGCCCGCAAAGCCGAGACCGCCCGTCAGCGACTCGCCCAGCGAATGGACGCGCTCGGGAGAGACTGGCGGGTGCTTGACTTGAAGGAGAGCAGCGAGTCCGAACGCGCGACCTTCCTGGCCGTTGGCCCCGGCGGCGTGTTCGCCGTGACGGTCAAGGACCATGGGCGCAGCCGCATCAGCTTCGCTGGTGACGTCGTTCAGGTCGATGGCATGCGTCCCCGCTACGTCGCGGAGGCGAGAAAGAACGCGCAGGTCGCGGCCGATGCTCTGTCCCGCAAGGCCGGGGTGTCCATCCCGGTCATGCCGGTGCTGGCGTTCGCCGGTAGCGGAACGATCGTGTTCTACGGGATGCCGAAGGGCTGCCTCGTCACCAGCTACCAGGACCTCCATCGAGTGTTGAAGGCCAGGGGCCGCCGGCTGGCTCCCACAACGGTTGAGAAGGTATTCGCCGTGGCCAGCCATCCCCGGACCTGGGTCAACGAGCCGTATGTCGCCCTGGCCGACCGGTACCGGTGGTACTCGGACGACGGGCAGGTCGGCGCTGACAAGAAGGCAACTCCCCGGTAACGTCTGAGGCGTGCCGCGCCTTGAACTATCGGTTTCCGAACCCCACCTGACGCATGCACGTCGGCGGGGAACAACCTCTCTGGAGCGATGGACGACAGCCGTCTCCGAGGCCGAAGAACACTGCCTTGTTCTCGACACGGAGGCGGTCATCGTTGCGATTTCAACACCATTTGAACGCCTACTCGGTCTTGATCATCAGGCGGTCGGGCGGGATTTGCTGGACGGGGTACTGCGGCTGATCGACTTCGCCGATGGCGGTCCGATCGCCGATGGAGAGATCAGTAAGATTCCGCCGCTGCTGGCGCTGGCTTCGGGCCGCCTGTCCCGAGGATTACTCAGAGTACACGGAACTGAGGGTGCCTGCACGCTTGACGCTGTGGCGACGCCGCTGATTGAGGACAACGCGGTGACGGGATCGCTGACTTTCTTCAGCAGCATCTGACAGGGGCCAAACACCCCGTACGCTCCTTGCCATGTTGGATCTTCACCTACTGCCCGGGGAGTACGCGGTCTGCCGCTTGCCAGCTGGATCGCCCATACCGCCGAGCCTCAGCGGTTCGACGGCGGATGTCGTTTCGGTGACGTGGACCCCGGACGAGATGTCGGTGCTGTGCCCCAGCGGCCGGATGCCAGAGGGCACCGTCGTCGATACGCTGTGGCGGTGTTTTCGGGCCGGACCGGTCAGCCTCGCCCAGACCGGGACGCTGGCCGCCCTGGCCGGGCCGCTGGCTGAGGCCAGGGTGAACATTTTCGCATTCTCGACGCACGACTCCGACTACGTGCTCGTTCCCGCGGTACGACTCACCGAGGCGGTCACCGCCCTGGTGGACGCCGGACACCGGATCTCCGAGGCGTGACGGGGCTCCCGGAACGGTGTCCGGGCTGCCCGGACACTCGAACCCGCCGGTTGGGCAGGACCGGCCGCCGGTGAGACGTAGGCTTGTCGCCATGCCGGCTTCACCGACCCGATTTGTCTATCTCGGCCCTGAATCGACGTTCGCCGAGCAGGCGCTGCGCACCATTCCCGAAGCCGAGGCTGGGGTGTGCACTCCGGCGAGAAGCGTCCCGGAGGCGCTGGACGCGGTCCGCTCCGGCCAGGCCGATGCGGCCCTGGTGCCGGTGGAGAACTCCATCGGTGGCCAGATCGGTGTGAGCCTGGACGAACTCGCCTCCGGTTCCCCGCTCATGATCATGCGTGAGGTCGTGCTGCTGGTGCAGTTCGTCCTGGTATCCAGGGAGAACCGCCCCCTGGACACCATCGGCGAGGTCGCGGCGCATCCCCAGTCCAGTGCTCAGTGCCGGCGGTGGCTGCGGACCAACCTGGGAGAACCCGCGATCGTCGATGTGCTGTCCAACGGGGCGGCCGCGGCCGGGGTCGCCGAGGGGCGCCACAAGGTCGCCATCTGCGCCCCGATCGGGGCGGTTCGCTACGGCCTGACCGTGCTTGCCAAGGACATCGCCGATCATCCCAACGGGATGACCCGCTTCGCCCTGGTCCGCAGGCCGGCGCCACCCCCGCCGCCGACCGGAGACGACGTCACGACGCTGGCCGTGTCCATCGCCCATGACCGGGTCGGGGCGCTCCTGGCCGTGCTGACCGAACTGGCCGTGCGGGGCATCAGCCTCACCCGGATCGAATCCCGCCCGACCGGGGAACGGCTGGGGCGGTACATGTTCTTCCTGGACTGCGACGGGCATGTCGCGGAGGCCCGCCTTGGGGAGGCCCTGGCCGGACTGCGACGGGTGTGCGCGGACGTCCGGTTTCTCGGGTCGTACCCCCGGGCCGAGACGGAGTACGGCGAGCGGGTCGTGCCGCCGGCCGGGGTGACCGATGCCGACTTCGCCGACGCCGCCAAGTGGCTGACCCGGCTCCGGTCCGGCCAGCCCGAATGACCGCGCGGGCTCAGCGTGCGGCTGCCGGCTTCACCCCTTCGCTCGGCTGCACGATGACGAAACCCTGACCGTGCAGCGCCAACTGGAAGAGCTCACCGGAGCCGCCCCGCAGCATGGATCTGAGGCTCTGCGACTTGTGGATCGATGTCTGCAGGGTGGCGGACCAACCGACGACCGCGTCGGTGTCAACGAAGACGGGAGCCTGGGGCGTCACCGGGATGATGATCGGCTGACCGTCGCAGCTGATGGCCAGCCTGCCGGTACCGGTGAAGACGGAGTTGAACAGCCCGCCAGCGAACATCCCGGCCCCGCGGACCATCTGAATGTCGTAGCGGAGCGTCGAGTCGAAGCACAGCACGTTGCGACCGTTGATCGACAACGCGTCGTTCTCGCTGAGGTCGATGAGGAAACAGTTGTTGGCCTGGTCGGCGAACCAGACCTCGCCCTGCCCCCGGACACTCATCAGCGCCAGGCCCTCGCCGGTGACCGCTCGCTTCAGCAGGTTGCCGACTCCCTGGCCCTTGACCTCGAACTGGAGGTTCCCCCGGTAGGCGACCATCGTGCCCTGCCGGGCGATCGCCTCGCCGCTGACGGTGTGCTTGACGCACCTGGAGTGCTGCAGGTGGATGCCGGGCTGGGCCGGTGGCTGGGCCGTGCTCTCCGCGTTGAAGATGTCGCTGTGCATGTAGGTCCTTCCAGGTGGCGATGGCGGCCGGCGACGGCTAGCCCCATCCGAGGTCGTGCAGTCGCTGGTCACCGATGCCGAAGTGGTGGGCGATCTCGTGGACGACGGTGATGGTGACCTCGTCCACCACGTCCGCTTCTGTCGAGCAGAGTTCAAGAATCGGGTTGCGGTAGACGGTGATGTGGTCGGGCAGAACGCCGCCGTAGTTCCAGCCACGGCTGGTCAACGCATGGCCCTCGTAGAGTCCAAGCAGGTCAGGGGCATCCTCCGGGGGGTCGTCCGCGACGAGGATCACGACGTTGTCCAGCAACGCGAGCAGGCTGGAGGGGACTCTATCCAGCGCGTCGCCGACCAGGTCCTCGAATCGCCGGGGACTCATGCTGACGGACACGTGCCCATTGTCCTCCGGGAAGGCAATGGGGCGGGTCTTGATCACGCGATTGAGGGTCTGCCGGTGCGTCCGGCCCACCCGGGTGTGTGACAGGTGTCATGATGCGACCGATCGAAGGATATTTCCGATATGCGGCACGACCGAAAGGAGACGCGATGAGCACCGGGACGATGGGACGGCCAGTCAGCGGGATTCCCTTTCCGGACGTCACGGACGGCCCGGCAGAGCCGGGACGGCGGGACGCGTCCGGGGCCGCGGAGTGTCGATCGACACTGCCCATGGTGCCTCCGGCCCGCGACCTGGTCGCCATCCTGCTCGCCGGGGGCGGCGCCCTGCTGGTGTTCGTCTCGCTGATGGTCGACTGGCAGTGCATCGATCTCCAGGAGTCGGCGACCGTGCACGTCGGGATCGCCGACATCCCGACCTGGGGCACGATCTACATCATCGGGGCCATGACACTGATCGCGGTGTTCGTGTGCGTGATCGCCCTGCCCGTGACGCTCGGGCCGTCCGTCCGCGTGCTCGGCATCGCCTGGGCCACGGGCGTCGCCGGGATCATCGTGGCGATGCTGGTCCGGCTCACCGACAGCCCGGCCATCCTGCTGGAGTCGGTACTCGGCCAGACCCCGGACGCGGCGCCGATGGCGGTGCGCTGGAGTAGCGGCGTGATCTACGCCATCGTCGCCGTCGTCATGCTCTTGGGAGCGTTTGTCGCCGCCTGCCCCCCGCTGCGGGAGCGCAGGGCGAATGTCGGAAACATCGAACGGTAGGCTGCCCTTCGTGATTGACCTGCGACTGCTTCGAGAAGCCCCGGACACGATCCGGGCGAGTCAACGTGTGCGCGGCGAGTCGGAAGCCGCCGTCGACGCCCTGCTGAGCGCCGATGAGACGCGCAGGTCCGCCGTCGCCAGCTTCGAGGAACTCCGGGCCGAGCAGAAGCATCTGGGCCGCCAGATCTCCACGGCCGGCGGGGAGGAACGGGCGGCGCTGCTGGTCCGCACCAAGGATCTGTCGCGGCGGGTCAAGGAGGCGGAAACAGCCGTCAGCCTCGCGGCGGAGGAGCTGAAACGGGCACAGCTGGTCGTCTCCAACGTCGTTCAGGACGGGGTTCCGGCCGGCGGCGAGGACGACTACGTCGTGCTGCGCGAGGTCGGGCAACCTCCGGTGATCGAGGCGCCCCGGGACCACCTGGAACTCGGCGAGTTGCTCGGGGCCATCGACACCGAGCGGGGAGCGAAGGTCTCCGGAGCCCGTTTCTACTACCTGACAGGTGTGGGCGCCCTGCTCCAACTCGGCCTGCTCCAGCTGGCGATGCACCAGGCCGTTACGGCCGGGTTCACGCCGGTGATTCCCCCGGTGCTGATCAAACCGGAGTCGATGGAGGGCACGGGGTTCCTGGGAGCCCACGCCAGCGAGATCTACTATCTGCCAGCGGACGACCTGTACCTCGTCGGAACGTCGGAGGTGCCGCTCGCGGCGTACCACTCCGGGGAAATCCTCGATCTTGAAGCACCTCGCCGGTACGTCGGCTGGTCCTCCTGCTTCCGCCGGGAAGCTGGCTCCTACGGCAAGGACGTGCGGGGCATCCTCCGGGTGCACCAGTTCGACAAGGTCGAGATGTTCTCGTACTGCCGGCCGGAGGAGGCCTCGGCCGAGCACCTGCGGCTGCTCGCCTGGGAAGAGGCGATGCTCGCGGCGGTCGAGGTGCCCTACCGGGTCATCGACGTCGCAGCCGGGGATCTGGGATCGAGCGCGGCCCGCAAGTACGACTGCGAGGCCTGGGTGCCGTCCCAGGGCCGGTACCGCGAAGTGACCAGCACGTCGAACTGCACCACCTTCCAGACCCGGCGCCTGGGCATTCGCTATCGCGATGCCGAGGGCCGGACGAACCCGGCGGCGACGCTCAACGGAACACTCGCCACGACCCGGTGGATCATCTCCATCCTGGAGAACCACCAGCAGCCGGACGGATCGGTGCGGGTGCCCAAGGCCCTCCAGCCCTACCTCGGTGGACGGGACGTCCTGGAACCACGCTAGCCGAGCAGCCGTTCGAGGTAGGCCGCGACGCCATCCGCATCGTTGCTCGCGGTCACCGCATCGGCCATGGCATGCACCAGCGGATGGGCGTTGGCGACGGCGATCCGGCCGAACCCTGCCCACCGCAACATCGGCAGGTCGTTGGGCATGTCGCCGAAGGCGAGCACGTCGTCGGGGTCGACGCCGAGAGCCGCGCCGACCACGGCCAGCCCGGTGGCCTTGTCCACCCCCGGTGGGCAGATCTCGATGTACCCGAGGCCGGCCTGCGTGATGGAGGCGATTCTCGGCGGGATCAGCCGACGGGCGACGACCAGCAGCGCGTCGACGTCGTGCCGGGGATGCCGGGCGAACCCTTTGATCACCGGGACCGCCAGCGCCTCCGCGCGCGTCTTGGCCTCGAACAGGTCCGGGTACTTCCAGGCGGGGTCCGGATCGCCCCACAACGGAGCGTTGTGGTGGTCGCCGGCCTCGACGAGGACCGACAGCGGACCGACCTCGGCCTCGATCGTCGCGAAGATATCGCCCAGAACGGCACCGTCGATGCGCTCGTCGCGCAGGATCACCGGGCGGCCGGGATCGGTAACGTCCACGACCTGGCCCCCACCACCCAACACCAGGTGCTCCGCCGACGGGATGTCCTGGCGGACCAGCTCGATCAGGCGAAGCCCGCGTCCGGTCGCGCCAACGACACGGATGCCGGCGGCCCGTACCCGGGCCAGAACCTCGTGGGTGCGGCCGCTGACGCTCTCATCGCTGTGCACCAGGGTGCCGTCGAGATCGGTGGCTATGAGCTTGGGCAACCCTGGCCTGGTCATCTGCACTCTCCTGCCAGCGCGGGGGAGTTACCGTACCCCGCGAACTGGGGCGTGGCCATGACATCCGGGTAAAGAACGTCCGGAACTCAGAGGTACTGACCGGTACTGTCCTCGCCGCCAAGGCGCGCGCCGAGCTGGCCGGCGGCGCCGGGGTGCGTCCCCGGACTGACCGGAAGCGCCGGGCGACCGGCCCGCATCTGCTCGAGTTGCATCCTGGTGGCCATCTGCTGGGCGACCAGAGCCGCCTGAATACCGTGGAACAGACCCTCCAGCCAGCCGACGAGCTGGGCCTGAGCAATACGCAACTCGGGTTCGCTGGGCACGGCGTCGTCGGCGAACGGCAGCGACAGCCGCTCCAGCTCCTCGCGAAGTTCCGAGGCGAGCCCGGTCTCCAGCTCCACGATCGAGCGCTTGTGGATTTCCCTGAGGCGGGTGCGCCCAGCATCGTCGAGGGGGGCGGCCCGGACCTCCTCGAGCAACTGCTTGATCATGCTGCCGATCCGCATGACCTTGGCAGGTTGCTCGATGAGCCGGGCCGGATCCTCCGCGTCGTCCTCGACTGGGACCTCATCGACAGCCATGGTTCCCAGGGGCTGTCCGTCAGGGCCGACCACCAGCACGGTTTGGGATTCGTCCGGCTGCTGTCGTTGCTGTTCCTCGTCTACCATGTCATCCATCCTGGCGCACGCCGTCATCGAGTGCCCACCCGGCATGGACCAACGGACTACCTGTACGACGCATCGCTCCGGCAATATATGGAACACTGCGTTGACTCCGAGCCGTGAAGCGGGTAGAACGCCTTTCGGGCCGGGCAGTCGCTGGTCCGTCGCCGTTCCCGTATGTTGTTCCACCCTGGCGTGAGGAGCCCATGTTGTCGCAGCTCAATCGGCGCCAGGCGCTTCGACTGGTTGCCGCACTCGGGGCCGCAGGTTCGCTGGCGCCTATGCTTTCCGCCTGCTCAAGCAAGTCAACCGCAGGTGGATCAGGCCAGGGAACAGCCGAAACACTCAGTATCGGCCTCGTCGTGCCACAGAACGGTGCCAACGGCGGACTCGGGGATGAAATTCTCAACGGATTTCAAATGTACCTCAAGGATCACGACGATCGTCTGGGTAACCACCCGATCCGTCTCGTGACCGTGGATGAGGGAGAAACTCCCGAGACGGCCAAAGCCGCCGTTGAACAGCTCCTCAAGGACAAGGTCCGAATTCTGGCCGGTATCTCCAACCCGCAGGCGCTGGCGGCGGTAAAGGACACGGTCGAGGCCGGGCAGGTCCCGCTGGTGACCCCGAGCCCCTCGCTGGCGGCCCTGCAGACCGCGAACTACATCTGGCGCACCGGGTTCATCACCGACGAGCCGGGCCGGGCCCTGGGCCGGTGGGTGGCCAACAACGCGGACGGGCCAGTGTTCATTCTCGCCGAGGAGGCCCCTGGCGTCCTGGACGATGTCCGTGGCTTCGTCGAGGAACTGACGGCCGCGCGGGGAACGGTCTACCGCCAGCCGGTCTACAGCACGCCGGGAACCAAGGACTTCTCGACCCGCTTGGGCGAACTCCAGGAACCAGCCGTCGGCGCATTGTTCTGCTTGTACACCGGCTCGGCCGCTGTTGAAGCGGTCAAGCAGCTCAAGGCCGCGGAACTCCCCCGCACGCTGAAGATCTTCGGCCCCGGTCTGCTGACCGAGGGGGAACAGCTCACCCAGCAGGGGGATGCCGCCACCGGCATCTACACCGCGATGAACTACTCCTCGGATCTGAGCACCTTGAGCAACCGCCGGTTCGTCTCGGACTACCAGAAGGCGTTCCACGTCGCACCGTCCTCGCTCGCCGTCTCTGCCTACGACATGGGGACCGTGCTGGACCAGTCGCTGGCGCTCGCGGAGGACGACGACACCGCGCTCGGGATCAACAACGCGATCAGTCAGCTGGGGCAGATCGACAGCCCGCGCGGACCGTGGCAGTTCAACCAGAACCGCAGCCCGCTGCAGAAGTGGTTCCTGCGGCAGGTGAAGGCGGACGGACCGGTGCTGGCGAATGTGCTGACCGCGGAACTCGTAACGTTGGGCTGATGACTGGCGGCCACGCGGATCGCCGGGTGCTCGACAAACCGCGTTGTGGTACAGGATCATGATCTGTGCCCCAGGTCACTTCAACGCTGGTAGGTGCGTGTGACGCCAACCGAGCCCGGCTCTCCGCCTCTTGGCCTCCTCTCCGCGCTCGCCCCCGAACAGCCAGCACCTCCTGGTCCGCCACAGTCCGCCACACCGCCGTCGTGGCCGGCCCCGGTGACCGCCCCCATGCCCCCGGCCGTCCGGGCTCCGGGCACGCCCCCCGCACCGCGCCCTGAGCCGGCCCTCAGGCCACTTCCGCAGGGGTACCCGGCATTCCGCGTCCATGCGGGTCCTGGGGGCCTAGCGGCGACTTCAGGCGGGGTGCGGGCCACTTCCCCCCGGATGCTGGTCGGCGTACTGGCGGCGTTGCTGGCGATGTTGGGGGCCCTTGCCGGCGTCGGGGCGATCGCGGTGGCCACGGCTCCCGACGCGGCGTCCGAGGCGATCTGGATCGACGGACTCCGGGCCGAATCAACGGTCACGGCGATTCAGGGGGTCCTGGACCGCCGCGCCGCTGCCGTGCGGGCGCGGGACGAGGCCGCGTTCATGGCTGACGTCGACCCCTTCGACCAGGATTTTGTGCGGCGGCAGGAAGTGCTGTTCCACAACCTGGTGAGCATGCCCCTGAGCGAGTTGTCCTACGTCGTCGAACCCAACTTCAGCTATGCGAAGGCCATCCCGTATCGGATCCTCTTCCGCTTCCACGCCCGGGCGTACGCCCCCGGCGTCACGGTGCGCTACAAGGTGACCGGCGTCGACTCCAAGACGGTGGTCACCCCATGGGTTCCCATCATCGGCCAGATAGGTGACCAGTGGGTCATCGCGGACGAAGCATCTGACAAGGACCTGCCGTACGGCGCCAACGGCCAGGCCTGGGACGCCGGACCGATCGCCGTCACCAGGTCGGAACGGGTCGTCGCGGTGTTCTCCGCCGAGGACACCGCCCGGGCGGACTACCTGCTCCAGTTGGCGGAAGAAGGCCTCGACCGGGTCTACGCCGTCCGGCCGACCGGGTGGGACGGCAAGGTGCTGGTGACCGCCGTCCAGGAACGTCGCATCTTCGACGCGTACTTCGCCAATGCTCCGGACCGGATCGCCCAGGTCGCGGCGATCGCGGTGCCGTACTACGACCGGGTACCCGACTGGTACGAAAACGGGATGTTCGCGACTACCCGCGTCGTATTCAACCCCCAGCAGCTGTCCGCGCAGCCGGAGGAACTGGCTCACGACCTGGCGCACGAGTTCGTCCACGCGGCGATGGGGCCGGTCACGGTCGGGGCGACACCCCGGTGGGTCGTGGAGGGTTTCGCGGAGTACGTGGCCTACAAGCAGGAAGACGTTGCGGCCTCGGCGTTGAAGAAGGCCATGCGGGAAACCACCCTTCCGATGTCCTTCCCCCAGGACCCCTCGTTCTACGCGGAGACCACGAACTACATCACCGCCTGGCTGGCCTGCAAGATGATCGCTGAGCGCTACGGCGAGAAGCGTCTGATCGCCCTGTACGAGTCGTTTCAGGGCGTCAAGGACCAAGACGCCAACATCCGCGCGACGCTGGGTGTCACCCTGTCGGTTCTGACCTCCCAATGGCGTAGTTACATGCAGCGCAAGCTGCGATAACTCGGCAGCACCCGGGAAACGCCGGACACCTGCGGTATCCACGGACTGTGTGAGTGGATCTGACAAACGGTAACGTCTGTGCATGGATGGCGACATCACACGGCGGCGCACAACAGTTGGTAGCCTCGCGATCCTGGGCCTGCTGGTACTGGCCGGTGCCGGGCTTCCCTGGATCGATCAGCAGATTCCAGGGCGGCAACGGTGGAACACCGGAGTCTCCTACCGGGTCGGCAGGGGCATTGAGATGGTCCCCCCACCGGGAGCGTTTCTGGATGTCGGGTTCAGCCGGCCAGGCAAGACCATGGCTCAGGCCCGGTTCGTCGTTGACGCTGGGCACCAGGTGACCTACACGATCTGGGTGTCGCCGCACAGCGGATCTCTCGGGGAGGCAGCTGCCAGGATGCAACGCCGCCTCGGCCGCCTCGGCCAGGTCCGGCTGCGTGCGGACGAAACCGGCATGCGTACCAGCGAGGGGACCGCCGGCAGGACCGGCAGCTTCACGCTTCACCAGGATGATCTTGATGGTCGGTACGTGGTGCTGGTGCTGGAAGGCGCGTCGGCGGTCGAGGCGGTGGTGATCGGCAGCGCCTCCGCGCTGGAGGCCACGGCGGCCACCATCGACGAGACCTTCGCGAGCCTGGCACTGCGGGGAGCGCGATGAGCGGTCCCGCGCCAGCGATCAGGGCTTTCCACTGGTCCCGGAGAAGAATCCCGCGCACTCCCGCCGAATGGATTTTCGCGCTCCTGATAGCGGGCGGGGGGTGCCTGGTCCTGGCACAGCTGTGGGCCGCTCTGATGGCCTATCCCCGGGCCACAACGGCGGCGATCGTGCTGTTCGCCGCGTACGCCGTTCCGTTTTTCGTCTTCATCAGCACCGTTGACTACCTTGAGCCGGAACCGAAGACGCTGATCGCCGTCGCGTTCTTCTGGGGCGGCTGCGTGGCCCTGGCCGTGGCCATCACGGGCAATCCCGCCCTGGACTCCATCCTGGCGAAGACCACCTCACCGGCCTTTGCCGCGCGCTGGGGGCCGGCGATCGTCGGGCCGACCATTGAGGAGCCAGCCAAGGTGCTGGGAATTCTCATGATCGTTATGGTCGCGCGCAACCAGATCAACAGCCTGGTCGACGGCTTGGCCTACGGCGCGGTCGTCGGTCTGGGTTTCCAGGTCGTGGAAGACGTCTTCTACGCGGCGAACGCCGTGGCGACCACCGCCGAGGGCGATCAGTTGGGGCCGGTGATCGAGACCTTCATCGCCAGAGGCTTCGTCGCCGGGTTCTGGAGCCACACCGTGTTCACGGCGCTCGCCGGGGTGGGCCTGGCCCAAGCCGTACTCATGCACCGGTGGTCGTGGCCGCGGCGCATCGCCGTGGCCCTGATCGGCCTGGCCGGCGCGTGGCTGTGCCACTTCACCTGGAACTCGCCGATGCTGACCGACGGCCTGGGCGTGCTCGCGGAGATACTGATCAAGGGGGTGCCGCCGCTTCTGCTCGTGCTGGCCATGGTGAAGACCGCCGTGTACCGGGAAGCCGAGCACTACATCGAGTGCCTGCAACGGCTGGATGATCCGCAGATCGCCACCCCGATGGAACTCGTCGCCCTGCGCTCACACGCCGACCGGGTCATGGCGCGGCGAGACGCGATGTCCCAGATTCCCTGGTGGACGGTGGGGAAAGGGCCGGTCGGAACCATCAGGTTGTACGGCACGGCCTGGAATCTCCGTGCGACGATCCGCCAGCTGCAACGCGCGCAGGCACGCTTGGCCGTCGCGCTGAGCCGTAGCAACCACGACACCAACTGCTCCGCGGTCGCGCTGGCGCACCAGGAGGTGCTGGCCAGCCGCTCACGGTACGAGACGATCCTGGACCACCGGTGGACCAACGGTGATCGCGTCGCCCCACCGGAACAGCCGTTGGCGGGGCGACGCTGGGCGGACAGAGCCGTTCGTGTGCTCAGGCGGCTGGGGTATGCCCGCCATCGCCGTTGATCACGGCGTCCGGCTTGCCGTCCTGGTCGCGGTCCACGACCGTGATGTCCACGACCCCGTCACCGTCGGTGTCAAACTGGAAGAGGTCGGGCTTGCCGTCGCCGTCGGTGTCGACTGCCCAGAGGTCGGGCTTGCCGTCGCGGTTGGTGTCGCCGACGATCAGCTCGGCGCGGTCGTCACCACGGGTTTCGACCGCCTCGTTCTCACTCATCTGCTCGCCCTCCAGAGGTCAGGATCATTGCGGGTAACCGTAGGCTCCCATGGCACGTTCGGCGATCCCCTGGCTACTCCGTCAGCAGAGATCGGATGAGGTAGGACGACTCATCCGATCCGACGATGAGAATCGCGTCGGGCTCGAACGCCTTGATATCGGCGGCGAGCGGATTGAAGATCGCCCCTACGTCGACCGCCGGGTCGTAGGTGTCCTTTGCCGCATACGTCACCCGAAGCACATCCGCTGCCGGTAGACCCGCGAGCAGCAGGTTGGACTGCACCGTCTGGGACAGCCCGTTGCCGTAGGTCTCGTCGAGTGCCGCGATGGCGACGCGGCGCGGCCCGTCACGCATGATGACGTCGGCGAGCGCCTTGCCCTGAAGCGTGTCCGGCGGGGCTGTCCGGAAGAACATGCCGGCATCCTCGGCCGTGGTCAGCTCGTCCGAGGTCGACGCCGGAGAGATCAGAATGCGACTGATCGACGCGATCTTCGGGATGACCGCCTTGGTGGTGCTGGAAGCCCCCGCACCGATGATCACCTGGACGCCCTGGGCGGCCAACTTGTCAACCGTGGCCAGGGCGATCTCCGGGTTGGTGCCGTCGTCGCCGTCGATCCAGGCGACGTTCGAGGAGAGGACACCGCCGGCGGCATTCACCTCGTCAACGGCCAACTTGGCGGCGGCGGCCAGCGGAGGCCCGAAGCTCGCCAGCCGGCCCGTGTGGGGCAGCAGCCCACCGATCTTCAACGGACCGGTGTTCCGCTTCGCCTTGGCCGGCGGCGGAGAAGGCGTCGTGCTCTGCCCCTTCTTGTCGCCAACGGCCACGAACTCGGTCCGGTAGTCGTCGATGTGGTTGTCGCGGGCGAAACTGACCGTGCCGTAGGTGGCGGACGAGGGCTCGCCGACGTCGGTCAGCCCGCTGTGGCGGAGCGCGATCCCGCGGTACTGCAGGTCCTTGCCCTGACGGGCGAGTTCGAGACAGTTCGCGATGGTGGCGCAGGCGGTGCCTCCGGTGGTCGCCCCGACGATGTGCTTGGCGATGGTGGCGGGATCCGAGGTCTGCGCGTACTCGGCGGCGATCGCGGCGATGGCGACGGCATCGTAGGTCTCGCCGGTGTAGTTGAAGTGGGAGAGTTGAGGGTCGACATCGAGGAGTCGACTCTTGAAGTCCGCTGAGAGCGGCGTGAGCGGAGTCGTTCCCTTCATGCCGAGCAGAGCCCCAGGTCGGTCCTTCAACGCGTCGCCGAACGAGTTGCTCATGTTGGCGTCAGCCCCGTAGAGCTTGGCCGTCAACGGTGACGCCGTTGCCGACGAATCCGTCGGCTCCGAGCTTCCGCAGGACGCCGCGAGCAGGACCAATCCCAACAGGGCAAGGATCGTCGCGGTTCGCGCCGGTCGAGCACGCATGTCCGAGTCTCCTTACACTAGTGCCGAGGGCACCCTAACCGCTTCTCCGGCTAGCGCACAGGACTAACTGGATGCTGGCAAGGGGCAGTTGGATGTTTGGCCGCCATCCGGTCGCCGCCGGATACGGCCACACCGCCGCGAACCGGGTAGATTGGCGTGGCTTGACGGTGCTGCCTACGCTGCGTTGCGTGGAGGACTACGCCAGCGCTGATGCCGCCTCGATACTCTGTTCCGCGCTTGACGGTGACGGGAACGCCGTGACCGGAGTGTTCGACAAAGTGGTTGACAGAGGCGGGGTGGACGCCGCCTACAACGTCGCGTGGCGTCTGGCCGCCGCGATGGTGGGTGACGGGCTGGAACGGGGGCCGTGGCGGCTGGACTTCCCGAATATCGATGGCGCTGGTTATGATGCGCGCTGGGTCGCCCGGTTCATCAGTGCTTACGTCAACGAGGATGAGCCGACGGGGGTGGCGCTGTTCGGTGTGGCCATCGAGGACGGCATGCTTCCGGAGTGCCTGCTGATGCTCGCGGGCTCCACGGCGGCGACGCTGCGTCACCGGGCTCAGGGGTCCGGCTGCTGACGGGGCCGCCGCACTGCCTGGCGGAGTGCCGCGTTGATCGGCTCCGATGGGCTGCGGTGGCACAGCGGTTCTGGCGATCCGTGATTTTGAGTGTGATATATGACACCCTTTGGTTTGTTGGGTGAAATGTCGGCGGAACGGCGTCATGCCCTGGGCGGGGTGCCCCGAGCGGGATGCCCGGCAGGTGAGGTTCCTCGTTCCGTGGCTACCGGGTGCGGTAGACGTCGCTGCGGTGGTCGATGTCGACGACGGTGACGGTGACGGTCTTCGCGGCGTCGTCGATGCGGCAGATGATCCGGTAGGTGCCTCCGCGGGCGGTGGGTGAGGTTCGTAGCTCGTGCCGGTCGGTCGTCATACTGCGGTGTCGCGTCGGCGGGCGGCCATGGCCGCGGCGAGTTCATCGGCGGTGACGACTTCGCCCCGAGCGAGTTCGGCGTCTGAATCGGCCAAGCGGCGCAGCGTGTCGGGGTTTGACAGGATAGCCAGGGTCTCTTCCGGCGCCTCCAGGTCTTCGCCTCGCCCAGGGGCATGATGGTTGGGGCCATAGTCAAAAATATGACCAGAAGTTGGTGGTTTGTCGACCGTGTCAGGTGGTCGAGTCAGAATTCAATGGGTTCCCTGCCGGAAACCAGCGGTGGGAGCGCCAAGCGGATGGTTATCGAGGGATTTTCACCTCTCCGCGGGGGCAGGGCCTTCCACGTAACCGCAGGTAAAAGGTGATTTGTGGGCAGGGGCGGGGTCGAACCGCCGACCTTCCGCTTTTCAGGGATCTAGACAACCGCAGGTCAGAAGGGGTGCGGAAGGCTGTCGTGCCCCCCGCGTGCCCCAACGTCATCCGTGCCTCTGCCCGGGGCGGTCAGTGGAACATTGCCGAGCCGACGTAGACGATCGTCGCATCTGGTCCTTCGGGCTTCCACAAGAGGACCCAGTTGTCATCTTCCAAGTGGCAGCGAATCGGAACCTGCCAGACAGTTCGGCCGCTTGGCATCCGAATCGCTTCCCGCCGTGCCTCGGCGCTGTCCGGGTGGTCGCAGATCAAATCAATCACGTCGCAGATGGCGTTCCAGAGCGCCTGTCGAGTTGGATCCTTCTCGATTGCGTCGAGTACTGGGATGACGTGTTCGCCGTAGGCCGGTTCGAGCACCGCTCAGCCTTTCCGTGCGGGACGACCACGCCTTACCCGGTTGGAGGGATCGTCGAGTGTGTGCTCGATCTGCTCGACAAGTTCCCGGTTCGCCAGTAGGCGTGCTTGAGACTCGGGCATGACCCTGGCTGGCACGAGAACGATCGTGCCGTCCGACTCCTCGTGGGCGAGGTACCGGCGGTGTTCCGGCCAACCCACCTTGCCGAGAGACAACCTGCGCCGTTCGTCCAGTTCCACCAAGGTCTCAGTCATCGTACTACCCCATTTCCCACGGTGGGCACTGCCCCAGTATGGCACACCCCTGCACGTCCCTGCACGCGGCTACATTGTCGAGCAAGAGCGGTGCGCTGCCCGCGAGGGCCGATGCTGTCCTTCCGGGGTATCAGTGCTTGACGACGATCGACCGGGGGAGCTTCGCGGCGTTGCCGTGCACGGCCAGCTCTGACAGGGCGGCGGCGATCTCCGCATCCCGACCCTCGACCGCGTGCAGGTAGCGCTGAGCGGCGACCGGCGAGGCGTGGCCGAGCCGACGCATCAGGTCCTTGAGCGTCGCGCCGGTCGCAGCGGCGAGCGTCTGCCCGGTGTGCCGGAGATCGTGAAACCGGAAGCCCGGCATCCCGACCTTGACTCGTGCCCGGTGGAAGGCTTGCCGAATGGCGTCCCCCCGCATCGGCGCACCCGCGCGCCCGACGAACACCCGCTCCTTGCCGGCCCACTCCGCCATATGGTCGACGAGGAACGGCAACAGATGCGGAGGGATCGCGATTGTGCGCCGCCCGGCATCGGTCTTCGGATCATCGTCGAATGCCTCTCGGGTCTCCAGCAGCTCGACCCGATTCCGGTGCACCGTGACCGTGCCCGCAGCCAGGTCAATGTCTTCGATCATGAGCCCGATCACCTCACCACGCCGCAGACCGCACCAGGCCGCCAGAAGCACAGTCGCCCGGTACCGAGGCGTGATCGCGTCAACGAGCTCTCCGACCTGCGCAGGCGTGGCGATCGGGCGTTCCTTGGCCCGTTCGGTGCCAGCGCCGGGGATCTGGCACGGGTTCTTCACGATCGCCCCGTCCCGGACCGCCGTATTCATGACCGCTCGCAACAGCCGGTACGTCTGCGCGATCGACGTGTGACCGCCGGAGCCACGCATGACCGCCGCGTGCCATTCCCGCACCACGGCCGGAGTCACCCCGAGCAGGGGTAGCCCGTCGAGGCGAGCCAGATGCAGCCGGAGATTGCGCAAGCAGGTTTCCCCGTACCGTGGCCCCATCTTGGGGTGATCACGGATCCACGCCCGCGTGTAGTTGCCGAGCGTCTCTCGTCCAAGTTCCTCGTCGATCCAGGTACCTCGTGCGAGATCCGCTTCGACCTTGACCAGCCAGCGGTTCGCGTCCGTCTTCGTCGCGAACGTGCCCGGGGCGGTCTGCCGAGCACCGGACGGACCGATGAATGATGCCTGGTAGCGGCCAGAGGGGAGCTTGCGCACCTTGCCGAAACGGCGACGCGTGATGGTGGCCATCAGACCGGCACCCCCGCCCGCCAACGCACCCGGGGAGGCTCGACCCGGCCAGCGGCGATGAAGGCTTCCACGTCCGCCGGGTGGAAGCGGACGAACTTGCCGACCTTGGTGAACGGGATCCGACGCTCGGCGACGAGTCGACGAACGAACCGGATCTCCGTCTTGAGCAGGGCTGCGACCTCATCGGGCGTCATCAGCGGGCCGAGCACGGTAGGACTTCCTCTCTGGAATCGTGGTTGATGCCGGTTGCCGAAACGGGGTCGGGCGGGTCAGCGCCCGCTTGCTGGTGGGCGGCGTTGCGCTGGGCGCGCCATTGGATGCGTTGGGAGATGGCCCGGAGCAGGCGGTGGCCGAGGGGTTCGAGGTCGGGATCGTCGTGCCGGGCCAGCTCCCAGGCGACGGTTGGGGCCGGGGTCTGGTTGCCGGATTCGTCGCCGGTTGGCTGGCCCTGGTCGTCGTGGAGGGTCGGGGCCTGGTCGCTGGTGGTGCTGACGCCGAGCAGGGCGCGTACCCAGGCTTTGGCGTCGTATCTGTGGTCGGCGAGGGTTTTGCCGCTCCAGTTGCGGGATACGAGGATGCGTCGCCCGCCGATGCCGAGGGTGGCCTGTTGGTGGATCTTGCCCTTGCAGCATCCGGGCCGGAGCTTGCCGTGGGCCTTGGTGGGTTGGATCCCATAGAGCAGCCAGTTGGCGCAGCGTTCCGAGCAGGGGGTGACGCGTAGGGCGTGCCAGAGGCGGTCGAGGTGCTCGCGCTGGGCGTCGGCGGTGGTCTGGTGGCAGTCGGCGGCGGCTTTGGTGACGTACTTGGTGATGTAGCCGATGGTGCGGTCGACGTCCCGGGAGTCGGGGTTGACGCCCCGGGCCTTGATCTGGGGTCCGAAGCCCACCACATGGGCGGGCTCGGCGTCGGGGTCATCGTCGATGGCGTCCAGCGCCGTGTCCCAGGTGGGCAACGGTTGGTGGGTGTCGGGGTCGATCCAGGTCCGGTTGGTCTCGTCCCACACCGGGGGGTGCTCCGGGCTGTGGCGGGGCTGGTCGACCGTTGGCCACCAGACCTGGTGGTAGGTGGCGGCGGCGGCCCGCTCCAGCAGGGTGCGGGGGATGGTGCCCCGGATGGCGAAGTGCGCGTGCGGGGCCAGGCGCTTCTGCGGCTCCACGCACCCGGCGTACTGGACGTTCCAGCCCACCGCGCGGCGCAGGTTCTGCCAGAAGCGGTCGAGCAGTCTGGGGAAGTGCACCGCGTCCCAGGCCGCCCGCTGGTAGTCGTAGGTGTTCGGGTCGATGGGGGTGCCCAGCAGCGGATCACCGTCGGGGTGCGTGTGCCGGCACGGGCACGGCATGGGCTTGCCCCCGCTGCTGCGGCGTTGGCCGTGGACCGGGCCGTAGGAGTCCAGGGTCAGGGTCAGCCACATCGACGGGCGATGCTCGCGACCGTCCGGGGCGGTGTAGGTGCGCCCGACGGTGCGCGGGTCGACGCGTTGGCGGGGCAGGTCCGGGGCATCCTGGCGGCGACGGGTGGACCGTACCCGCCGTTGCTGGGCTGGTTCGTCCTCGGTGTCGTCCGGGTCGGGGGTGTGCGAGGGGGCCGCCCGCCCGCGCAGGCCGGAGGCGACGATGTGGGCGTCCACCTCCGCGATGCCCTCATCCAGGTCGGTCACCTGGTGCCACTCGGCATTCGCCAGGGATCGGGCGCGCTCGTATTCGAAGTGCGCGCGCAGTTCGATCAGTGCCCGCTGCTCGTCGGTGGCCGCCTGTGGTCCGGGATCGGGTTCGTCGGTGCGGTGCCAGCCCTCCCGGATCTGGACCTGTCGCAGCCGCCGGGCGCGTTTGGCACAGGATGGGCATTTGTCCTCGCGGGTGGCCCCGCAGGGCAGGTCGACCAGTTCGGTCTGCCCGGTGTCCAAGTCGGTGCGCCGCAGGCTCACCGGGCGGATGCACACCCCATACTCCACGGCCAGGTCTTTGAGGACCTGCACACTGCGGGGCATGGCCAGCCGGGCGGCCCGGGACCCGGGCCGAGGGGCGGGTTCGGCCCGTGGGGTTTGTGCGAGGTCGCCGGCCGGGGCCGGCTCGACGGTGGGGGCCGGGTCGACCAGGCCCAGCGGCAGGGGCTGCGCGGTCACGGTCATCGGGTCACCTCCGGTCCGACTGGGGTGGTGCCGTTGGCGCGGGTGAAGGTGCCGTTGGGGACGGGGACGAGTCCGGGACGGCCGTCCTGCCTGACCTGCCGGTGCAGGACGGTCGCGGTGTTCGTACCCGTGCGCAGGCCCGCCCGGAGTTGGTCGCGGGTGATGGGTCGGCCGTGCTCGGCCAGGTGGGCGGCGGCCAGGGCGCGGGCCTGGTCGAGGAGACCGGCCGTCTCGTCCCCACCATCGGTGTCGTCGGTGTCGTCCTGGCTTGTGAGCTGGGTCGGTACGGGTGTCGTCCTGGCCGGTCCCGTTTCCGGGACGGTGACCGGGACGGTGTTCGTCCCGCTCGTCCTGGTCGTCTCGGGTGGGACCGGGGTCGTCCTGTCCGTCTCTGTCGTGTGGCTGGTGGGGGTACGGCTGAGGATGATCTTCACGAGGGCGAGGAACCCCAGGGCGGGCAGGGCGGCGGCCAGCCAGCCGACGATGGAGCGTTCGGCCTCCACGACCTGTGCCGACAGCGACAGGGCCACGGCGGCGATGAGGACCCCGAGGACGAATCCGGCTGGTTGCCCGGAGCGGTGCCGGCGGCGGA
>JABDRL010000270.1 GCA_013041765.1 Dactylosporangium sp. | reverse complement strand
GACCACTACTACGCATCCCGGAGGGGAAGCCAGCGGCCTTCGCCCGCGTCATAACGGGCGATGCGGTCTTCTACCTGATTGGCGTGGATGCGGTGGATCTCCGCGTCGTGCGGCACGGTGAGGGATTCCATGCGCGGTTCACCCCGTCCCCAGGAGGCCGGAGTGTCCTCGTCGGGCAACCACCGCAGCACGGCGACCCAGGCGTCGGACGCCGTGAACGGCGACCCCTCGCCAAGCAGGCCGAGACGTCGGTAGAGACTCAGGGGAGACTCCGTGCCGACCGCGCGCCGGGGATGCACGAGTCCTGCGGCCCGGTCGTAGTCCTGCTCCAGATAGGCGGCCAGATACGGCAGGGGAATGGCCAGTTGGAGCATCAAGGGCTCGGCGAGCACCGGGGCGTCGTCCGGTTGCTCGATATCCGGCTCCCATCCCGCGGGCGCCGGGTCGAACGGGTCCTCGCCGGACAGCAGCCGTACCGTCGTGGCTTGCGTCTCCTGCTCCTGCCGTTCGGCCAGTGCGGCCTCGGCGGCGGCCTGGATCTCTCCGGCCAGTCCGGCCAGCCCACGGACCTGTTCCGGGGCCAGGACGGCCGCCAGCGGCGTATTCGGGTTGACCGCCATGGCCAGCCCGCCTTCCGGCCAGGCCTCCGCGATGGCTAGGAGGTCGAGTTCGATGAAGTCGTCGCTGTTCTTGAGCGTCTGCCGGAGCAGGCGTTCGGAGGTGAACACCGGGATGACCCGCTGACCGTCCTTGCCGGTCCCGTAGACCCAGGGGAACTCCGGGTCGGTTGGGTCGCGGGAGGGGCCGCCGTCCGGCCGCAACGGAATCAGCAGGGTGTGGCGGATGAGCGTCGCCATGAAGGCCCCGAGGTCGTCGCTGAGCAACGCCGACCAGAGGATGGCCTCCGCCGGGGTCGGGGTATTGGCCTTCACCGCATCCGGGACCGCGTCCCGGATGCGGTGCAGCGTCGGGGCGTCCAGATGTACGGTGATCGGCAGCTGTGGATTCAGCGCCAGTCTCCACGCCGGATCCGGCCACTCGGCGACAAGATCGACGAAGCGCATCACCCGATAGCGGACATTCCGTTCCGGCATGCTGGCGGCAATGGCCCGCGTCGAGGTGAACGCGAGCAGGAAGGTGACGCCCTCCACCACCCCGGTCGCCCACCGCATCGGCTCGTGGCCTTTCGCGGCTTCCTCGCTGACGGGCAGCAAGAGTGGCGCGGCGGCGAGCGCGGCGAGGTACATCCGCTGATCGCCGGTTTTGACGGCGGCGAGCATGGCGGTCTCGTGGGGGTTTGCCGGTGTCCAGGCTGAGCCAGCCACGACCGCTCCTCTCGCCTAGTGATCTACAGTGCCGGAATCCGCATGCAGCCTAGCCTGACGGTGCACGCCGGAGCGTCCATGATCAGGACAGTCCTTGATCGCTGGAACCGGTCTGTTCACTGGCTGCGGTAGGTTACCGGAGGCAGTTGCTCCTCTCGGCGGCGTGGAAGCGGTGACCCTGATCGCTATGGCCAGAACTCTCCTCGTCTCGACGGCCCAGCGCGGTGCGTACCCTTTGATCGGCGACGCGCTGAGCGCCGCGACCGACGGCGATGTGATCGCGATCGCTCCGGGGGCCTATTACGAGGCGATATTCATCAATGGCAACAACTTCACGATGGTGGCCGCCGAGGGCAAGGACACGGTGACGATCGATGCGACGGGGGGTCAGTACCCGCTCCTGACGTGCCGCCGGGGTGGGGTGACCCTGCGGGATCTCGTCCTGAAGGCGGGGGACGCCCCGGTGGTCAGCGCGGAGCGGGCCGAGGTGGTGATCAGCGGCTGCGAGCTGGACTCGCAGCACGCGGCGGCGGTCTCGGCCGCAGAGGAGTCCCGGCTGACGATGGACCGCTGCCGGGTGTCTGGAGCCCGGTACGGGCTGGTGGCCGATGACGCCGGGGGCGTCGTCGAGGCGTGCGAATTCATGGACCTCACCGAGGACGGCATGATCATCCGCATCGGGGCGAACCCAGCGATCCGCAACTGCACCATCGCCAGGTGTGGCGGCCGTGGCATCTATATCTATCAGTCCGGCAAGCCAGTGATCGAGGGATGTGACATTTCCCAGACGGGCGGCCCGGGCATTCTGGTGGCCCACCAGAGCGCTCCTGTGGTGTCCCGCTGCCGGATCCAGGACACCAGGGGGCCGGCCATCTCGTTCGGTCGAGGATGCCGAGGGTCGGTGGAGTCGTGCACGATGGTCAACACCGCGACGCCGGCCATTGTGGTTGCCGACGGGGCGGAGCCGACGATTGTCGAGGAGACCGATTCCGTGACCGGCCGGGCCTTCGGCGCCGAGACCGCGCGGGCGAGCGTGGAGCACGACGAGGCGCTCACGGCCGATCTTCTCGGCCAGCTGGACACCATGGTCGGTCTGGACGAGGTCAAGGCCGAGGTGCATGCCCTGATCGACGAGATCCAGATCAACGAGTGGCGCCGGAGCGCCGGACTGCCGATCAACCCCATGGGTCACCATCTGATCTTTGCCGGCCCTCCGGGGACCGGAAAGACGACGGTGGCGCGTATCTACGGCGGGCTGCTGGCGTCTCTGGGCGTGTTGCCCGGCGGCCCGTTCAAGGAGGTGTCCCGGCGCGATCTCGTCGGCCAGTACCTCGGTCACACCGCGGAAAAGACGACCGAGGTCTTCGAGCGGGCCGTCGGCGGGGTGCTGTTCCTGGACGAGGCGTACACCCTCGCCCGCTCCTTCGGCAGCGGTGGTGATTTCGGCCAGGAGGCCATCGACACCCTGGTGAAGCTGATGGAGGACCATCGCCACGAGGTGGCGGTCATCGCGGCCGGCTACAGCGGCGAGATGCGGCGCTTCCTGGAGAGCAACCCCGGCCTGGCCTCGCGGTTCGCCAAGACGATCGAGTTTCCCAACTACGCTCCGCTGGAGTTGCTGCTCATCACCGAGCGGATGGCGGCCGGTGATCAGTACGACCTGTCCGAGGGGGTCTCGCCGCTGTTGCTGACCCACTTCACCGGGATCAAACGGGACGCCAACTTCGGCAACGCCCGAGACGCCAGGAAGCTGTTCGAGACCATCCGTAAGGCGCAGGCCCAGCGGCTGCGCAAGCTCGGGCAGCGACCCACCGTGGAACAGCTGAAGACGATTACGGTTGCCGATGTGGGTGCGGCCACGAAGCGGTAGTGTCCTGCGGCTACTCGCCGGTACGCCGTAGATAGTTGTACCTGGGAGTGCGACGAACGACGGCGCTCATCTGATCATGGCCCAAGGCGGGTCTCGGCCGCGATGAATGTTTCACGTACGGTGTGTGGAGTGCCGCGGTCCGCTGCGAGTCTCTCGGCAGATCATGGGATCAGGCTGCTGTTTCGAGAACAGACCCGCTGATTTTGGGGTGACCGGTGGGTGTTCCACGTGTTGACCGGTGGGGATACTTGGCCCGTGTCGCAACCAGATGAACCAGCAGCGGTCGCTGGCGCGACCGACGCCGCATCCTCGGGGGCCCAGCGCCGATGGTGGCGGATCGCGGTGCTGTCCGCCGTGTCCGCCGTGGTCGCCCTGATGATCGTCGCCGGCATCGTGCTGAGCAGCGTCAGCGACGACAATGGCACGACCGGGGCCGCCGAATCGGCCGGATCGGCGAGCCCCGGCGAGGCGGCTCCGGTGGATCCGGGACAGTTCGGCAAACCGAGCCTGCCCGGCACCGATCCGGCGGACCCGTGGCGGGGCGCCCAGCCGATCGACGGGATCGACCCCGGCAGCTTCCAGGCCGCGCTGGCTGACAAGTGGAACATGGAGTTCCGCACCAGGCCGCTGCTTGGCGGCAGCGTGGATGTCGGGCTCGCCGGCGACACCAGTCGCAAGCAGCGCCGGCTGGACGCGCTCATCCGGTACAACAACGCCGAGGTCGTCTACCAGATCATGTGCCAGGCCGGTGGCTCGGAGATCATTCCCAACGACGACGAGAGCCTGCGCTTCGTCGCCGACTGTCTCGCTACGGCGGTGGCCGGTGAGGACTGGGCGATCCTGGAGACCTGGCTGGACGACAACCTGAAGGCGATCGCGGAAGGCATCGCCAACACCTGGTTCCAGCTGCCGTCGATGCGGGTGTATGTCGAGTCCAGCCGGCACGTCATCAGCTGCACGCTCACCAACTTCTGAGCGGGTGCCGGGCGTCAGCGGCAAAATGGGCAAATGCCCACTAAGCGGGTGCGCTCTTCGGCATCATTGGCGGTGTGGGCGCACTCTTCACCGTCAACCCGCCGGCCGAGCAGCCGGCGGTGGACCTTCCCTGGATCGTGACCATCGGACCGCTGGACGACGAGGCTGGTTGGGAACCGGTGCTCTGCGGTCCGTACGAGCGCCCGCACGCCGTGGCACTCGCCCGCGCCGTGGTGGCCGACGACGAGTTCATGGCCGTCGTCGAGCCGGTCCAGCCCTATACCTCAGTCGACCAGATCCGTTCGGGTATCGCCGCGGCCCAGGCCGCGGCGGAGGCCGCCGCCGAGCG